>NZ_JBWKEQ010000086.1:19929-24180 GCF_056435365.1 Kitasatospora sp. NPDC043949 | reverse complement strand
CCCCCCCCCCCCCCCCCCCCCCCCCCCCCCCCCCCCCCCCCCCCCCCCCCCCCCCCCCCCCCCCCCCCCCCCCCCCCCCCCCCCCCCCCCCGCCGGTCCCCGGACAGGGCCCAGATGTCTAGATGTTGGGGTTGATCGGACGGTCGCTGTCGGAGTGGTGCCAGTCGAACTCCTGGGTCTGCCCCATGCTCGCGTTCCGCCCCAGCGTCCAGAGTCCGTAGGAGTTCCGCGGGCCCTGGTTGCCGACGTAGGTCAGGCAGGCACCGACGGCGTTGCACACGCCGCGGTCGGTGCCGAACGTCCAACGCTGCTTCGGGTCACCCCCGTTGCACCCCACCGCCGTGGCGCCCGGGCTGTCGGACGGGCCGCTCGGGACGTGGCCCGACAGACAGCGGCCGTCGTTGGTGCTGTGGATGAGGCCGTCCTCCGAGACGAACCAGAACTGGTTCCAGGAGCCGTCGCACGGCCGCAGGACGACCGGCCGGCCGTCGCCGTTGGTCTGCCGGTACTCGTCCATGCAGTAGTAGGTGCCGTTGGGGCCGCCGTTGGCCGGGCGGGCGAGCGCGGCGAGGTAACCGTAGGCGTAGGGCTGCGGATTGGCGGGGTCGGCCTGCGCGGCGGCGACGGGCAACGAGACGCTCAGGCCGATCGCGAGTGCCAGGGCTGAGACGATCTTTCGGGCGGACTTCATGAGGTCCGACACCTCCCTCTCTGACGTCGTGTCACTGCGGAATGCGGCCATCCTGGCAGCGGAGTTGAGGGCCTGGGCAGCTTTCCGAACGATCCCGAACAAACGGGAGTGTATGGATTTCGCCATTTGATTCACCTCAGTTGACAGGAACCCCCGGCGCGAAGAGGCTGTTCACGCAGGCCCGGCGGGGGGAGGACAGAGCGTTGACCTGGTCACCTATGCGCACCACGGCGGCCCCGTGCTCCTGCCGGGCCGCCGAGGTCAACTCCGCTGCGACGCTAGCCCGTTCGCACTCCTTGGACGCGCTCGCCGAGTCCCTCACCCTGCTCAGGCAGGAGGCCGGCAGCCCCTCCTACTCGACCATCGTCCGGCGGATCAGCTCCGTCCGGGCAGCCCGCGGCGTCCCGGCCGGGGAACGCACACCCGGGCGGATCACCGTCTACGACTGCTTCCGCAGCGGACGCCAACGCCTGGACGTCGAACTGCTCTCCGACATCGTCCAGGCCCTCGGCGCGGACCCGGGCCCCTGGCGCCGCGCCTACCGCGCCGCCTCCCGGTGACCGCCGGCTATCCGTGGTCCGGACGCGGAGCGGCCGGTCCGGACGGGGTCGCCTCGGGCTTCGCGTGGAGGATCTCGCGGGCCTGCTCCGCCGCGCGGACGATGCTCTCGGAGACGAAGTCGACGAAACGGGCGATGTTCTCCAGGCGGGTGGCGGCCGGGGTCTGCGGGCCGAGGACGCCGACGCCCTGCCGCGCGACCTCGACGAGGTGGGCGGTGGCGCGGGCACTGGCCATCATCGACTGGTACCAGACGTCGTCGTCGACGACGTAGCGCTCGCGGCGGCGCTCGTCGCGCTCCCGGCGGACGAGGCCCTGGCCGTCGAGGAACGCGATCGCCTTGGAGATCGACGGCGGGCTGACCTGGAGGTGCCGGGCGAGTTCGGACGCGGTGAGGCTGCCGCTGTCGGTGAGGGTGAGGCAGGCCAGCACCCGGGCCGTCATCTTGGGCATGCCGGAGGCCATCAGGACGGTGGTGTACGTCTCCTGGTACTCGCGCACGGCCTCGGCATCGCGCCCGTGGGCCTGCGGGGGCGCCTCCGGCCCCCGGGGCGCGGCCGGCCTGCGCCGCTGGGCGCGGCGGCGTTCGGTCGCCCGGTGGGCCAGGTCGGCACGGTAGGCGGTGGGGCCGCCGTTGCGCATCACCTCGCGCGTGACCGTCGAGGTGGGGCGGTCGAGACGCCTGGCGATCTCCGCGTAGGCGAGGCCGTCGGCCATCCCCAGCGCGATCTGCTGGCGTTCCTGCTGAGTGAGCCTGCCTCCCGGCACCGCGATTCTCCCTTCACGCTTCCCCGAATGCCCTCACCATAGCGTTCACTCCCATTCCAGTGCAACGAACACGGTGGCTGACGTTGCGTTAAATTCAAGGCCACTGCAACGATAATCGCGCCTTCACCTGGACTAATGCTGATTACGAGCAACGCACTAGTTGCCATTGACTGTGAAGGCAACGTAGCGTTTCCATCATCAGAAACAAGGAGCCGCAGCAGAGCGGCCCGCGGCAGCCCGCCACCCCAGCACCCGCACCCGCACCCGCACCCGGAAGAAGGCACACCATGACCATCGAGCAGCCCGCCTGGACCGGCATGGTCTCCGTCGACGACACCGCCCTGGCCGTGACCGACACCGGCGGGCCCGGCCGCCCCGTGGTCTACCTCAACGGCTCCTACGCCGACCAGTCGCACTGGCGGCGCGTCATCGCCGACCTCGGCGACGACTACCGGCACATCACCTTCGACGAGCGCGCCCGTGGCAAGTCGAAGCGCTCGGCGGACTACTCGTTCGAAGCGTGCCTGCGCGACGTCGACGCCGTCCTCGCCGCGAGGGGCGTGGACCGGCCGATCCTGGTGGGCTGGTCCTACGGCGCGATGCTCGCGGTGCACTGGGCCGCCCGGCACCCGGACCGCGTCCTCGGGGCGGTGTCCGTGGACGGCGCGTTCCCGCACGAGTGGCTCGACGACGCCACCCGGGAGCAGGTCCGCAAGCTGTTCCGCCGGCTGAGCCCGCTGTTCCCGATCGCCCGCCGACTCGGCATGGCCGCGCGGATGAGCGCCGAGCAGCACGCCGAGATCAACCTCGAAATCAACGAGCTCTGCGCGCCCGCCGCCCTCGACCCGGTCTTCGACCGGGTGACCGCACCGGTCCGGTACGTGGTCGCCTCGGGCGGCAACCTGGGCGGCGAGGCGAAGCTGATGGAACAGATCCGCACCAACCTCGACCCGGTGCTCGCCCGCAACCCGAACATCCGGGTCAGCACGAAGGTCGCGAGCAACCACTCCAAGATCCTGCGCAAGGACTTCCACGCCATCGCCGACACGGTCCGCGACCTCGCCGCCACCCCCGCGAGCGTGACCGGCTGAGCCTCGCACCGACCCTGCGGGGTCACCGCCCCTGCGGGGTCACCGCGACGCGCTCGCACGGCGGGGCGGCCGTTCGGGCGAACTTCCCTCGGAACTACCGCATTCGGGTGACTCGCGGCCGGCCTCGCCCGCCGGGGTCGTTAGCGTGACTGACCGTCATCGGCCGTCCGGTCGGGCGGAGCTGCGCGCAGCTCGGGGGTCAGGGAGAGCCGGGGGTCGAAGGCCTCCGTGGGACTTCCCACGCGCCGCCCACCGTCCGGGGCCGATCCCGACACCGTGCTCCACCAGCTGGGAGGTTCTCCGCCATGCCCGTGTCGAGTCGGTACCTGAACGCCTGGGAGGGCTTCTGGCGCGACGCACCGGCGGAGGCCGGCGCGGTGATCTGGGACGCGGAGCCGGCGCTCACCGCGAGCGTGCACCTCGCGCTGTTCGACCCCTACCTCGCCGACCCGGCGCTGCCCGTCGTCGACGTCGGCTGCGGCAACGGCACCCAGACCCGCTTCCTCGCCGAGCGCTTCGGCCGCGTCCTCGGGGTCGACCTGTCCACCGCCGCCGTGGGGCTCGCCCGCACCCAGCATCCGGACGGGCGGGCCGAGTTCGCCCAGCTCGATGCCACCGACGGGCCGGGCGTCCGGGAGCTGCACGCCCGGCTCGGCGATGCCAACGTGTATGTGCGCGGCCTGATCCACCAGTCCGAGCCGGCCGACCGCCAGCCGGTCGCCGACGCCATCGCCACCCTGGTCGGGGGTCGCGGCCGGGCGTTCGTCGTCGAGCTGTCCTCGTCGGCGAAGGCCGTCCTGGCCGGCCTCGCCCAGAGCCCGCAGGGCCCTCCCCCGAAGCTGCGCCCCGTCTTCGAGCACGGCCTCGCCCCCGCCGAGGTCGTCGACTCGGCCTTCGGCGAGCTGTTCCGCACCGCCGGGCTCACCGTCCTCGCCTCCGGCGAACTTCCCTTGTTCCTCACCGAGGTCGCGCCCGACGGCAGCCGGATCGACCTTCCGTCCCACTGGCTGGTGGTGGGGGGGGGGGGGGGGGGGGGCCAAAGGGGGGGGGGGGGGGGGGGGGGGGGGGGGGGGGTTGTGGGGGGGGGGGGGGGGGAGAAAGGGGCGAATGTGGGGGGGGGGGGGGAGGGAGGGTGAGGGGGTG
>NZ_JBWKEQ010000086.1:0-19919 GCF_056435365.1 Kitasatospora sp. NPDC043949 | reverse complement strand
TCGGGGGGCCGGCCGACTGTGTCCCCCCCCCCCCCCCCCCCGCTCCCCCCCCCCCCCTCCCCCCCCCCCCCCCCCCCCCCCCCACCAGGCGGTGTCAGCCGGCGATCCGGGCGCTTTCGGCCGCCTTGTACAGCGGCTTCGTGATCGCGGAGGTGAACTGCGGGCCGACCAGGTGCCGGGTGCAGGAGGTGTCGCCGAAGTCGCAGACCCGGCCCGAGGAGTCGAAGGACGGGCCCTGGGTGTTGTCGCCCACCACGGTGCCGATCCCCGAGGACGGGTCGAAGTCGGCGATCCGGGGGCCGCCGCTGGAACCGCCGCCCATCACGCAGGGGGCGCCCCACTCACCCGGGGGCACCGGGTGGCCAGGGAAGCCGGGGTGCTCGCGGGTCTGCCCCGCGCAGTAGGCGAGCCGGGCCCCGGTGTATTCGGGCAGGCCCTGGCGCGCGGGATCGCCCGACGCCGCACGCGGGTAGCCGAACTGGTGGACCTTCGCGCTGCCCGGCCGGTCGAAGCCGATGCGCTGCGCGGCGCCGACGGCGTCCTGGACCCGCTTGCCCTCGGCGTTGCCGTTCAGGACCAGGAACGCCTGGTCGTAGGCGGAGTACTTGCCGTCCTGCTGGTCGTTGAGGAGCCAGGTGGCGTGGACGACCCCGGTGCGGGCGACGAACGTGCCGTACGGGGCGGTGCCGTCGTGGTAGCCGGGGACGAACATCGAGTTCGTCAGCCACTCGTTGTTCTCACCGAGCAGGTCGGTGTTGTTGACGCAGTGCGCCGCCGTGACGACGGTGCTGCGGTTGGCGCTGTCGACGACGGTCGCGGTGCAGCTCCCGTCCTCGCCGTGGTCGGTGAAGAAGAGCCGGCCCACCGTCTTGCTCAGGGTGGCGGAGCCGGTCCACGGAGCCCCGTCGGGGCCGCTCTTGGGCGGGTTGCCGGAGGACGGCTGGGTCAGGGCGGCCATCCGCTCCGGGGTCCAGTAGTCCAGGACGGCCTGCTGCTGCGCGGGCGTGACCGCCTCCGGGTGGACGGCCACCTGGCTGGTGGCGGCCCCGTCCTGCGGCGCGGCCCCTGCGGGCGCCGCCAGCGCGAGGCCGGCGGCCACCACGAGGGCGGTCAGGAGGACTCGGCCGCGCGCTCGGCCGCGGGCCCGGTCGTGGTTCCGGTTGTGCTGACTGCTGGTCTGGCCATAGGTAGGTGGCATGCGTCGCACGGTAGGAGCGGGATGTCAGGTTCCTGTCGAGGAGGCGTTTCATCCGTCCATCGGTCACGTCAGGTTCCCGTGTGGAGCGCGTCTCATCCGTGTATCGGTCATGAGGATCGCAGGCCCCGTCACCGCTGGGCGGGGTGGAATCATCGCTGGGCCCGGCGGAAGTCGCCCGGGGTGCGGCCGGTCTCGCGGGCGAAGAACTTGCCGAAGTTGGTGGCCTCGGTGAAACCGAGCGCGCGACCGATCGCGGCCACGGGCAGGTCGGTATGGGCGAGCAGCCGCTGTGCCTGTAGGGCGACGCGGGCGTCGGCGAGTTGCTTGGCGCTGCGGCCGGTGGCGGCCAGGCAGGCGCGGGTCAGGGTGCGCGGGGAGTAGCCGAGCCGCGCGGCGTAGTCCTCGACGGAGCGGGTGGCGGCGAAGGAGCGTTCCAGTTCGCGGCGGAACGCGGGGTAGACCCCGGCACCGGGTGGGGAGAGGGCGGGGCGTCCGGCCGGGTCCGGGAGGCGCGCCATGCGGATGAGCAGCGCGCCGAGGAGCTGGCGCAGCAGCACTCCGGTCAGCTCGGCATCGACATCAGCATCGGCTTCGGCATCGGCATCGACGGGCGCTGTCGGGCCGGGGGCCTGCCCGTCCCGCAGCCTCCGGTACTCCGTGTCCAGCTCCGTCACGGCGCGGTCGAAGGCGTCGAGCTCGGCCGGCGGCAGGAGCCGTGCGACGGGGCCGAACCCGTCGAGCATCTGCTGCGTCGCGGGCAGCGGCGGCGGGAAGTCGGCGGTGAACAGCAGCAGGACGGCGTCAAGGTCCGCGGGGTGGCCGTTCGCGTCCGAGGGCAGGCGCTGCACCTGGCCGGGCCGCAGGTGCAGCAGTGTGCCGCGGGTGCACGGGTAGGTGACGAAATCGACCATGGCGGTGCCCTCGCCGCCGCGCACCAGGATGAGCTGGTGGAAGTCCAGGCGGCTCGGCCGGCGGGCGACCGCGCTCTTCAGGCGCGGTTTCAGCGCGTCGAAGGTCAGCACCTCAATGCCGGTCCGCAAGCGGTCGGGGTTGTCGTAGGCGATGTCGACGACGTCGCGCTGTCCACTTTCGACCATGTCGAGTCCCGACTCTACCTCGCCCGAGGGGTGGCTGCGGCGGCATCGTGGAGTCACGGGCGAACGGCGGGCACCGCAGCGAACACCGCAGCGGGCGCCGCACCGGGCGCCACGCCCGGCAGCACAGCGAGCACCGCACCGGGCGCCGCGCCGAAGGGCCGTCACCACCACCCGTTCCCGACCTGAGGACCTCTCACCATGCTCCCTGTCATCACCGACCCCACGCAGCTGCCGACCGTGTTCCAGGACGCGCTGAACGCCGGAGACGTCGACGACGTGCTGGCCCTGTTCGCCGAAGGTGCCGCCATGCGCACGGTGGCCGGCGAGCTCCTCACCGGCGTCGAAGCACTGCGTGCGGAGATCGGCGGAACCGTCGCCGCCCGCGGCAGGCTGACGAACGTCCCGCGGCACAAGGTCATCGGCGCGGACACGGCCCTCCTGGTCACCGACTGGACCCTGGAGATCGACGGCCCCGACGGCGAGCGGATCGCCCCCACCGGCACCACCGCCAACATCGCCCGCCGCGACGCCGACGGCGGCTGGCGCTTCACCGTCCTCAACCCGCGCGGCATCGCCTGAGCCCTGCCGCCCCGCAACCTGGCGGCCCCCGGCGCCGGCTGAGCGCTTCGGGGGGGGGCGGCAGGCCCGCCGCCCCCCGACCTGTGGGTGCGTCAGTTCCGTGGTGGGGCGGTCTGCCAGACTCCGGGAATGAGACATCAGCGAATCCTGGACCAGTTCGCGGCTCGGGGGCCCGTCCGAGGGCAGGCGGGATGACCGGCGCCGGACCGGACCTGCCCGCGGGTGCGCGCCGGGTCCCCTACCGCGATCCCGGGGTGCCGGACCACCGGAGTCCGCTGCGCTTCCTCTGGTGGCTGGTGCGCAGGCAGCGCGGCCGCGTACTGCTCGGCGCGACCTGGGGCAGCCTGTGGATGTGCGCCCTGATGCTGCCGCCCTACCTGATGTCCAGGACGATCGACGAGGGCCTCCGGGCCCGCGACAGCGGCGCGCTGGTCTTCTGGGTGTCGGCCGTCCTCGCGGTCGGCGCGCTCATCGCCGTCCTCGGGATCCTGCGGCACCGCACCATGACCTTCATCCGGGTGGACGCCGCGTACCGCACCGTCCAGGTCATCGCCCGGCACGTCAACCGGCTGGGGACGACGCTGCCGCGCCAGGTGTCGGCCGGCGAGCTGACCCACCTCCAGGCCGGCGACATCGGCCGGATCGCGCAGACACTGACCATCACCGGGCCCGGCGTCGGCGCGGTCATCGCCTACCTCGCCACCGCCGTCCTGCTGGTCCGGATCTCCGTCCTGCTCGCGGCGGTGATCCTCCTCGGGGTGCCGCTGCTGGCCCTCACCGTCGGCCCGTTGCTGGGGAAGCTGCACGGCGCCGAGGGAAGCTACCGCGAGCAGCAGGGGGCGCTGACGGCCCTGGCCGGCGACCTGGTCGCCGGGCTGGGCGTGCTGAACGGCATCGGCGGCAAGCCGATGTTCGCCCGGCGCTACCGGGAGCGCTCGCAGGCCCTCGTGCCGCTCGGCTACCGGGTGGCCTCGTTCACCAGTTGGGTGCAGGCGCTCGGCGCCTGCCTGCCGGTGGTCTTCCTGGCCGTGGTGACCTGGCTCAGCGCCCGGATGGCGGCCGCCGGTTCGATCACGGTCGGTGAACTCGTCTCCGTCTACGGCTACGTGGCGGCCCTGCTGGTGCCCGTCTCCGCCTTCATCGAGGGCGCGGACGACCTGCCGCGCGGGCTGGTCTCCGCCCGCCGGGTCACCGACATCCTGGCGCTGCGGCCGGATTCGACGCGCAGCCGGACACTGACGGACCCGCCGGAAGCGCCGGCGGTGCTGAGCGACCCCGACTCCGGCCTGCTGCTGCGGCCCGGGCGGCTCACCGCGCTGGCCGCCGCCCGGCCCGAGGAGGCCCGGGCCGTCGTCGAGCGACTGGCCGGCTACACCGACTCGGACGCCACCTGGGGCGACACCAGGCTGTCCGACTGGGTACCCGCCGAGCTGCGGCGCCACGTCCTGGTGTCGGACGACGACGCGTACCTGTTCGGCGGCACGCTCCGTTCCGCGGTGTCGATCCGCGGCGACCGCATCGAGGAGGAACTGCGGCGCGCCCTGCACGCCGCCGCGGCCGAGGACATCGTCGACGCCCTGCCGGGCGGCCTGGACGCGCCGCTCGACGACCGCGCCGGCAACGTCTCGGGCGGGCAGCGCCAACGGCTGCGGCTGGCCCGCGCGCTGCTGGCCGATCCCGAGATACTGCTGCTGGTCGAGCCCACCTCGGCGCTGGACGCGCTCACCGAGGCGGCTGTGGCGGCCCGGATCGGCGCCGTACGCGGCGGCCGGACCACCCTGGTCGTCAGCACCTCCCCCCTGGTACTCGGCCGCGCCGACGAGGTGGTCCACCTGGTGGACGGCAAGGTCCGGGCCACCGGCACCCACGGCGAGCTGCTGGCCCGCGACCCCGGCTACGCGGCGCTGGTGTTCCGCGGCAGCACCGGCGCCCGCCCGGCGGGCGCCGCGACCGACGACCGCCCGCGGACCATCCCGGCAGGCGCCGACCGCCCCGCGAGCGTCACGACCGACGACCACCCGCGGAGCGTCGCCGCGGACACCGAGGAAGGACTGGCCCGATGAGCGACCCCGACGGCCCCGACGGCCCCGACGACCGCCACGCCCCCCACCGCCTCCCGGTCGCCGACACCACGACGGTGCGCCGGGCCAGTTGGCGCCTGCTGGCGGACGACGGCCGGGCGATGGGCGCGATCGTCGCCCTCACCTGCCTCGCCGCCCTCGCGGGCGTCGCCGGGCCGTGGCTGCTGGGCCGCATCGTCACCCGGGTCGAGAACGGCGAGCTGACGGTCGGCCAGGTGGACGGCTTCGCCGCGGCGGTCCTGGGGTTCGCCCTCGCCCAGCTGGTGCTCACCCGCTACGCCCGCCACCTCTCCCACCGGTTCGGCGAACGCGCCCTGGCCCGGCTCCGCGAGGAGGTCGTCGAGCGGACGCTCGCGCTGCCCGGGCGGTACGCGGAACGGGTCGGCGCCGGCGACCTGGTGACCCGCTCCTCGCTGGACGTGGGCACCGTGGCCGCCACCCTGCGCAACGCGGCCCCGGACGTCTTCATCGCCGTCGTCCAGGTGCTGGTCATCCTCACCGCGACGTTCCTGCTCGACCCGCTGATCGGGCTCTGCGCCCTGGTGGGCCTGCCGATCGTCTGGGCGGTGAGCCGCTGGTACCTGTCCCGGGCCCGGGAGGCCTACCTCGCCGAGGGGGCCGCGGCGGGCGGGGTCACCGAGGTCCTCGACTCCACCGCCCACGGCGCCCGGACCATCGAGGCGTACGGGGTCGGGGCGCGCCAGGACGGCGTGGTCGACCGGGCCGTCGACACCGCCTACCGGGCCCGGGTGCGCACCCTGTTCCTGCGGACCGTGCTGTTCCCGGTCACCGAGTTCGCGCACGCGCTGCCGACGGCCCTCATCCTGCTGGTGGGCGGCCTCGGCTACCTCCACGGCTCGGTGACGCTGGGCGCGGTGGTGGCGGGCGGCCTCTACATGTGGCAGCTCGTCGACCCGCTGGACCGGGCGCTCAACTGGGTCGAGCAACTGCAGAGCAGCGGTGCGTCGTTCGCCCGCATCAAGGGCGTCGGCCTGGTGTCGCAGGAGCCGCCGGCCACCGGCCCGCGCCCCGCCGACGACCGGATCGAGGCCATCGGCGTGCGGTACTCCTACACCGGCTCGCACGACGTGCTGACGGACGTCGACCTGGTGGTCCGGCCGGGCGAGCGGCTGGCCGTGGTCGGCCCGTCCGGCGCCGGCAAGTCGACCCTCGGCAAGCTGCTCGCCGGCGTCGACGCCCCGGACGCGGGGCGGATCCTGGTCGGCGGCGTGCCGGTCGCGGACCTCGCCGCGGCGGGCGAGCTGGGCAACCGCGTCGTCCTCATCACCCAGCAGCACCACGTCTTCATGGGGACGCTCCGGGAGAACATGACGCTGGCCGCCCCGGACGCCGAGGACGCGGCGGTCCTGGCCGCGCTCGCCCTGGTGGAGGCGGACTGGGTGCGCGACCTCCCGGACGGGCTGGACTCGCTCCTGGGCACCGGCGGGACCGAACTCGGCGCCGCGCAGGCCCAGCAGCTCACCCTAGCCCGGGTCCAGCTGGCCGATCCGCACACCCTGATCCTGGACGAGGCGACCTCCCTGCTCGACCCGACCACGGCCCGGCAGGCGGAGCGGGCGATGGCGGCCGTGCGCTCCGACCGCACGGTCATCTCCATCGCCCACCGGCTCCAGACCGCGCACGACGCGGACCGGGTCGCCGTCATGGAGGCGGGCCGCATCGTCGAGCTGGGCACCCACGACGAGCTGGTCGCCGCCGGCGGGCGGTACGCGGCGCTCTGGCGGTCGTGGAGCGGGGAGTCCTGACCGGCCCGGCGGCGGTGCCACCGGGCCGCGCCCGCGGTCAGGGGGTGTCGGTGCGCTTTTCGAGCCGGGTGCCGTGGCGCAGGGTGAGCGACATCAGGTCGCTGGGGCCGTCGAGTTCGAGGCGGTGCCAGCGGCCCCGGGGGACGACCACGGCGCTGCCGGCGGGCAGCGGCACCATCTCGTCGGCGCCTCCCCCCGCGCCGCCCCCGTCCCCGTCGGCGGGGCGGAGGTGGAGCCGCGCGCCGCCGGCGAGGCAGCACACCGCCTCGTCGGCCTCCGGGTGCATCTCCCAGTGATCGGCGTGGACGTCGGCGTCGGTCTCCACGTGGAAGGCGCCGAGGTGCCAGGTGCCCGGCGCGCCGCCGGCCATCTGCCGCCCGGCGGCTCGGACTTCGCCGTCGGGGTGGAAGTGCAGGGCCGAGGCGAACAGGTCGACGACGGTGGGCGTCATGGTGGCGTTCCTTCCGGTCAGCAATTTCTATACGCGTAAGAAAACTAACCCCGCGCGGCCACCGCTGTCGACCCCTGGGGAATGATGGACCCATGCCGACCGCACCGCGCAGGACCTCGGGCCGACCGCCCCGCATCTCCCGTGAGCAGGTCGTCGAGGCGGCCCGCCGGATCGTGGCCGAGGAGGGCGTGGACCGGCTGACCATGCGCCGCCTCGCCTCCGAGGTCGGCAGTACGCCGATGGCGCTCTACCACCACGTGCGCGACAAGGAGGAACTGCTCGTCCTGCTGCTGGACGACTACGCGGCGCGGACACTGCGCCGGCCCGAGCTGCCCGCCGACCCGCGCGACCGCGTCGTCGGGTCCGCCGCCGCGATCCACGAGGCGCTGGCCGGCTGCCCCTGGATCGTCGAGGTGCTGACCGCCGACGACCTGATGTCCGCGTCCGCGCTGTGGTTCGTCGAGCAGATCGTCGACGGCCTCACCGCGTGCGGCCTCACACCGGAACGCGCCGTACAGGGGTACCGCACGATCTGGTACTACACCGCCGGCGAGCTGGTGGTCCGGGCGGCGGCGGCCCGGCGGCGCGCGGACGACGAGCGCGCCACCTACCGGGAGCAGGTGTTCGGCGGCCTCGACCCGGACGAACTCCCCCGCCTCGCACAGGTCGCGGACCGCTGGGCCGCGCTGACCACCGACGACACCTACCTGGACGGCCTGCGGGCCCTGGTGGACGGCCTCGTCGCCGCCCGTTGACGCCCCGGCCCGCAGGCCCCGGCGCGCCTCAGGTCCGTTCCGGGAAGCGGGGCTTGGACTTGCCGTCGCCGAACGGGCCGGTCGAGTGCTGGAGCGAGTGCAGGATGGCGAGGCCCTGGCTGACGATGCCCGCCGCCATCTGGTTGACCCCGTCGCTGCCGTTGAGGACGGTGAGCTCCGCTCCCGACATGCCACGGGCCGCCGCGTCGGCGAGGGCCGGCAGGTTCTCCACGATCCGGTTGGCCGCGATGAGCTCCTGGTTGCCGCCGCGCAGGGAGTCGGCCCGGGCGGTGTTGGCGTCCGCCTGCGCCTGGGCGAGCGCCCGCTCGCTGTAGGCGCTGCCGTCCGCCTCGAACTTCACCCGGTCACGGGCGGCCTCGGCCAGCGTCCGCTGCCGGTAGGCCTCGGCGTCCGCCGGGCGCCGCACCTCGGCCTCCAGTTGCTGGGCGGCCAGCGCGGCCCGGCGTTGGGCGAGCGAGGTCTGCTCCTCGATGACGTCCTGGGAGGCCCGGGCCTCGGCGAGCGGCCCGGCCTGGGCGGCCCGGGCCCTGGACTGCTCGGTCTCGGCGAGGAACCCGGCCCGTTTGATCGCGGTGTTCCGCTCGTACTCGGCCTTCAGCGCGGCCGCCTGCTGCTCCCGCTCGGTGGCCTCCTGGTCCGCCTTGGCCTGGGCGATCCGGGCCTGGCTGGCGACCGCCGCCGCGTGCGGCGCGGCCAGGTTGTCGATGTACCCGGTCGAGTCCTCGATCTCCTGGATCTGCAGCGCGTCGACCACGATGCCGAGCTTCTCCATCTCGCCGTGGCTGCCCGCCATCACCTCCTGGGCGACCCGGCTGCGCTCCCGGATGATCTGCTCGACAGTCAGCCCGCCGATGATCGAGCGCAGGTGGCCGGCGAAGATCCGGCCGACGAGCTCCTCCATCTGGTCCTGTTCCGAGAGGAAGCGGCGGGCCGCGTTGGCGATCGACACGGCGTCGTCGCCGACCTTGAACACGCAGACCGCGCGCACGGTGAGCCGGATCCCCTGCTGGGTCACGCAGTCCTCGGCGATCTCCGCCTCCCGCAGGGCCAGGGAGAGCATGCGGACCTTCTGCTTGACCGGCAGGACGAGGCTGCCGTGCCCGGTGACGATGCGGAACTGGGTGTCCTGCGCCTGGTGCTTGGACCCGGAGATGAGCATCGCCTCGTTGGGTGCGGGAACGTGCCAGAAGAACATGACCGACCACCTGACCAGCTGGGATCCGAAACCGCGGTTAGGGCGGCAGCAGCTCGACGATCACCGAGCGGGCCGAGATCGCGTCCACCACGACCACCCGGACGTCCCGGCCGACCGGCTCCGAGCACCAGGCCGCGAACACCTCCGAACCACCCCGGAGGGCGACCAGGACCTCGCCCGGGCCGCCCGCCGGAATGGGCACCGTCACCTTGCCGACGGCTCCGACCGGGCTCTGCCGGGAGTCGTCGACCGCGGGCATGCTCTCTCGCGCCACCGGCGCCTCCGGTCCCCGCGTCGCACCACGTCGCACCACGTCCGCCGCACCTGCACCGTGGACGGTCACCGGCCACCACCGCCTCCGAAAGGCCCGGGCCGCCGGGCTCGCCACGGGTCGAGGACACCTGCGGCAACCGCCGACGGCGGCGGTGCCTCGACCCCTTCCACGGTACTCCGGCAGCCGGTCCGCCACCGGCCGACGCCGGAGCGGGCCGGACCGCCGCCGGAGCGGACGGACCGGCGCCGGTCAGGGCACGGCCAGGGCGACCGCGAAGCCGTGGTCCGGAATGTCGAGGAAGCGCCGGTTGAACCGGACGAAGGGCTCGATGAGCAGGTCCACGAAGACCAGGAAGGCCACCGTGCCGATGCCCACCGGGCCTCCCAGCAGCCAGCCGCAGAGCAGCAGCACCCCTTCGATCAGCCCCTTCGCGCACCAGAACGGCCAGGTCCAGCGGTGCCGGATGGTGATCGCCAGCAAGTCGATGGCCCGGATGCCGAAGCCGCTCATGATGATCAGCGCCGAGGCGTAGGCGCACAGCAGCGCGCCGAGCAGCATCAGCGGGTAGCTGCTCAGCCCCAACCAGGCGGCAGGCCGCAGCCATTGGAAGAGGTCGATCAGGCTGCCGCACAGGAAGAAGGTCACGAAGGGCGAGACCACCGGGCGCTTGCGGTTCCACGCCGCCCACGCGCCGATGCACACCACCGCGACGGCCGCCTGGCACAGGCCGATGGTGAGCGGCAGGTGCTTGAGCACGCCCAGCGAGAAGACGTCGAGCGGGTCGGTGCCCAGATCGGACTGGATGAAGAAGTGGGCGCCCGTCGAGAAGACCACGCAGCCGGCCAGGTACACCAGCGCCCTGGGAAGTAACTCCCCCAGCCGCCAAGGTTTTCCGTTCGGATCGACGCCAGGGGGACGGTGGGACGCCATCGGTTCCTCCAGGGGGACGGGCGTCCGGCCCGCTGCCGTCCCCGAGGCGCGGAGGCGGGCGGCGGCGCGGACACCGGGCTGTTCGGAAGCCGGGGCCCGCCGCCGAACTCCCGCCAAACGGCTGGGAGTTCGGCGAAGGGCCTCGGTCAGCCGCCGCCCGACGCCGTCACCGCGGCCGGTTCAGGCGAGCGACTGGTAGGCCAGGAAGCCGCCGAAGAGGATGACCCCGATCCCGGCGACCAGGTCGACGCCCTTCAGCAGCCGGGCGCTGAAGCGCCGGCGGAACACCACCACGCCCGTGCTCAGCAGGGTGAACCACAGGAGCGTGCCGCAGCCGACGCCGACCAGCATGGACACCGAGGCGGGCAGCGTCCCGGTGACGTTCGCCGCCGTGGCCGCGGCGAAGGCGGCGGCCCAGTAGCCGATCGTCGCCGGGTTGGAGGCGGTGGCCGCCAGCGCCGTGCGGAACGCCGCCAGCGGGCGGACCAGTTCGGGGTTCCGCTCGTCCTCGGTGGCCGCCTGGACCCGGAAGGCGGAGCGCAGCGAGCGCGCGCCGATGTACACCAGCACGGCGGCCCCGGCCAGCCCCAGGGCCGTGCGCAGCGCGGGGACGTCCAGCAGCCTGCCGACCCCGGCGAGGCCCAGGCCGGCGTAGGCGATGTCCACCAGGGCCGCGCCCAGGCCGATCGCCCAGCCGGTCGGGAAGCCGTCGCGCAGGACGCTGCGCACGCACAGCAGGCCGATGGGGCCGAGGGGCAGGGCGACCAGGAAGCCGAGGCTGAGCCCGGCGAACCACGCGGGGAGGATGTTCACCGCGGTCCCCCGCAGGTCACCGCGATCATTCCGGTCCGGTGGAAGTCCGGGCGGAAGTCCCCACGGGAGTCCCCACGAAAGCCCCGGTGGAAGTCCCGGCTCAAGGCCCGGCGGAAGGCCTGGTGCGAGCACGTGCGCGACAATTCGCTCTGCCCCTCGTCACAACACCCGCCGATCAGGTCACTCGACGAGCTCCGATATGCCGAACCGTACCTCATCCCCTTCGGCGGGACTGAGATCTTCCGGCGCGTAGAACAGCTCGTACACATTGGTCGACAACAACTGACCGAGCCTGGTCAGCGCATACACGTCCGTGCCCCGTTCCTCCAGCCATCCCTTGTCGACGAGCTGCTCGATCTCCGCCCCGAAGACGGCCTCCATGGTGACGCCGAACCGGTCGTGGAAGTCCGGCCGGTTGACCTCGCACATCTTGAGGCCGCGGATCATGACGCGGCGCATTTCCTGTTCCTTGGTGAGGTACGTGGCGAAATCCAGCGGGATTTGACCACTTCCAACCATCTCGTAGTACTTCTTGAGCGGCTTGACGTTGACGAACAGCCGGTCGTGGATCACGCTCTTCGACGAGACGCCGAATCCGATCATCGGCCAGGTCCGCCAGTAGTACTCCAGGAAGCGCGAGTAGTCGGCGCAGCGGTCGGGGTGGTAGTACCCGGTCGAGCTGCGTCGGGCGAAGCCCGCCGCCTCCAGCGCGTCGATGGCGTACTCGTACATCCGGCGCTCGTCCTGCGCCGAGGGGAGCGCCATCTTCCCGGACGTGATGAGCGAGTGGAACGCCGTCTTGGGCCAGATCTCCAGGCCATAGGCCGTGATGCAGGCCGGTTCGAGTTCGATGGCCCGGTCGACGCTGCGCTTCCAGTCGTCCACGGACTGGCCGGGCAGCGGGAAGATCAGGTCGATGTTGGTGTGCGTGAAACCGCCGTCGACGACGGTGCGGAAGGCGCGTTCGGCGGTGGCGAGGTCGTGCGAGCGGTTGCAGATCTCCAGCAGCCGGTCGTCGAAGGCCTGGACGCCGACGCTGAGCCGGGTGAATCCGGCCTCCCGCATGCGCGCGATCTTGGCCTCGTCGACCGTCGAGGGGTCGAATTCCAGGCCGATCTCCGCGCCCTCGTTGAATTCGAACGATTCCCGGCAGGCGTCCAGCAGCCGGGCCGTCTGGTCGCCGGTGAGGATGCCCGGCGTACCGCCGCCGAAATACACCGCGTCGACCCGGAACGCGGGGAAGGCCCGATTGGCGGCGAAGGCGCGGATCTCGCGTTCGAGCACGTCGACGTACTGGGCGAAGTGCTGCTCGTTCCGGTTGATGTAGACGGTGTAGTCGCAGAATCCGCACTTGGTGATGCAGAACGGGACGTGCAGGTAGAGCACCGCGTTCTCGGGGCGGAAGTACTCGTCGTACTCGTGGTGCCGGTATTTGAACGGGTACGTGTGGATGTTCCGTCGGATGATCTTCTCGGCCATCTGCTGTCGCTCCTTCGTCGGGGCCGGCCTGGCGTGGTGGTGGACGGGTCCGGGGGCGGAGGCCGTCAGCAGAGGACCTGGAACGGACGGACGTCGGCGGACGCGTCGAGGTCCGGCCGGTCGTTGGGGACCACCGGGCGCCCGCACGAGACGAAGAGGTCGTCGTAGCGCGCCCGCGACCGCTCGCGGTAGTCGGCGGCGGAGCGGGCCAGCATCTTGACGACCTCCTCCGCGAGCATCAACTGGTACTGGCAGGACTCGGTGTTGAGGACGTTCACGTCGCCCGAGGCCACGTGGTTCTCCTGCCGGCAGCCCCCGCCGCACAGGTAGCGGGCCCAGCAGGACCCGCACACCCGGTGCTCGTCGACGGTGCGCCGCCACTCGGGGTGGTCCCGGGTGAGGCCCTCGGCCCCGGTGCCCACGTCGAAGCCCTGGTCGCCGACCAGGCGGTGGCAGGGGCTGACGCTGCCGTCCGGGGAGTGCGTGTAGTACGTCCGGCCGCCCGAGCAGAACGCCAGCGCCGCCGCGCCCTCGGTGACCATCTGCACGGCCCGCTCGTACTCCAGGACGCCCTTGAACCGGTTGTCGGGGGCGAACAGCCGCGGGTAGTGGACCAGGAAGTCCTTGAACTGCTCCACGATGCCGGGCTGGAGGAAGTGGTTGATGTACTGGATGCCCTTCGGCTCGGACAGCTTCCGGTCCCCCAGCGTGAGGGCGATCGGCACCGTCGTGCCCTGCTCCACCGGGTAGACGCCCGGATAGATCTGGAAGTAGTCGAAGAGGTCGAGCCCCCACAGGTCGAGCACGCTCTCGGTGAGGCTGGGCTGCGCCGTCGCGATGGTCATCCGGGCCACCAGGGTGACGTCGTCGCCGCACGCCTCGCGCAGCCGGAACAGGTTGCGGATGATCCGGTCGTAGGAGCCCTTCCCGTTCTTGGACGGGCGGTTGGCGTCCTGGACCTCGCGGCCGCCGTCGATCGAGACCGAGACGATGAACCGGTGGTCGCGGAACAGTTCCTCGACGCCCTGGGGCATCAGGGTGAGGTTGGTCGAGATCCGGTGGACGAACTCGGTGCCCGAGCGCCCGGCGAGGTCGCGGGCGCGTTCGCAGATCTTGCGGATCACCGTGAAGTTCGCCAGCGGCTCCCCGCCGAAGAACTCGAAGCGGACCCGCTGCCCGGGCGCGGCGTAACGGTGGATGAAGTCGAAGATCCAGGCGATCGAGTGCTCGCCCATCGCCTCGGTGATCCGGCCGTAGTCCCCGCCCTCGGCGAAGCAGTACGTGCAGGCGAGGTTGCACACGTTCGTCAGGTTGACGTTGACCGCGAAGTCGGCGCCGTCGGACAGCGCGCTCTCCCGGAGCCGGATGCGGTTGGCCTCCCGGCCGGTGGCGGCGCCGGCCTGCAACCGCTCCCACGCCCGCCGCTCGTCCAGCCGCAGGTGGTCGACGCCGGAGGCCAGCCGCTCGGCGGTGTCCGCCGGGGCGAGCAGCAGCCGGTGGCTCCCGGTGATGAGGACGGCCGACAGGTCGTCGCTGAACGGCAGGACGCGGTAGTCGGTCCCGTGCCGCATCGGACCCGCCTGCTCCGTCGCGCTCGCGGGCCCGGTCATGACCTGGCGCGGGGCTGGAAGAGCGGCAGCGGCGAGACGTCCTCGTTCAGCGTTCCGGCGGAGGCCTCCACGGTCGGGAAGTGCGCGCGGTCGAAGACCTGGTGGAGGCTGGAGGTGCACTGCGGCGGTACGGCCACCTGGACGCCGACCTCGCCCGCCGTGCTCTTGGCCGCGATGTACCGGAAGCTCTCCTGCGGGGCCAGGTCGATGACCTGCCAGCCCTGCTCCGCGGCCGGGTCGCCGTAGCGGCGGTGGTAGGCCCGAACCGGCGCGGCGGAGGTGTTGCGCACCTGGACGTGCAGGGCGCGGACGTCGCCGTGCCAGTCGAAGCGGGCCAGGTCCAGGCCCTCGGCGGCGGGGAGTTCCGGCACCCGGGCGCGCGGGCGGGCGTCGGGCAACAGGACGATCGGCGAGCGGGCGCCGCAGCCGATGCAGGCGCCGGCCGCGTCCAGGCCGACCAGGTCGGCGTTCAGGCCGTAGCGGGTGATCTGGAGCTGCCCGCACCGGTGGCACCAGGTGTTGGTCGACTCCGTGTCGTACACGTTCCCCAGGTAGACGTGGTTGAGCCCCATGTCCATGGCGACCTTGCGGGCCCGTTCCAGCCGGTCGACGGGGGTGCGGATGGTGTTGGTCATCTTGTAGTCCGGGTGGAAGCGCACGAAGTGCGTGGGCACGTCCGGGCTGAGCCGCTCGCCGACGAACCTCGCCATGTCCCGGGCGGTCGCCTCGTCGTCGCTGAGGTCGGTGACCATCAGCGTGGAGACCTCGACGTGCTTCCCGGCCCGGAACACCTGCTCGGTGCCCTCCAGGACCGGTTCCAGCCAGCCCTTGGTGATCTTCCGGTAGTACTTCGGGTCCAGGGACTTGATCGACACCGAGAAGATGTCGATCACCGGGATCAGTTCCTCGATCGCCTCGCCGCTGATGAAGAACGCGGACTTGTAGAGGTTGACGATTCCCGCCGCCTTGGCGAGGGCGGCCGTCTCCACCACGAACTCGTGCCACACCACCGGGTCGTTGTAGGTCCAGGAGATCACCTTCACGCCGTGCCGGACGGCGATGTCCACGACCTCCTCGGGCGTGTAGTGGTAGACGTCCTTGTCCTCCACGTGGCGCGCCTGCGACGTCTTCCAGTTGTGGCAGTAGTCGCAGTTGAGCATGCAGCCGACGTTCCCCATCGAGAGGATCCGGGCGCCGGGCGCGTAGTGGAACACCGCCTCGGTCTCGATGGTCTCCTCGGTGGCGTGGACCGAGCGCCCGTAGTTCAGGGTCACCAGGCGGCCGTCCCGGTTGGCCCGGACCATGCAGAATCCGTGCTGGCCGGGGCGGATCCGGCAGTTCCGGGGGCTGAGATGACATCGGACCACGCCGTCGTCCAGGCGTTCCTCCAGCCTGGCGGGGCGCGGTTCCTTGTCCCAGGTGTTCTGCGACATGGCTGTTCCTTCCGTGCGGTGGTACGGACACGGTGGTACGGAGGCGGTGGTGCGGCGGTGGTGGTACGGCGGCGACGGGTCGGTCCCGGACGGGCAGGGGCGGACGGGCAGGGGCGGGCGGCCCGGTGCGGTCGTCCGCGCCGGGCGGGGCCCTCCGGATCAGGCCGTCGCCGGAGGAGGTGCGGTCACGTGCGCGGGGCACGCCGGGACGGGGCGCGCCGGGGCGGCGCGGTCGGGAAACCCGAATTCCCGCACTGTGGTGTGGAATTCGACATCGGCCCGCCCGTACATCCGCCCGTGGTCCGGAACGCCGCTGTCCCGGTGTCTCGCTTTCACCGGGCGGGCCGGTTCCGCGCGGGTTTCCGCGGTCACGAACGTCAAGCGGATCTCACTTTCCCTCATGACGAAGCCACTGCTGAGAAAAACGCCTCGTGAAGAGGCCGAAGCGGAGCGGGAGTTCGGTGAGAAATTCGCCAACTGCGATGAGCTTCGGCGTATGGGCTCCCGCCTGTCAAGAAGTCCGCGTGCCGCCCGATCCGGCCAACACCGGGAAGCGGACAGCGCCCTCCGGTCACGGCGGGGAGCAGGTTAGGCAAGCCTCACAAACGGTGATCTCGCGCCTGCCCAGCGGGTTCCCGGGCCGGGGAACGGCGGGGGCCGATCCGGCGGGGCGGCGCGGCCGGGATCGCCCGGTGCGGGAGGAGGGCCGAAAATCGCCGCCGATCGGTGGAATACCTGCCGCCACAGGGCCGATCGGCCGTCCCACCCGCCGCTCGCCGAGCACCGGTAAAGGCGGTCCCGAGGGGGGGCGTGTGGAGCGGCCGGGGCAACGAGGGGCGGCTGCTGGGAATTCAGGGGGCGGTGGGGCCGGACGGGGAGAGGATCCGGGAGAGGCCGAACTCGAAGCGCTCGGTGAAGGCGGCGTCCTCCAGGTGCGGGGCGACCCGGGCGAGCGCCGGGTAGTCGCCGCCGGCGAGGGCCGGGCCGAGGGTGTGCACGCCGTCCTGGGCGGCCAGGGCCTGCTCCTCCTGGGCCAGGCCGAGGGTCAGGTACTGGATGGTCCAGAACACCCAGGACGCGTGGCGCTCGTCCAGTCCGCCGTCGAGGAGCGCGGCGATCATGGCGTCGGTGAAGCGCAGGGTGCCGGGCTCGGCGGCGTAGGTGCCGGCGACGATGACCGCGCCGTCACGGTGGGCCAGCAGGCACCGCCGGTAGCGGTGGGCGAGCTCGCGGGCCCGTTCGCGCCAGGGCGCGGGCAGGTCGTCGAGCGGGATCTCACCGACGATCGCGTCCGCCATGAGTTCCAGCAGGCGGCCCTTGGTCTTGGCGTGCCAGAGCACGGTGTTCATCCGGACGCCGAGCCGTTCGGCGACGCCGCGCACGGAGACGGCGGCGGCGCCCTTGTCGTCCAGCAGGTCGAGGGCGACGCGGACCACCGTGTCGGAGTCGAGTCGGGTCCGGGGGGCGTCCGGGGCTTGCTTCTTGGTCACTGACCTAGTCTACTGGAGCCAAGTCATTGGTCACTGACCAAGAGAGGGATGAGTCATGGAACAGGTCGTCATCGCCGGCGGGGGCCCGGTCGGGCTCTGGCTCGCCGCCGAACTCCGGCTGCAGGGCATCGAGGTCACCGTGCTGGAGAGCCGCACCGAACCCGACCCGCACTCGCGGGCCACCACCGTGCACCCGCGCACCCTGGAACTGCTGGCCTGCCGCGGCCTGGTGGAGCCCTTCCTCGCCGAGGGCGTCCGAATCCCCGGCGGGCACTTCGCCGCACTGCCGCCCCGGTTGGACTTCAGTCGGCTGGACACGCCGTACCCGTTCACGCTCGCACTCCCCCAGGTGCGCACCGAGGCACTGCTGGCCGAACACCTCCGCTCGACCGGCGCCCGGCTGCTCCGCGGACACCGCGTCACCGGGCTGGACCAAGGCGACGACGCGGTCACCGTCCACGTCCACGGCCCGGACGGCCCCCACCGGCTGCGCACCGCCTACCTGGTCGGCTGCGACGGCACCCGCAGCACCGTGCGCGAGGCGGCGGGCATCGGCTTCCCCGGCACCCCGGCCACCGCCTGGGCCTGGATGGCGGACGCCGTGCTCGACGCACCACCGCGCTGGCGCTCCGTCTCCAACGAGCAGGGCACCGTGATGGTCTTCCCGCTGCCCGGCGGGGTGCACCGGGTGGTCGGCAACGACACGGCGACCGTCCACACCAAGCCCGGCCCGCTGACCTTCGAGCAGCTGCGCGCCAAGGTCCGCGGGATCACCGGGACGGACTTCGGGATGCGCGAGGCCGGCTGGATCTCGACCTTCGGCAACGCCTCCCGCCAGGCCGACCGGTACCGGCACGGGCGGGTCCTGGTGGCGGGCGACGCCGCGCACTCGCACTTCCCGGCCGGCGGGCCCGGACTCAACGTCGGCATGCAGGACGCCGCCAACCTCGGCTGGAAACTCGCCCGCACCATCACCGGCGCCGCCCCCGACGGCCTGCTCGACAGCTACCACGCCGAGCGCCACCCGGTCGGCGTGGAGCTGCTGCGCTCCACCCACGCCCAGTCCGGGCTGATGACCGACCACTCGCGGACGACGCTGGCCCTGCGCGGCCTGCTCGCCGAACTCATCACCGGCGTCGACGAGTTCTCGGACGAACTGGCCGGTCGCGCGGCCGGCCTCACGACCGCCTACCCGGCCGACCCCGCCGGCGGGGCGCACCCGCTGACCGGCTCCCGGGCGCCCGACCTGAGGCCCGCCGGGCCCGCGGACGGCACCGGCCTGTTCACGCTGCTGCACCCGGGCCGCCACGTCCTGCTCGACCTCACCGGCCGGGCCGGCGCCGAGTTCGCCGCCCTCGCCCACGCCACCAGCCCGGGCGTGACGGTGCACAGCGCGCCGCTCGCCGCGTCGCGGCCCGCCTGGCTCGGCGTCACCGCCGCCCTGGTCCGGCCCGACGGGCACCTGGCCTGGCTCACCGAGGAGCAGCACCTCCCCGCACTGGTCACGGCCGCGCACGCGGCCGTCACGGCGACGACCGCCCACCCTTCCGCCGCGATCCCTCTACGCTGAGGAGCGATCGGCCCACGGGCGCCCTCTCCGGAGCCCCGAGGGCCGGCGGCAGCCGCTCGCGCAGGTCCGCGGCGCCCTGCCGGCCGCCGACCTGATGCCGCTCACCACCACCCCGGCCACCCGCCGAGCCCGCACCGGAGCCACCCGATGACCACCCTCCACCTCGGCGTCGACGCCGGCGGCAGCCGCACCCGCGCCGTCCTCCTGGACGCCGCGGGCGCCGTCCGGGGCCGCGGCGAGAGCCCCGGCGCCAACCCCGCCGGAGAGGGCCCGGAGCCGGCGCTCGACCGGCTGGCGGCGGCGGTCACGGCCGCCCTCGACGCCCGCGCCCCGGGCCGCATCGCCGCCTGCCTGATCGGCCTCGCCGGGTACCGCTCCCTACCGGACCCGGACGCGTTCGCCGAGCGCTGCCGGGCCGCCCTCGGCCTGCGCCACCCGGTGCGACTCGTCCCCGACACCGTCCCGGCCCTGGCCTCCGGCGGCGTCACCGACGGCCACGGCACCGTCCTGATCGCGGGCACGGGCGCGATCTGCGTCCGGCTCGCCGGTGCCCGCACGCTCGCGCGCACCGGCGGGCTCGGCTGGCTGCTCGGCGACGAGGGCGGCGGCTTCTGGCTCGGCCGCGAGGCCCTGCGCCACGCCCACGCCGACCCGGCCGGCCCGCTCGGCACCGCCGTCCGCGCCCGCTGCGCCGCCGACTCCCCCGACGCCCTGCTCCGCTGGGCCTACGCCGGCCTGCCCCGCCGGCTCGCCACCCTCGCCCCGCTGGTCTCCCGGCTCGCCGCGCAGGGCGACCCGGCCGCCCGCGCCATCGCCGACACCGCCGCCGACCACCTGGCCGCCCTCGCCCGCGCCACCGCCGCCCCCACCGAACCCCTGGTCCTCACCGGCTCGGTGGCCACCGCCCCCGGCCCGATCCGCGAGCGCCTCCACCACCTCCTCGCCGACCTCCACCCCCGCCTCCCCCGCACCGACCCCGCCACCGCCGCCGCCCACCTCGCCACCCGCCTCGCCGCCGGGCGGTAGACGGCCAGACGGATCACCAACCCGGCCGCGCCCCACCGGAAATGGCATGCACGCCACTAGTAGGGCTTGGTCAGGTTTGTATGGATGTGGGTATGTCGCGGTGGCAGGTGGGGCAGGCGCCGGCCCAGGTTGCGAGGAGGAACTGCATTTC
>NZ_JBWKEQ010000085.1:0-26152 GCF_056435365.1 Kitasatospora sp. NPDC043949 | reverse complement strand
GCCACCCCCACCCCCCCCCCCCCAACCCCCCCCCCCCCCCCCCCCCCCCCCCCCCCCCCCCCCCCCCACCCCACACCCCCCCCCCCCCCCCCCCCCCCCCGCTTCCGGAAGACTGCGCGCGGCGCACCGCGCGGACCCTGCGTGGTCAGTCGGCCGCGACGACGGTCGGCGTACCGGCCTCGACGCCCGCCTCCTGCATCTGCTCGGCGAGCTTGAGCGCCTCCTCGATCAGGGTCTCGACGATCTTCGACTCGGGGACGGTCTTGATGACCTCGCCCTTGACGAAGATCTGGCCCTTGCCGTTGCCGGAGGCGACGCCGAGGTCGGCCTCGCGGGCCTCGCCCGGGCCGTTCACGACGCAGCCCATGACGGCGACGCGCAGCGGCACCTCCATGCCCTCCAGGCCGGCGGTGACCTCCTCGGCCAGCTTGTAGACGTCGACCTGGGCGCGGCCGCAGGACGGGCAGGAGACGATCTCCAGGCCGCGCTGGCGCAGGCCGAGCGACTCCAGGATCTGGTTGCCGACCTTGATCTCCTCGGCCGGCGGGGCGGAGAGGGAGACCCGGATGGTGTCGCCGATGCCCTCGGCGAGCAGCGCGCCGAAGGCGACCGCGGACTTGATGGTGCCCTGGAAGGCGGGGCCGGCCTCGGTGACGCCGAGGTGCAGCGGGTAGTCGCAGGCGGCGGCCAGCTGGCGGTAGGCGTTGATCATCACGACCGGGTCGTTGTGCTTGACCGAGATCTTGATGTCGCGGAAGTCGTGCTCCTCGAACAGCGAGCACTCCCAGAGCGCGGACTCGACCAGGGCCTCGGGGGTGGCACGGCCGTACTTCTCCAGCAGGCGCTTGTCGAGCGAGCCGGCGTTGACGCCGATCCGGATCGGCACGCCGGCGTCCCTGGCGGCCTTGGCGATCTCGCCGACCTTGTCGTCGAAGGCCTTGATGTTGCCCGGGTTGACGCGGACCGCGGCGCAGCCGGCGTCGATCGCGGCGAAGACGTACTTCGGCTGGAAGTGGATGTCGGCGATCACCGGGATCTGGGACTTCTTGGCGATGATCGGCAGCGCGTCGGCGTCGTCCTGGGTGGGGACGGCGACCCGGACGATCTGGCACCCGGATGCGGTGAGCTCAGCGATCTGCTGCAGCGTGGCGTTGATGTCCGAGGTCACGGTGGTGGTCATCGACTGCACCGAGACGGGAGCGTCACCGCCGACCGGTACGTTGCCGACCATGATCTGCCGGGATACACGGCGCTTGGCGAGCGGCTTGAGCGGCAGGGACGGAATACCGAGCGAGATCGCGGTCATGTGCGCAGGGTTCCCCGGGGTTGAGGTGTGGTCGACCGCCCGGCCAGTGGGACGGCCGAGGCCGGGCGCGCCTCGATCGCGCACCCGGCCTCCACGGTACGGCACGGCGCCGGACCCCAGCACACCCGCCGTACCCGAACGCTCTAGCTGATCTTCACCGGGTTCACCAGGTCGGCGACCATCACCAGCAGGGTGAAGCCGATGAAGACGCTGGCCACGACGTACGCCACCGGCATCAGCTTGGCGACGTCGAAGGGCCCGGGATCGGGCCGCTTGAACAGCTGAGCGAATCGGCGGCGGACCGATTCCCACACCGCGCCCGCGATGTGGCCGCCGTCCAGCGGGAGCAGCGGCAGCATGTTGAACAGGAAGAGCGAGAGGTTGATCCCGGCCAGCAGGTTGACGAACATCGCCACCCGCTGGCTGGCGGGCAGGTCCATGCTCACCAGTTCACCGCTGACCCGGGCGGCGCCGACCATGCCGATCGGCGAGTCCGGGTCACGCGGGGAGTCCCCGACCACGGCGTTCCACAGACCGGGGATCTTGCCCGGCAGCGCGGCCAGCGACTTCACCCCGTTCTCGGCCATGCCGACCATCCGGTCCAGCGACTGCCCGAAGCTCTGCTGGACGACCCCCTGCTTGGGGGTGAAGCCGAGGAAGCCGGCCTGCACGGTCTGGCCCTTGAGCGGCACGCCGTTGCCGTCGTACTTCTGCACGTCGTTGACGGCGATGACGGGCTTGAGGACGAGTTGCTGCCCGCCCCGGTCGACCAGGATCTCGACCTGCTGGCCGGCCGACTTCCGGATGTCCGCCTGGAGCTGGTCGTAGTCGCGGATCCGGTCCCCGCCGAAGGAGAGGACCTTGTCCCCCTGCCGCAGCCCCACCTCGTTGGCAGGGGTCTTGGGCGCGTCCGCGGGGCACACGTCGGTCGGCGAACCGGCCTTGACCACGCACTGGGCGACCGAGCCGATGGTCGGCACCGCCGTCGAGACGCCGAAGCCCATCAGGACCGTCAGGAACAGGCCGAAGGCCAGGACCAGGTTCATGAACGGCCCGGCGAACATGACGATGACGCGCTTCCACGGCTTGCGGGTGTAGAACAGCCGGTGCTCGTCGCCCTCCTGGAGCTCCTCGTAGGAGGCCTCCCGGGCGTCCTCGATCATGGTGCGCCAGGGGGAACTGCTGCGCTTGGTGATCCGGCCGTCCGCACCCGGCGGGAACATCCCGATCATCCGGATGTAGCCGCCCAGCGGGATCGCCTTGAAGCCGTACTCGGTCTCGCCCTTCTTCCGCGACCAGACGGTCGGGCCGAAGCCGACCATGTACTGCGGCACCCGGATGCCGAACAGCTTGGCCGTCGAGAGGTGGCCGAGCTCGTGCCAGGCGATCGAGACGAGCAACCCGACCGCGAAGACCAGGATGCCGACCACCGTCAAAACCATTGCCACCGCTGGCCCTCCGTCATGCCGCTCCGCTCGTCGTCTTGTCTTACCGCAGTCACGCCCGGCCGGACACCCGGTACGGGTACACCCGGCCGGAAACGGCCCACGCCGTCAACCCGCCGCCGTCAGCCCGCCGCCAGCTCGCGGGCCCGGGCGCGGGCCCAGTCCTCCGCGTGCAGGACGTCCTCGACCGTCAGGGAAGTTCCCGGCACGGGCGTGCCGTGCTCGGCGACGACCTTGGCAACAGTGTCCACGATTCCCGTGAAAGCGAGGCGCCCCTTCAGGAACGCCTCCACGCACTCCTCGTTGGCCGCGTTGAAGACCGCCGGCGCGGTACCGCCCAGGGTGCCCACCTCGCGGGCCAGCTCCACCGCCGGGAAGGCCTCGTCGTCCAGCGGGAAGAACTCCCAGGTCGCGGCCTTGGTCCAGTCGCAGCCGGGGGCGGCGTCCGGCACCCGCTCCGGCCAGCCCAGACCCAGCGCGATCGGCATCCGCATGTCCGGCGGGCTGGCCTGCGCCAGCGTCGAACCGTCGGTGAACTCCACCATCGAGTGCACCACCGACTGCGGATGGACCACGACCTCGATCCGGTCGAAGGGCACGTCGTACAGCAGGTGCGCCTCGATCACCTCCAGGCCCTTGTTCACCAGGGTCGCCGAGTTGATCGTGACCACCGGGCCCATCGCCCAGGTCGGGTGCGCCAGCGCGTCCTGCGGCGTCACCCCGGCCAACTGCTCACGCGTCCGGTTGCGGAACGGACCGCCGCTGGCCGTCACCACCAGCTTGCGGACCTCGGCCCGGGTGCCGCCCGCCAGCGCCTGGAACAGCGCCGCGTGCTCGGAGTCCACCGGCACGATCTGCCCCGGCCGCGCCACCGCCCTCACCAGCGGGCCGCCGACGATCAGCGACTCCTTGTTGGCCAGCACCAGCACCCGGCCCGCCCTCAGCGCGGCCAGCGTCGGCCGCAACCCGATCGACCCGGTGATGCCGTTCAGCACCGAGTGGCACTCCATCGCGGCCAGCTCGGTCGCCGCGTCCGGCCCCGCCAGCACCGCCGGCAGCGCAGCGCCCGCCGCCTTCGCCGCCAGCGCCGCGCGCAGCGCCGGCTCGGCCGCCGGGTCCGCCACCGCCACCGTGTGCACGCCCAGCCGCAGCGCCTGCTCGGCGAGCAGCTCCACCCGGCCGCCGGCCGCCGACAGGGCGACCACCCGGAACCGGTCCGGGTTGCGGAGCACCACGTCGATGGCCTGGGTGCCGATCGACCCGGTCGAACCGAGGATCACCAGCTCCCGGGGGCCGGAAGGGTCCTGCACGGTGGGCGTGAACCGCAGCTGCGGGTGGGCGAGCGAAGTCATGCGCCCATTGTGTCCTGCCCGGGGCCCCGCGCAGGACGCCTCCCGACAGGACGCCGGTCCGCGCCCCGGGCTACCGTCGGAGCCATGCGTACCGTCATCGCCGGGGGCCACGGACAGATCGCGCTGAAACTCGAACGGCTGCTCGCCGCGCGCGGCGAGCGGCCCGCCGGGATCATCCGCCGCCCCGAACAGGCCCGGGACCTCACCGACGCCGGCGCGGAACCGCTGCTGCTCGACCTGGAGTCCGCCACCGCCCCGCGACTCGCCGAACTGCTCGCCGGCGCCGACGCGGTGGTCTTCGCCGCCGGCGCCGGACCGGGCAGCGGCGCCGCCCGCAAGAACACCGTCGACCGCGACGCCGCCGTGCTGCTCGCCGACGCCGCCGAACTCGCGGGCGTCCGGCGCTACCTGATGGTCTCCTCGATGGGCGCCGACGCCCACGCCCAGCACCCCGCCGACGAGGTCTTCGAGACCTATCTGCGGGCCAAGGGCGCCGCCGACGACGCCGTCCGGGCCCGCACGGCCCTGGACTGGACGGTGCTGCGCCCCGGCCGCCTCACCGACGGCCCCGGCACCGGCCTGGTCCGGCTCGCCGCCTCGGTCGCGCGCGGCGCCGTGGACCGGGCCGACGTCGCCGCCGTCCTCGCCGCGCTGCTGCGCGCACCGGGCACGGCCGGGCAGACGCTGGAGCTGGTCGCCGGCGACACCCCGGTCGAGGAGGCCGTCTCCGTCGCGGGCGGACACAACGGCTGACACGGGCGGACACGACGGCTGGGCCGACCGGGCCCCGGAACGGGCGAAGGGCCCGGTCACCGGACCGGGCCCCTCACTCACGGGTTCGCTCAGAGGTCGAGGCCGCTGAGGACCAGGACCTTCTCGACCGTGTAGTCGTCCATCGCGTACCGGACGCCCTCACGGCCGACGCCGGAGTCCTTGACGCCGCCGTACGGCATCTGGTCGGCGCGGTAGGACGGCGCGTCGCCGATGATCACACCGCCGACCTCCAGCTCCCGGTGGGCGCGGAAGGCGGTCTGCAGGTCGTGCGTGAACACGCCCGCCTGAAGGCCGAACGCCGAGTCGTTGACGGCCGCGAAGGCCTCGTCCACACCGTCCACCCGGTGCAGCGACAGGACCGGGCCGAACACCTCGGCCTTGGCCAGGATCGCGTCCGCGGGCAGCTCGGCCAGCACGGTCGGCGCGTAGGTCGCACCCTCGCGGCCCCCGCCGGCGAGCACCTTGGCGCCCTTGGCGACCGCGTCGTCCACCCAGGACTCCACCCGCTTCGCGGCGTTCTCGTCCACCAGCGGGCCGACGTCCGTCGCGTCGTCGTTCGGGTCACCGGTGACCTGGGCCTTGACCTTGGCCACGACCTTCTCCACCAGCGCGTCGTACACCGACGCGTCGGCGATCACGCGCTGCACCGAGATGCAGGACTGGCCGCCCTGGTAGTTGGCGAACATCGCGATCCGGGTGGCCGCCCAGTCCAGGTCGGCCTCCGAGGACCAGTCGGCGAGCACCACGGCCGCGGCGTTGCCGCCCAGCTCCAGGGTGCAGTGCTTGCGCGGCACCGAGTCCATGATCTGGTAGCCGACCTTGTCCGAACCGGTGAACGAGATCACCGGCAGGCGCTCGTCCTGCACCAGCGCCGGCATCCGGTCGTTCGGCACCGTCAGGATGCTCCACGAACCGGCCGGCAGGTCGGTCTCGGCCAGGATCTCGCCCAGCACCATCGCCGACAGCGGCGTCGCCGGGGCCGGCTTCAGGATGATCGGGGCACCGACCGCGATCGCCGGGGCGACCTTGTGGGCGACCAGGTTCAGCGGGAAGTTGAACGGGGCGATCCCCAGCACCACACCGCGCGGGAAGCGGCGCACCACCGCGAAACGGCCCACGCCGCCCGGGTCGGTGTCCAGCCGCATCGTCTCGCCGTTGGTCCGGCGGGCCTCCTCGGCCGCCCAGCGGAAGACCGACACCGCGCGGCCGACCTCACCACGGGCCCACTTGATCGGCTTGCCGTTCTCCGCGGTGATCAGCTGGGCGAGCTCCTCGGTGCGCTCGGCCAGGCGCTTGGCCACGTGGTCCAGCGCGGCCGAACGGACGTGCGCCGGGGTGGCGGCGAACACCGGCAGCGCGGCGACGGCGGCGTCCAGCGCCTCCTCGACCTGGGCCTCGGTCGGGATGCTCACCTTGCCGACCAGACGGCCGTCCCAGCTGTTGTGCACCTCGAAGTCGGCGTCGCCGCTCGCCCGTCGGCCGGCCAGCCAGAAATCGTACGTGGTGGTCACCGTGGTACCGGCCCTCTCCTCGTCGTCATCGGGCCCACGGGTGTGGGACCCGAACCCGAGGGTAGGTGGGCCGGCGCACCGACCGGATTGGCCGACTCGGAGCGTTCGCCCCCGACGCTGCTCCATCCCGTCCAGGGCCTCCCGGGCTGAGCCCGGACGGGGCCCGGTCCGGTGCGGCCCGGTGCGGTGCGGCTCTGTGCGGCTCGGGTGCGACCTACTCCTCGCCGGAGCGCAACGCCAGCCACAGCTCCATCCGCACGTCGGTGTCGTCCAGCGAACGCCCCAGCAGCTCCTCGACCCGCCGCATCCGGTAGCGCAGCGTGTGCCGGTGCACCCCGAGATCGGCCGCCGCCGCGTCCCACTGCCCGTGCCGGGACAGCCACGCCCGCAGCGAGGCCACCAGATCGCCGCGGGCCGTCCGGTCGTGCTCGCGCAGCGGCCGCAGCAGCCCCTCGGCGAACGCCGTCACCGCGTCCTCGCCGAGCAGCGGCAGCAGCGACCCCGCACCGACCTCCTCGTGGTCCACCGACCGCCGGCCACCGCGCAGCGCCACCGCCAGCGCCCGCTCGGCCTGCGCGTGCGCCGTCCCCGCGTCCTCCAGCGCGGCCGGCGCCGACACGCCCAGCGACAGGCCCTCGTGCTCCTCCACCGCACCCAGACAGGCCCGGTGCACCGCCCCGTTGTCCAGCGCCAGCACCATCAGCCGCGCCCCGTGCGCGCCGTCCTCCCGCGCCACCAGCAGCTTCTCGCCCACCCGGGCACCCGCCTGCTCGGCCCGGTCCCCCAGCTCCCCGAGCGCCTCCGCGGCCTCCGCGTTCGGCCCGGCCCCGGCCACCAGAACCCGTATCGTCCCCTCCGGCATACCGCCGAACAGCCCCACCGCCACCTGGCGGGCCGTCGCCACCTCGCCCGCCAGCACCATCCGCAGCAGCGCCGCGCCCATCCGCTCCTCGGCCTGGCGCAGCTCGCGCGAGCGCTCCAGCGTCAGGGTCAGCAGCGCCACCGCCGCGTTCAGCACGTACCGCTCGGTCGGGGTGATCCGGTCCTCGGTGCCCACCGCCAGGAAGCCCCGGGCCCGCCGGTCCGCCCCCAGCGACTGGACCACCACGTAGTCCTCGTCCGCCGTGTCGATCCCCGGCGCCCGCCCCTGCAACGCGGCGCTCGACGGCGCCGGACGCCGGCGCAGCCGGTCCACCTCCGCCGCCAGCCGCCCCGCCCGGCGCGCCGCCCAGTCCGGCGCCACCACCGACAGCGCCCCCGAGCCGTCGTACAGCGCCGCCCAGCCGCCCAGCCGGGCCGCCAGCCGGCGCACCACCGCCGTCGTACCGTCCTTGCCCAGCGCGGCCCGGGTCAGCTCCTCCTGCGCCTCGAAGGAGGTCGTCACCGCCTCGTACTGCTCCGCGGCCAGCGCCGCGGACACCACCTTGCTGATCGCGATGAACGGCGTCGGCTCCGGCACCCGCAGCAGCGGCAGCCCCCGCTGCGCGGCCGCGTCCACCAGCGGCTGCGGCACCTCCGTATGCGACAGCCCCACCCCCAGGCCCAGCCCCACCACCCCGGCATCGGCCAGCCGGTGCACGTACGCCTGCAACTGGGCCGCCGTACGGCCCAGCTTGATCCCGGTGGTGAGCAGCAGCTCGCCACCCTCCAGGAACGGCGTCGGGTCGTCCAGCTCGCTGGTGTGCACCCAGCGGACCGGCCGCTCCAGGTGGTCCGCGCCGGCGAGGACCGTCAGATGGAGCGAACTGTTGCGGACAACGGAGGCGAGTGTGGGGGGCATGGCACCTTCGGGGGATCGACCTGACCGCGCCGTTGCGGCCGGGCGAGGAGAGGGCAATGGGACAAGTGAGAGTCTCTCCCCCTCATTATGGACGCTCCGGACAACCGGCACTGCCGAATCCACCGTGACGGCGAGCTTCCGCCCCTCGCCCCGTCAGCCCCGAAGATCCACCAGCAACGGCGGCACCTGCTCCCCCGACACCGCGGTCAACGACACCACCGCGTGCCCCGCCGGCAGCGCGTGCGCCAGATCCGACGGCGACCAGCGCAAGCGCTCCACGTCCCGCGTCGTCACCGACTCCGTCTGCGCCGCCGTCCCCGACAACGCCCGCCGCCCCAACCGCCCGGCCCGCCGCACCACGCCGCCCGAGGTGTCGGGCGTGTGGGTCACCGCGGTCTCCTGCACCAGGTGCGTCCCCCAGGCCTCCGAGAACAGCCGGCCGTCCCACGGCGCGATCCCCGGGAACGCCATCCGGCAGCCGACCGCGCCGAACAACGGCGCCCGCAGCGCCTCCGGCAGATCCACCAGCGTGCGCAGCAGCAGCACCGCGCCCGCGTTCGCCCCCCGCATCCGCTGCACCCCGCGCACGGCGGTCGCGTCCAGCGCCGCCGAGGCGTCGTCCACCACCAGGCCGGCGAACAGCGAACGGTCCGTACGGGCCCCCGCCGCCTGCACGAACTGCCCCACCACCAACCGGGACAGCATCCGCGCGGCCTCCGGATGGCTGCGCTCCGGCAGCTTCACCCGCACCCGCAACGGATGGTCCAGCACCCGCATCGCGAACGGGGGCCGCCCGGTGCCGTCCGTCGCGAAGGCGCCCTCGAAGGCCGGCCGGTCCAGCAGCGCCAGCCGGTCCGCCAGCAGCGCCCCGGGATCGTCCGCCCGGCCGCGCTGACGCTCCCGGTGCTCCAGGTCCCGCTCGTACACGGCCAGCCGGCCCGCCACCCCGAGCGCCTTCACCAGGGCCGCCAGCACGTCCGGCTCACCGGCCAGCAGCGCCCGCAGCTCCCGCACCCCCGGATAGCGGGCGTACGCGGCGTGGAACGGGCCCACCACCTGCTGCAGCGCCGTCCGGGCGTTCTCCGCGCGCGCCGTCAACTCGTCCGGCAGCAGCGCCTCGGCCAGCCGGGCGGCCGCCTCGTCCGGATCCTGCGCCGCACCGTAGAGGTCCAGCCCGTACACCGACGCCGGATCACCGGGCGCGATCACCACGTCGTACCAGGCGTCCGGGCCGAGATCCGCGTCCGCCGCCCCCACCACCACCACGCACGCGGTGCCGGCCAGCGCCTGCAGACACAGCGCCTCCGCCACCGGCCGCGCCAGCCGCGCCGTCTTCCCCGTCCCCGCCGGACCCACCGCCAGCAGCGACGTGCCCAGCAGCGCCGGATCCAGCGCGAAACCGGCCGCCCGATGACTCAGCGGGTTCTTCGGCACGTCCTGGGCGGTCCCGAGGCAGACCTGGCCCAGCAGCAGATCGTGCCGCTCACCCCGGTCCGCCAGCTCCCGCGACTCCGAAGGGTGCGCGAAGGCCGCCCCACCGCGCGCCACCACCTGCTCGACGAAGGCCGGCACGAACGCCGGATCCGCCTGCGCCGACTCCCACGCCCGCTGGATCCGCACGTAGTCGACGTCCCCGACCGCCTCCCGCTCCAGCCGCCCCGCCGCCTCGGCCGCCCCGCCCTGCCGCAGCCCGCCCCACGGGTCCAGCCGCCGCACCACCTGGGCCACCGCCACACCCTCCTCCGCGGGCTGCTCCTGCGTCACCGCCCGCGACAGCAACGGCGACACGTACCGCCGCCACACCTCGGGCCAACGGCCCATCCGGCCGAAGAGCTTGATGACGACGCCGATCACCAGGACGTTCAGGGTGAGCACGACCGACGTCGCCACCAGCGCCGATTTCGACGGGAGGACGCCGATCATCGTCGTCCCGGCCTCCGCGAGTTCGACACCGTAGACATAGACCAACCACCCCACCACCGCGTTGAGTCCCGCCCGCAGGAGCAGCGGCCAGGCCGCGACCTGGGCCGCCTCCGCCCGCTCCGGGTCGATGGGGCGGTAGCCCAGCCGGTAGACGCCGGGTTCGGCTTCCGGGCGCGGGGCCGCGGCCCAGGTGGGGAGGTCGAAGGCGGGGGCCCCGTCGGTGCGGGTGCCGGGCCGCTGGTGCGGCATGGGGGCCGGGGGTCTGGTGGTGGTCCGATCGGTGTGGTGGTGTGCCCCGTCGTGCGCCATGTACGGCCCCGCTCCCTCGCCCGCCCGGCCCGATCGCCGTCGGTGCCGCCATACCCATGCCGCCGTACCGGCGACACGCCCGCGCTCAATGTAGTGGAGCGGGGCCTGCTGGTAGTCGCACCACCCGCGCTGGCCGTGCCGGACAAGTCGGACGGCTCAGTGCTACCGAGTGGCGCATGCCCGGCCGGGGAGGGCGGCCGTAGCCTGCGAAGCACCGAGCCGAGAAGTCTGGAGAACACCATGAGCGCCGCAACGCCGCTCCCGCAGGAGCGCCGCCTGGTCACCGCGATCCCCGGTCCGAAGTCGCAGGAGCTGCAGGCCCGCAAGCTGGGTGCGGTGGCGGCCGGTGTCGGCACCACCCTGCCGGTGTACGTGTCCCGTGCCAACGGCGGCGTGCTGGAGGACGTGGACGGCAACTCGCTGATCGACTTCGGCTCCGGCATCGCCGTGACGAACGTCGGCAACAGCGCCGAGGCCGTGGTGGCGAAGGCGAGCGAGCAGCTGGCCGCCTTCACCCACACCTGTTTCATGGTGACCCCGTACGAGGGTTACGTGGCGGTCGCCGAGCAGCTGAACGAGCTGACCCCGGGTGACCACGACAAGCGCACCGCGCTGTTCAACTCGGGCGCCGAGGCGGTCGAGAACGCGGTGAAGGTGGCCCGCGCCTACACCAAGCGCACCGCCGTCGTGGTGTTCGACCACGGCTACCACGGCCGTACGAACCTGACCATGGGCCTGACGGCGAAGAACATGCCGTACAAGCAGGGCTTCGGCCCGTTCGCCCCGGAGATCTACCGGGTGCCGGTGGCCTACCCGTACCGCTGGCTGACGGGTGCGGAGAACTGCGCCGCCGAGGCCGCCGCGCAGGCGATCGAGGTCATCAACAAGCAGATCGGCGCCGAGAACGTCGCCGCGATCATCATCGAGCCGATCCAGGGCGAGGGCGGCTTCATCGAGCCGGCCAAGGGCTTCCTGCCGGCGATCGTGGAGTACGCGAAGGCGAACGGCATCGTGTTCGTCGCGGACGAGATCCAGACCGGTTTCTGCCGTACCGGCCAGTGGTTCGCCTGTGAGGACGAGGGCATCGTCCCGGACCTGATCACCACCGCGAAGGGCATCGCCGGCGGTCTGCCGCTGGCGGCGGTGACCGGTCGCGCCGAGATCATGGACGCCGCGCACGCGGGCGGTCTGGGCGGCACCTACGGCGGCAACCCGGTGGCCTGTGCGGCCGCGCTGGGCGCCATCGAGACGATGAAGGAGCAGGACCTCAACGGCAAGGCGCAGCGGATCGGCGAGATCATGCTGGGCCGCCTGCGGGCGATGCAGGAGAAGTTCGACATCATCGGCGAGGTCCGCGGCCGCGGCGCGATGATCGCCGTCGAGCTGGTGAAGCCGGGCGGCAAGGAGCCGAACGCGGAGGCCACCGCGGCCATCGCGAAGGCCTGCCACGCCGAGGGCCTGGTGGTGCTGACCGCCGGCACCTACGGCAACGTGCTGCGCTTCCTGCCGCCGCTGGTCATCGCGGAGCACCTCCTGGCCGAGGGCCTGGACATCCTGGAGGGCGCTTTCGCCGCCGTCTGAGCGGTGTCGCCCGTCAGGTCGTGAACCCCCTCCGGAGGGTTGTCCGGACAGCGCTGAACGGCCCGTGGGGACCTCTGGTCCTCGCGGGCCGTTCGGTTGTCACCGGCCGGTCGGACGGGCCCGCCGCCCGGTCGGGCCAGGTCGTCGGGACTCCCGGAGGGCCGCCCGGGGCGGGGTGAAGATGATGTGGGGGATCGCTGAAGGCGCTCGGCGCGGAAAGGCTGTTGACGTAGTGTCATCGCAGATGGACAGCGAGCCGCAGCCATGGGCGGAGCCGCCTGCGGGGTCGCCCCCGACGGCGGGTCCGCATGCGTGCCGCGAGGACGACCAGGCCGCCCCGGGAGGGGTGGCACCCACCGAAGACCGATCGACCGACCGTCCGACCCACACCCCCCGGGGCGCACGGAACGGCGATCATCAGAGCCGCCCCGGAGCTCTCCCCCCTGCTCCGGGGCGGCTGTCCGGCGTTCCGGGCCGGGTGGCCCGCTCGGTGGCCGTGCCGCTGACGGCGGCGGTCGTCCTGCTGCTGGTGTCGTGGCAGGTGGCGGTGGACGGCCCGCTGCTCGGATGGGACCGCGCGGTCCGCGGAGCCGTCCGGACCGCCCACCGGGACCACCCCAGCGCGCTGCTGGACCAGCTGGGCCAGATCCTGTCCGACCTGGGCGACAGCGTGCCCGCGATCCCGGTGCTGCTGGCGGCCGGCGTGCTGGCCGCGTGGCGGTGGCGCCGGACGGGGGCGGCGGGGCGCTGGTGGCTGCCGCTGCCGGTGGCGGCGCTGACCGCCGGACTGATCCCGCTGCTGGTGGTGCCGGCCAAGGCCGCGTTCGCCCGGCCGGGGCCGCTCGGTGATCCGCTGACGCCGGAACAGTGGGGCTGGTACCCGTCCGGGCACACCGCCACCGCGTCGCTCTCGTACGGGGTGGCGGCGCTGCTGCTGGTGCGGGTGGCGGGACCGTGGGCGGCGCGCCTGCTGACGGCGGCCGCGGTGCTGCTGGCGGTGGGCGTCGGCGCGGGGCTGGTGTGGAGCGACTTCCACTGGCTGCTGGACGTGGTGGCCAGCTGGTGCCTGGCCGCCCTGGTGCTGTGGGGGCTGGCCCGGCGACTGCCCCGGCCGGGCGGCGGGGGCGGCGGTCAGGCCTCGGGGTCGTCGTTGCGGTGAACGAGGCCGGTCTCGCCGTTGTCGCGGTGCCATTCGATGACGAGTTCGTCGCGGGCGCCGAAGCGGACGAGGTGGCGGCCGACGACGTCCTCCAGGCCGGGCAGGTTCTCCCGCTCGCCCTCGACGGTGAGCAGCAGCGCGTCGGGCCGGGCTTCCAGGGTGGCGGTGCCGGCGCCGAAGACCAGGGTGCCGCGGCCGGTCTCCTCGGAGAAGGTGGCCTCGATCTTGCGGCCCATGTGGGCGGCGAGCTGCTTGGCGTAGCGGACGGGGCGGTCGGTGGTGACGCGGGCTTCGGAGCGGGGCACGGGCCCTCCAGGATCCGGGGAGGGAACTTAGGGTCCCCTCAGTTGGGGCTACGCTAACCCAGATACTGAGCCAAGCTCAACATTTTTCTCCGGGCGCCGTCCGCTGTCGGCCACCGGCCCCGGACCGGCCGATACCCTGGGGCGGACGCCTGCCGAGGAGACCGCCGATGACCACCACGCCGACCGACCCGGCGGACCCCTCCCCCGGCCCGCCCGGCGCCCCTGCCGAGGCGGCCGCCTCGGACACCGCAGGCTCGGGCACCACGGCTTCGGACACCACCGCCTCAGACGCCACCGCCTCAGACGCCACCGCCTCGGACACCGCCGCCGAGCTGGCCGACACGATGACCAGGGCGATCAAGCGGATCCGTCGGCAGACCGGGCGGCAGTTGGAGCCGTACGGCATCACCCCCGGCCAGGCCCGGGCGCTGAACACCCTGGCCCACGCGCCCGGCTGCGAGCTGCCGGACCACCCGATGCGGCTGAGCGACCTGGCCGAGCGGCTGCACATCGCCCCGCGCTCGGCGACCACCGTGGTCGACGCGCTGGAGGAGGCCGGCCTGGTCGAGCGCAGGCCCGACCCGGCCGACCGGCGGGCGGTCCGGATCCTGCTGACCGAGGCGGGCCGCGCAGCGGTCGAACGGATCGGGCAGGTCCGGCACGAGGTGGCCCAGGAGTACTTCGGCGAGGTCAGTCCCGACGAGCAGGAAGTGCTGCTACGAGTGCTGCGCGCCGCCGAGGCCCGCTTCCTCGCAGCCGGTCCACCACCGCGGACGGCGCCCCCGGGCGCGGCGCGGTGATGCGGGAGCGGTCGGCGGCGCCGGGCGGTCCGCCGCGTCAGGCCCCGTCCCGTCCTGCCCTGGCCCTGCCGAGCCAGGCCTAGTTGGCGAGGCCGATCACCAGCCACATGAACCCCACCCCGGCGACGGTGCAGAGCAGGGTGCTGCGGGAGGGGTGCGGGCTGTGTGCCTCCGGGAGGATGTCGGAGGTGGCCAGGTAGAGCAGGAACCCGGAGAAGAAGCCGAGGTAGAGGCCGAGCAGGTGCTCGGGGATGGTGAAGGCCAGGGTGATCGCGGCGCCGGACACCGGGGCCAGCGCGTCCGCCGCGAGCAGCGCCAGCGCCCGCCGCCGGTTGTTCCCGTAGAGCCGGGTGATCGTGTACGTGTTGAAGCCGTCGGCGAAGTCGTGGGCGACGACGGCGATGGCGACGACCGTTCCGACCGTGGTGCCGGCCTGGAAGGCGGCGCCGATCGCGAAGCCGTCCATCACGCTGTGCCCGACCAGGGCCAGCGCGGCGGTCAGGCCGACGCCCTGGCGCCCGGCGTGGTGGGCGTGCGCGTGCTGGTGGCCGTGGGTGTGCTCGGCGTACTCGCTCTCGTGGCCGCGGTGGATGGCGACCGCGCGTTCGACCACGTGGATGGTGAGGAAGCCGACCGCGAACATCAGCAGCGCCTGCGGCACACCGTGTACCTCGTCCGGTGCCTGGCGCATGGCCTCGGGCAGCAGGTCGAAGGCGACCACGCCGAGCATGAGGCCGGCGGCGAAGCCGAGCACGAGGTGGCGGCGGTCACCGGTTCGCTGGGCGACGAAGCCGCCGATCAGGGTCATCAGGAACGCCCCGGCGGCGACCAGGACGGCGGTCACCGGGCCGCCTCCGGGTGGGTCGATCCGCCGTGCGGGCGCCGGCGGGTGCCGCCGTGTGGTCTGCCGGGCGCTCTGCCCATTCCTCTCCCCCTGGGGTCCGCCCGTGGCCGGGCCGACCGCCGACCGTATCGGACGACCGTTCGACGGTGATCGCCCGGGGTGCCGCTGCTCCGCCGGTGCCCGTTCCCCAGCCTCGGGTCGGGTGCGGGGGCGCGCCCGCCGGGCGGTCCGTCGGGGTGAGCTGCGAAGACGGGGACGGGGACGAGGACGAGGGTGGGGGCGGGGACCGGAGGTGGGGTCAGCGGCCGGCGGCGAGGGGCAGGCCGAGGTGGGTGCGGGCGAGTTCGCTCACGCCGTCGCCGTCGACCAGGTGGATGTGCCGGTGGCTCTCCTCGCCGGTGAGGTCGAGGGCCTCGTCGGCGAAGCGGCCGGTGGTCAGCCGCAGGCCGCGCTCGGCGGACTCCTCCTGAACGGCCTCGGCCAGGGTGGCGATCTCCTCCGCGCTGACCGGCGTGGCGCCCCGGGAGGCCCAGACCACCCAGCGGCCGGGCAGAGCGCTGCCCGGGGCCCCCTCGCCGGTGGCGACCAGTCCGGCCGGGCCGCGCAGCCGCACGCTCCACTCGGCGAGCCCGCCGCGGGTGAGCAGGTCGCGCACCAGCTGGGCGAACTCGTTCGCGGACAGATCGGGTGCGGCCGGTACGGCGGCACCCGCCTGCGCGGCGGGCTGCACGCCCACGCGGCCGTACGGGTCCGGGGTGACGGCGGCGCCGAGCTGGCGCAGCCGGACGAGCGCCTCGTCCTGCTCGGCGTCGGCGTAGACGCCTTCGTCGTCGCGCTCCTCGTACGGGGTGGCGGGCGGCAGCAGCCGGGTGCGGGCCAGTGCGTCGCGGTCGGCGTCCACGCTGACCAGGCAGAGCGGCTCGGCGGCGCCGGGCTCGCGCAGCCAGCCGTTGAGCACGACGCCCGCGAGTATCTCGTCGGTGTCGACGGCGTCGGCGGCCTGGAGGGCGCGCAGGGCGAGCCGGGCGACCAGGCGCAGATAGTCGGTGGCCCGGTCCGCCGGCGGGCGCGGGACCGGGACGATGTCGCCGTCCGGGGCGAGCCGGTAGCCGGTGAGCGAGGGCACCAGGTCGAGCGGCGGCAGGTCGAGGTCCAGCACGGCGGTGCGGGTGAGCGGGCGGAAGACCGCCCGGCAGGGGGCGGGCAGGTCCTGGGTGGCGGTCTCGGCGGCGGCGAGCGCCCGCTCCAGCAGAGACTCCACGGCGGCCGGCTCGGACAGCCGGTAGGCCCGCCGGCACTCCTCCAGGCTCTCGTTGTATTCCCGCACGGCGCGGGCCCGGGCCTCCTCGGCCGCCTCGTGGACGCGCCGGGACTCGTCGGCGGCTGGGTTGCCGGCCTCGGCCCGGCGGGTGCGCCACTCGCGCAGGGAACGCTGGTGGGCCAGCCGGGCCTGGGCGAGTTCGCGCTGGTAGCCGGAGTCGAGCAGGCGGCGGGCCGGGGCGCCGTCGGGGTCGGCGGTGGCCGGCCCGGCGGGCGCGAAGTCCGCCCAGCGGGGCTCGGCCTCACTGCCGGTCTCCGGCCCGTCGGCCGGGTAGGGGCGGGGCTCGTAGTGGCGCAGCTGGCTCTCGAAGTCCATGGCCGAGACGGGCAGTGCGGCCCGCCGGAGCAGGTCGGCCAGCCGGTCGTGCTCGGCCTGGACGGTGAGCGTGCGGTGGTGGGTCAGGGCGGCGGCCCGGCCGTGGGCGGCGATGGACTCCTCGGGCTCGGCCGGGCCGTCGCCGGACGCCGCACCACCGGACGTGCCGTCATCGGACACGTCACCACCGGACGCACCGTCATCGGGCATGACGTCACCGGACGTACCGGGGGCGGCCGGGCCGGGGCCAGCGGCGTCCGGGTCCAGGCCCTGCCCCTGGTCGGTGTTGAGCTCTCTGAAGACCGAGGCGAGGAAGCCCGGCCGGGGGAACTGGACGGTGGCGGTGCCGTCGGGCTGGCCGTCTGCTGAGTGCTGCATCGGTCGTCGTTCCCCCATGCTCGTCCGGCGCCTGCCCGGGGCGGCCGGCGACCCTGCGGCCCGCCCCTGCCGGACATTGTCCACCGAACGGGCGGCAGTGGTCAGCCCAGCCTCTCAGTTGGTCCGGGTGTTGGTCAGGTGCAGGCCGATGTAGCCGACATAGATCCGGCCACTGCCCGAGCAGTCGTCGAGGTAGTGCAGCCGGGGCGCGGTACGGCCGCCGCCGATCCGCAGGTGTGCGCCCATGAAGGCGCGCCGGGAGGCGTCCACGCTCTCCGGGACGGGCAGCATCCGTTCGCGCTTCCACTTGGTGTGACTGAACACCGTCCGGGACTCCCCGCGCACCGCCTTGCGGGGCGGGAAGTGGTGGCAGCCCTCCGGGGTGTGCTCGCACCACTGTTTGAAGTCGCCGCCGGCCGCGCCGCGGACCGCCGCCTCGGCGTACTCCTGAAGGGCGGTCAGCCCGTCCCAGGCGAGCCGGGCCCAGCCCGCGCCGGAGCACCGGAGCCCGTCCAGGGCGAGCGCGTTCTTCTGGTCACCGGTGAAGGTCAGCAGCGGGAACTCGTCGATCCTGGCCATGAGTTCGGTGAAGGTCTCCGGCTTCGCGGGCCGGGCGGACGGCTTGGCGGCGAAGTGCCCGGCGGCGCCCTGGAGGATGCAGTGGCGCCCGGTGAGGGCGCGGGAGCCGGCCCGTACGTGGCCGTCCCGGCTGTCCCGACCGTCGTGGCGCTCGCGGAGCTCCGGACGGTCGCGGCCCTCATGACCCTCGCGGCCGTCCTGCTTGTCCCGGTTCTCCCGACCCACGCGGTTGTCCCGGCGCTCGTGGCGCAGGGTGCGCCGGACCCGCTCCAGCTCGTCGGCCCTGGCCTGCTGCTCGGCCCGGTCCTGCTGCTCCTCCCGGACCAGCGCGGCCAGCTCGGCGCGGGCGACGGCCGGGTCCCCAGCCGGGCTGACGGCCGCGCGGGGAGGCGCCGGGGCGACCCGCAGCACCGGGACGGCCGCCAGCGGGGGCGGCAGCGGCAGGTCGGCGGCGAGCCGGCGCGGCTCGCGGGCGAGCAGCCCGGCCGCACGGCGGATGTCCTGCTCTATTCGCCCCCGGGCGAGCACCGGGTGCCGGGCGCCGTCGCACCGGGAGGCGGGGTCGACCTCGGGCAGGTAGGTGCGCACCGCTCCGCCGTAGACGCTGTGGTACTCCAGCGCGACGTTGAACCCCGTCCGGGCGCCCGGGTCCAGGACGTAGGCGGTGGCCAGGCCGGGCAGCTGGTGGCAGAGCGGGCGGACGACGTCCTCGACCCAGCGGTCGAGCGGGAGGTTCACCGGGACGCTGGCGACCACGACGGGCAGCCGGCGCTCCGGGTCGCAGAGCTCGTCGATCAGGCCGTCGACCTCGCCGGCGGTGATCACCCGGGGAGCCGGGTGGACGGCGGCCGGGCCGTCGGTGGCGTCGAGCAGCGGCAGGAGGGTGCGGGCGAGTTCGGGCACCGGCACCCGGCAGGGGGTCCGCACGCCGTTGCCGGTGCTGTGCGTCTCGGCCTCCAGCCGGACCCAGGTGGGGCCGTCGGCCCCGGTGGCCACGGTCAGGGTGAGCTGCTGGGTGCCGTGCGGGGTCGGGGTGCGCAGGCGTCGGCGGTCGTAGCGGCCGGCGGCCGGGCCGCCGCGCAGCGGGCCCCGGTCTCGGTCGAGCAGGACGCGGTCGCCCAGGCGCAGTCGCTCGGCGGCGGGGGCCGATCGGGACTGCGCCGGTCCGGACGTCGTCAGTCCAGGGGGCGTCAGTTCGGGCGGTTCCGGTCGGCTTGGAGCCGTCCCCGTCGAGGCCGATCCGGCCGGGGGCGGCCCGGTGAGGGCGCGGGGAGCCGGCGGGGGCTCCTCGCAGCCTTCCTGTTTCAGCCAGGCGGCGAGCTGCTCGTCAGCCAGGGCGACGGCCTCGCGGTGCGGGAGGGTGGTGGTGACGGTCATCCGGTAGGGCGTCGCGGGGCCGGTCAGGTCGGCGCCGGCGGGCGACGAAAAGCGGTCTGAGGTCATGCGCATACCTCCGTGGTGCGGGGTGGGGTCTGGTGTCCTCCATCGATGGGTTATTCGTCCGGTTCGGCCGGATCCTTGCCCAGGAAACGCCACGGCCCGGAGCGGAAGTTCCAACTCCGGGCCACGTCAATACGTTCGGGTGAATCTGCTCAAGCCGCGCACCGCGTGGCGCGGCTCCCGGTCCGACCCGCCCTCATCGCCGGGCGGCGGGCGACAGGCGACGGGCGACGAGCGACAGCACCGGAGCGGCCCTGCTCGGACATCGGCGGGTCAGGCCTCGGCGGGCCGGGCACCGCTGCGACTCCACTCGGGCTCCGCGACCGGCACCGCCAACGCGCAACCGGCCGGGGCGGCGTAGCTCGCGATCAGCACCACGGGCTCGTCCCCGAGGTTGCGCCCCACGTGGACGTGGACCGGTCCGGCCTCCTCGACCAGCGAGTCCCCGGCCCGGCTGACCTCGACCCGGCCGTCGTGCAGGGTCCGGGTCAGCGTCCCGGACAGCACCACCACGTCCACCCGGCCCGGGTGGTAGTGCCAGCCGGTGCTGGCCCCCGGCGGCAGGGTGACGGTCTGGACGACGGGCATCTCGGGGCGGCTTCCTGCTCGACGACCGGACCAGGCTAGGCACGCCCCGCAAGGCTCCGAAACGGATCGGCCGCGATCTGGCCGAATAGGTGGCCGAAAGCGCCGCCGCCCGTCTGCTCCGGCATCAGACCGGCACCTCGACGTACGTCCGGCCGGCCGGGACCGCGACGGCGGTACCGCCGGTCGCCTCGGCCAGCCAGGCGTGGAAGGCCGACACCTCCGGCTGCGGTACGCCCACCTCGATCCGCACCCCGGCCGGTTCGTAGGCCAGGTCGCTGACCGTGTACCCGGCCGCCCGCAGGTCGTTCTCCACCCGCCCCGCGCGCACGTGGTCGGCCGTCACCGCGAGCAGCGCCACCGGCCGCCGCTCCAGCAGACCGACCTCGTCCACCGCCTCGGACACCGCGTTCCCGTACGCCCGCACCAGGCCGCCCGCGCCGAGCTTGATGCCGCCGAAGTACCTGGTCACCACGGCGGCGGTGTCGGTCAGGCCGCGTCGGCGCAGCACCTCCAGCATCGGCACCCCGGCGGTGCCGCCGGGCTCGCCGTCGTCGCTGGAACGCTCGCGGCGCTGCTCGTCGCCGACCACGAAGGCGGTGCAGTTGTGCCGCGCGTCCCAGTACTGCTTGCGGATGCCGGCGATGAAGGCCTGCGCCTCCTCCTCGTCGGCGACCCGGGCGAGGTGGCAGATGAACCGGGACTTCTTGATCTCGGTCTCGTGACTGCCGGCCCGCCGGATGGTGAGGTACGGCCTGGCGGTCGGTTCCGGCGTGGCGGACATGACGCGGTGGTTCTCCCGGAAACGGCGACGGCTGGCGGCGCACACCCCGGGCGTCCCGGGGCGGCACCGCCAGCTTAGGGCGTGTCTTGTGGGTCAGGTCGGTCCCGGCCTGACCCACAAGACACGCCACAGGCCCTGGCCGGGCTTCGTCGGCCGGTCGCGGGGTCAGCGCCCGGCCAGGGCGTCCAACCGGGCGCGGTCCAGGCCGGTCAGCGCGGTGACCTCGGCCGGGTCGACGGCGCCGCAGTCCAGGCCGCGCAGCAGGTAGCCGCTGAGCGCCCGGGCGGTGGCCGGCTCGTCCATCACGTCGCCACCCGCCTTGGCGACGTACGCGGCCAGCCGGGCGGCGGCGGCCGCCAGGCCCTCGCGGTAGAAGGAGTACACCGCGACGTAGCGGGTCGGCAGGTGCGCCGGGTGCATGTCCCAGCCCTGGTGGTAGGCGCGGGCCAGCGAGCGGCGGACCAGGTCGTGGTGGAGCTTCCAGGCGGCGTGCACCTGTTCGGTGGAGCCGGTCGGGATGACGTTGGTCGAGCCGTCGGAGAGCCGGACGCCGGTGCCGGACGCGGCCACCTGCATGACCGCCTTCGCGTGGTCGGCGACCGGGTGGTCCATGCTCTGGTGGGCCGCGCTGACGCCGCAGGAGGCGCTGTAGTCGAAGGTGCCGTAGTGCAGCCCGGTGGCGCGGCCCTCGGCCGCCTCGATCATCCGGGCCACGGTGGCCCGGCCGTCCGGGCCGAGGATGGCCTGGGTGGTCTCGATCTGGATCTCGAAGCCGATCCGGCCGGCGGGCAGCCCGGCACGGCGCTCGAAGTCCTCCAGCAGCCGGACCAGCGCGGTGACCTGCTCGGCGTAGGTCACCTTGGGCAGGGTGAGGACCAGGCCGTCCGGCAGGCCGCCGCCGGCCAGCAGGGTGGCCAGGAACAGTTCCAGGGTGCGGATGCCGCGGTCGCGGACGGCCGCCTCCATGCACTTGATCCGGATGCCGAGGTACGGCGGTGCGGTGCCCTCGGCCACGGCGGCGGCGACCAGTTCGGCGGCGCGGACGGCGGCGGCGTCCTCCTCGGCGTCCGGGCGGGGTCCGTAGCCGTCCTCGAAGTCGATCCGCAGGTCCTCGACCGGCTCGCGCTCCAGCTTGGCGCGGACCCGGGCGTGCACGTCGGCGAGCAGTTCGTCGTCGGCCACGCCGAGGGCACGGGCCAGCTCGGCGGGGGTGCCGGCGTGGGTGTCGAAGGCCTCCAGGGCCTGGCGGCCCCACTCCCTTACGGTGTCGACGGCGAAGGCGTCGGCCGGGACGTAGACGGTGTGCACCGGCTGCCTGGTCCCGGTGTCGCCGGGGTAGCGGCGCGCCAGGTCGGCGTCGACCGGGGCGAGCAGCGCCTCCACGGCGGCGCGGGCGGCGGCGGAGAAGGAGGCCCCGCCCGTCGGTCCGTTACCGTCGACCTCGACCTGCGACATCCGCACTCCTCCACGCCGGACCAGCACTTCAACAGTTTGTTGAGGCGAAGGTAGCTCCGGTCGGACCGGGCGTCAATGGCCGACCGAGCGGTGGGCGGAGGAGCATTCGACGGAGCGTCCGGCCGAGGCGGCCCGGGTCAGTCCCTCCCGGCGGCGGCGTAGCGGTCGCGCAGCTGCGGGTAGAGCTCGGCGACGTCCTTGGGGTGGACCGAGCCGTCCGGGCGGTTGCCGGTGACGCCGTACTGCTTGGTCAGCCACTCGGCGAGGCGCTGTGGGTCGGGCTGGTGCTCGTGGTTGTCCATGTAGCTGACCAGGGCGTCATAGGCCAGGTCCGGATCCAGCCGGGACGGAGCCGAGCGGGGCGCGGACTCCTCGTCGTGGACGGGGAACTGCTCGGCCGCGACGAACTCCTCGCCGTGGACGGGCTGCTCGGCCTGAGCAGGCTGCCCGGCCGGGACGGGCTGCCCGGGGTGGCGGGGCTGCGGCTCGGCGGCGAGCCCCGCCGCCTGAGCGACCTGGGCCTGGGGCTGCTGCGGGAGGACCGGCTCCTCGGCGACCGGGCGCGGGGGCTTGAACCACGGCGAGGCCTGGCCGGGCACCCGCCCGCCGGGGGCGGCGTCGGACGGGTGGCCCGTGGTGCGCACCGGGCGCTCGGTCCACACGTTCAGCTCCTCGCGGTGCGGCTGCGGGGCCTCCTGCGCCACTCCGTCCGGCTCCTGCGCGGCGCGCAGCCGGACGGCCGCCAGCTTCGCCAGCATCGGCGCGGCCACCTCGGCGGACATCGGCGCGACGGCGACCGGAGCCGGGGCCGGGGCCGGTTCGGGCTGGGGTTGGGTCTGGGCCTGGGGTTGGGTCTGGGCCTGGGGTTGGACCTGCTGTATCTGCTGCGGCTGCTGGACCGGCTCCGGGCGGGCCGAAGCGGGAGCCGGGGCGGCGGCGACGGGAGCCGCGGGCGCGGCGGCCTCGGCCTGGGCGATGGCCGTGGCGGCGCGGCCGTCCTGCCGCTGGAGCTCCAGCGCCTCCTTCTCCGCCAGAACCTCCCGAGCCTCGCGCTCGCGCGCCTCCTCGTCCAGACGGTCGAACAGCGTCGGGTCCAGCGGCACCCCGTACTTGGCCAGCTTGAGCGGCAGCAGGGCCTGGATCGGCGCCGAGCGGCGCCAGCCGCGGCCGTACCGGAAGCGCAGTTGCGCCCGGTAGACCAGGCGGTTCTGCTCCAGCCGGACGACCTCGTCGTAGGAGCGCAGCTCCCAGAGCTTCATCCGGCGCCAGAGCTTGAAGGTCGGCACCGGGGAGAGCAGCCAGCGCATCACCCGGACCGAGTCCATGTGCCGGTCGGCCGTGATCGCCGCGATTCGGCCGACCGCGTGCCGGGAGGCCTCGACCACGACCACGAAGAGCACCGGGATGACGGCGTGCATCCCCATGCCAAGTGGATCGCCCCAGGAGGCGGCCGCGTTGAAGGCGATGGTGGCGACGGTCAGCACCCAGGCGGTCTGCCGCAGCATCGGGAAGGGAATCCGCAGCCAGGTCAGTACCAGGTCGAGCGAGAGGAGCACGACGATGCCGGCGTCGACGCCGATCGGAAAGGCGTAGGAGAAGGCCCCGAAGCCCTTCTCCTGGGCCAGTTCGCGCACCGCGTTGTACGAGCCCGCGAAGCCGATGCCCGAAATGATGCAGGCGCCGGCCGCGACCAGGCCGAGCAGGCCCCGATGGGCCTTGGTGAGCGTTGGGCGTGCCATTACGTCTATCAACCCCTGGATGTCGGCTGCTGCCGTACGCTGCCTCGGCTGCCGGTTCCCGCTTGTCGGGGCGCCGGACGGCTGAGCGACCTCCGGGCTCGGCCCACCGGAGTTTACTCGTACACCTGTTTCAGCGTTTCCGCAGCCTGGCGTGTCACCGTCCGGGGCTGACGACCGGCCCGCCGTGGACCGGGCGGATCGTCAGCCCTTCGGCCCGGCCGTTCCGTTGAGGTAGGTCAGCACCGCGAGCACCCGGCGGTTGGCGTCCTCGGCCGGGGCCAGTTCGAGCTTGGTGAAGATGTTGGCGATGTGCTTGGCCACCGCGCCGTCGCTGACCGCCAGGCGGGCGGCGATCGCCGAGTTGGAGCAGCCCTCGGCCATCAGCTCCAGTACCTCGCGCTCGCGCGGGGACAGCCGCAGCAACGGGCCGGGCCGACGCGAGGTGATCTGCATCAGCTTCGCGATCACGTCCGGGTCCATCGCCGTTCCGCCGGCCGCCACCCGGCGGACCGCGTCGATGAACTGGTCGGCGTTGAACACCCGGTCCTTCAGCAGGTATCCGATCCCGCCGGTGCCGTCGGCCAGCAGTTCCCGCGCGTACAGCTGCTGGACGTGCTGCGACAGCACCAGCACCGGCAGGCCCTGGATCTCCTTGCGGGCCTTCAGCGCCGCCTGCAGCCCCTCGTCGGTGAGCGTCGGGGGCAGCCGGACGTCGACCACGGCCACGTCCGGCCGGTGGGTCAGCAACGCCTCCAGCAGTTCGGGGCCCGTCTCCACGGCCGCGGCGATGGTGAAACCGTGCGCTTCCAGCAGTCGGATCAGGCCTTCGCGAAGGAGGTAGAGGTCCTCGGCGAGGACAACTCGCACGGCAGCTCCAAGGTGATGGTGGTCGGACCGCCCGACGTGCTGTCGATGGCGAGGACACCGTCGAAGGTACCCAATCGCCGCTCGATCCCGCGCAGGCCGGTGCCCCGCGACGGATCCGCCACGCCCACCCCGTCGTCCGTCACCGTGATCCGCAGGAGCCCGGCCCGGTACAGGATGTCCACCCACACCTGCTCCGCCCCGGAGTGCTTGGCCGCATTGGCCAGCAGCTCGCAGATGCTGAAGTAGGCCGCCGCCTCCACCGGCGCCGGCGGACGGTCCGGCAGGCTCACGCACACCTCGGTCGGCAGGGCGCTGTCCAGCGCCAAGGCGCGCACGGCGTCGCCCAGTCCACGCTCGGCGAGCACCGGTGGGTGAATGCCGCGGACCAGGTCCCGCAGTTCCTGGAGCGCCCGGGCCGAGGACTGCCGCGCCTCGGAGAGCAACTCCCGAGCTGCTGCCTGATCGGTGTCCATCAGGTGCTCGATCGTGCCCAGCGTCATCCCTATCGCGACCAGTCGCGCCTGCGCGCCGTCGTGCAGGTCCCGCTCGATCCGCCGCAGCTCCGCCGCCTGGTCGCCGACCGCGTCCGCCCTGGTCTCGGTCAGCTCGGCCACCCGCCTGGTCAGCTGGGCGTGCGTCGCCCGGCCGTCCTGGTCCAGTACCCGGCGGGCCACCTCGGCGTACCCGCGCACCGCGTACGGTGCCACGAGCGCCCCGACCGCAACCATGCCGAGCCCGAGCGCGGCGCTCAGCAGGACCGACACCAGGCGCGCGGGCACCGGCCCGAACCCGTCCACAGGCAGCGGTGTCAGGATGCAGGCCACGCCCAGCACCATCAGGACGGCCACCGGACCCGCCAGCGCCACCACCAGGGCGGGGCTGATGGCCAGCCAGGCCACCTCCGACCGGGTGGTCCGGTCCCGGGCGCCCCAGTGCAGCAGTTGCGCGTACTTCGCGACCGTCCGGGAACGGTGGTACGAGTAGCCCGTCCACCAGTGCCCGCGTTCGTCCAGCTCCAACGCGGGCCGGGGCTGGTACACGGCCGGCAGGCGGATGCCGTACCAGCGCTCCAGCTGCTGGCGCGTCCGGCTCGCCGTCCGGCGCACGAACAGGACCGCCACCAGGGCGCCGGCGACGGCCGCCACCGCGAGGCCGAACAGGACCACCGGGTAGTAGGAATCCTGGAAGACCGAGGCCGTGACCCCACCTGCCGCCACCGCCGCTCCCACCGGCAGCACCAGCCCCGGCACCGCGCCCACCACCAGGAGGGCCAGCCGCACCAGCCCCTGGCCGCCCGACGCGACGGCCGCCTCGGCCTGCGCGCGCACGGTCACGCCGCTCGTTCGACTCGCTGTTGCCACGGAAACTCCTGATGCCGGTCTCGATCGTCCTCCACAAGTGTTCACGAACGACCCGCTCCAGGCACTGGCCATGCCACCCCAATTGCGAGGTGGTCCTAGCACCACCTGCGGGTGGACATAGCCCGAGCGGATTGTTGAGATTATCCGGAAATGCAGAGAACCCCCATCCGGTTTCCCGGATGGGGGTTCTCTGTGAATGATTGTTCGGCGGCGTCCTACTCTCCCACAGGGTCCCCCCT
>NZ_JBWKEQ010000084.1:0-26516 GCF_056435365.1 Kitasatospora sp. NPDC043949 | reverse complement strand
CCCCCCCCCCCCCCCCCCCCCCCCCCCCCCCCCCCCCCCCCCCCCCCCCCCCCCCCCCCCCCCCCCCCCCCCCCCCCCCCCCCCCCCCCCGGGCCGGGGCCGGACCAGACCGGGGCCGGCGGCCGGGGCCAGACCGGGTCAGAGGCCGTAGCGCTCGACGACCTCCTCGTGCCGGGCGGCGTCCGCGCCCGCCGCCTTGGCCAGGTCGAGCCAGGCGAGCGGGTGCGCCCAGTCCCCGGTGAGCCGGTGCAGCAGCGCGTCGGCCTCGGCGGCGGAGGCCGTCGGCGGCACCCCGAGGGCGGCGTACACGCCGGGCAGCGTGCCGTCCTCGTCGGCCGGGTCGGTGATGCGGTACTGCTCCCCGCTGTACGCCCAGACCGCGTAGCCGGCCTGCTGGAGGCTCTCGCGCAGCGCCGCCCACGGCTCGTCGCCGGGCCAGCCGCCGTCGATCCAGTACGTGGTGTACCCCGCCGGGTCGAGCAGGGTGAGCAGCTCGAACACCGGGCGCCAGCCGCGCCGCTCCTCCTCGGGGGCGTCCTCGGCCGGCGGCGGCTCCAGCAGCGCCGGGGCGAAGACCACCACGTCGCCGTGGTTGAGCGTCAGGTCTTCGCCGAGCACCGGCAGGATCCGGGCGGTGGCCGGACCGGTGCGGACGGCGGGCAGGTCGGCGGTGGCGCCGTTGGTGCGGGTGGCCCGGACGGTGACCAGCTGCCACTCCTCGTCCACCGGCCCCTCGGGCTCGTCGAACTCGATGCCGAGCAGCGCGCCGGCGGAACGGACCGCGGCCCAGTCCCGGTTGGCGGTGGCCGCCGTGATCAGGTGCCAGAGGTCGGACTCCTGGACGGTGCGGTGGCGCTCCTCCTCCGGGGCGGCCTCGGCGGGCAGCGCGTGCTCCAGGAGCTCCTGGTACAGCCGCTGCGCGGTGGCGTGGTCGCCCAGCTCGGTGGCGGCGCCGGCGGCCAGCCGGCGGGTGTTGATCCGGCCGGCGTCCAGGGCCAGGATCGCCTCGCACTGCTCCAGCACCTCGGCCCAGCGGCCCTCGGCGGCGGCCCAGCGGGCGCGTATCCAGTGCCCGTCCTCCGGGCTGTCGTCGGCCAGCCGGTCGGCGAGGCGGCGGACGCCCTCGCCGTCCCCCGCGTCGATCAGGGCGGAGCCGAGCATGCCGATCAGCACCTCGTCGGTCGGGGCGGTGTCGAGCCAGTGCCAGAGCAGGTCGCCGGCGGCCCGGGCGTGGCCGAGGCTGCCGAGCACCGCGGCCAGGTTGACGGCCAGTTCGGTGGCACCGGCCGGCTCGCCCCGGTACTGGTCCAGGGCGACGGAGAGCAGGTCGGCGCCGGTCTCGTAGGGCACACCGACCTCGGCCAGGTGCGCCGCCAGCTCGCCGGGCGGGACGGGCAGCTCGGGCTCCGGCAGCGCCTCGGCGGCCGCCCGCAGCGCGGCGACCTCCGCGGCCACGCCGTCGGTGCGGCGCAGCTGGGCGAGCTTGCGCTCCCCGGTCGCGGCGAGGGTCAGCGCCACCGTCCGGGCGCCGCGGGCGAGGGCGAGCCGACCCGCCGCCAGCAGCAGGTCCACGCACGGGCGGTGCGAGCCGGTGCCGTCCAGGTAGCCGACCCAGCCGGCCACGGCGGCGCCCAGCTCGGCGTCGTTCTCCCAGGCGCCGGCCGCGACCAGCAGCTCGACCGTGTGCGTCCAGCCGTCCCGCAGGTCGGCGTGGCGCTCGGCGGCCTCCCGGTCGGGCAGCAGCGCCAGCGCCTCCTCCGTCCGACCGAGCGAGGCCAGCGCGCGGGCCCGCAGCAGGCCGCCCCAGAGCCGGTCGCTCTCGTCGATCTCGTGGCCGCGGGAGCGCTCGGCCTGCTCGGCGGTGTCGAGCAGCGCGAGCACCTCCTGGTGCCGGCCGAGCCGGTGCAGGGTGCCGGCCCTGGCGTGGTGGAAGTGCAGCGAGAGCCGCTCGCCGGCCGCCTGGATCCGGGTGGCGGCGGTGTCCAGGTGGGCGAGCGCCTCGGTGTGGCGGCCGTCGTCCTCCAGCGCGTCGGAGTACTCGCGGGAGAGGCAGTCGAAGCAGGCGCGGCCGGGCTCGATCCGCTCCAGCGTCTCGCCGAGCACCGCCAGCCGCTCCGGCACGTAGCCGGGGCCGTCGACCCGGGCGTGGCAGATCGCGAAGTCCTGCACCACGCAGACGGACTGCGGGCAGCCCGCCGTCTCCTCGCGGTGGGCGAACTCCAGCAGGTCGACCGCCTCGGGCAGGGCCTGCTCGCCCTGGTGGCGCTTGTTCAGCAGGTTCTGCATCCGCCAGTGCCGCAGGTAGACCTCGACCCAGGGCAGGCCGAGCGCCCGGGAGGCGGCCAGCGCCTCCGGGTAGACGGCGTCCACCTGGTCGTTGCGGCCCTCGTTGGCGTGGCCGGGCAGCTCGTAGATGGCGTCGGCCAGCCGCCGGTGGCCGGCCTCGGCCAGCTGGCGGTGGGCGTCGTGGACCCAGGCCCAGATGTCGGTACTCATGTGGTGTCCCCCTGCGTGGTGCTGATGTGATGTCTACCGCGGACCACTGACAATCCGTCCGTCACGCCTCGTCCGGGAGGGCGCCGAGGGTGTCCGGGACGCCCGGCAGGCCGGCCGGGACGGCGGCGGTCAGCGCCGAGACCGCGGTGCCGACGCCGGACAGCGCGGCGGTGAGGTCGCCTCCGGACGAGCCGGCCGGGCCCGCCGAGGCGGCTGCCATGATCACCTTGAGCGAGCGGAGCAGCCCCGCCGCCGTGGCGCTGCCGGTGTGCCCGGCGCGGTAGGCGGCGAGCAGGTCCAGCACGGCCGGGCAGGACAGGTTGAGGTAGAGGCGGGCCCTGACCTCGCCGTCGGTGCGGGCGGTGAACGCCCGGGCCAGCCGCAGCGCCGCGGACGGGATCCGGGCGTCGGCCTGGTCGTCCTCGATCCGGGCCTTCAGCTCGGCCTCGCGGTCCGGCACCAGGACCAGCGGCAGGCCGGGCGGGTCGAACCGGGCCGGGACGAGCTGCTCGCCCTCGTCCGCGAGGGCGCCGGCCAGCCAGGCCGCCTCGCCGGCCGGCAGCGGGCGCTCCGGGTCGCGGAACAGCTCGCGGTCGCCGTGCTCGCTGCCCAGCTCGACCAGGCGGCAGCCGCGCAGCTGGGCGTAGCGGCGCAGGAAGGGCAGGACGGCGTAGCGGTCGCCGCGGGCGATCGGCACCCGCATCGCCCGGTACAGCATCTCCTCGAAGCCGCCGCCGCTGCCGAGCGCGACGTGCACCGCGCCCCCGCCCGCGGCCCGCAGCGCGCCGGCGGTGAGGTCGCCCTGGGAGGTGGGGACGGGGACGTCGTCGGCGAGCAGGGTGAACAGCCGCTCGTCGCAGAGCGCGGCGCCGAGCAGGTCCTGGCCGTGCCGGGTGAGGATGCGGCGCCAGGCGGCGGGCCGCAGCCGGGCGGTCTCGTACAGGCCGTCGACGATGGCGTCGGTGAGGGCGCGCTGGAGTGCGCGGTAGTGGTCGTCGCGCTGGAGGTCCTCGCGGCTGGCGGTGGGGGTGAGCCGGCTGGACTCGACCACGCCGCCGATGAACCCGGCCCAGCTGGGCAGCAGGTCGCGGGCGTCCTCGGCGAGCAGCATGCCGCGCAGGTAGACGGCGAGGTCGCGGTTGTCGCTGCTGCCGTAAGTGCCGCCGTCCTGGACCCAGAGCAGGCCGATCGCGTCGGTGCCGCCCGCGGCCCCTCCCCCGGTGCCGCCCTCGGCCGGGTGGACGGGGAAGGCGGTGAGCGGCTCGAAGCGGCGGCCGAAGGCGGTGGCGAAGCGCATCCGGGCGGCGTGCTGGTCACCCGGCACGCTGTGGCGCCAGGGCACCTCGACGTTGTTGACGGGCTGCTCGTCGTCGCCGACGTGGACCGGGATCGGCAGCAGCACGCAGTACCGGCCGAGCACGTCGCGCAGCGCGTCCTCGTCGGCGAGGTGGGCGTGTTCGGCCTTGAGGGTCAGCTCGACGACCGTGCCGGGGCGGGGCCGGGCGGGCACCGGGTCGACCTGGTACTGCTCGCCGCCCCGGCTGCGGTAGCGGTGGCCGAGGTGCGGTTCGCGGTGCGAGGTGGTGGTGACGGCGACCTCGTCGGCCACCGAGAAGGCGGAGAGGAAGCCGAGGCCGAAGGCGCCGATCAGCTCCTGGTTGCCGGTGAGGTCGCGCAGCATCCGGGTGTAGCCGGTGCCGACGGTGGCGAGGTAGGCATGGATCTCCGGCTCGGTGAGGCCGGCGCCGGTGTCCTCGATGGAGACGGTCCGCCGGGCGGCGTCTCCGCGCACCCGGATCAGCGGGCGGTGGTCGCCGTCCGGGTCCTCCAGGAGTCGGCGGGTGTGCGAGTCGTGGGCGTTCTGGACGAGTTCGCGCAGAGCGACCAGCGGGGTGGAGTAGAGGTGGGTGGCGAGGACGTTCACCAGTCCGCCGAGATCGACCTCGGTCGTACGCAGATCCTCGGCGGGGGCGGGCTCGGGCGGGGCACCTTCAGACATGGGTCCCCAGTGTGCCAGTGCGACTATCCGGCCACCATTTCTTTCTCCCTGAGAAAACTCGGTCAACTCCGCGTTGACAGCTCAGGGTTGTCCGGCCTTGCCGCCTTGCACGTCAACTTCCATCTCCACCAGCAGTTTTGAGGAGTGGAGATGCCGCCGTCGCAACCATCGGGCTATCTCCGGATACGGCGTCACCATGACACCATCGGGGGAATTGCCACCTGTTTGGTGGAGTTCGTCCACGCTGCTGGTGAATGCTGAACGTGCGACGTCAGGCAACGGCGCCACGGAGCGGCCACTCCGGATCGCGCCACATTTCGCACCCCCAGCTCAGGGAGACCACCGTGTCCCGTATCCGCGCAGCCGCCGCCACCGCCCTCGGGGCGTTCCTCCTCGTCGGCTTCGGCGCCGCCAGCGCCCACGCCGACAACGGCGCCGGTGCCATCGACCACTCCAACAGCAGCGTCGTGAGCAACACCGGCTCCGCCAACGTCATCGGCAACGTCCACGGCAACGTGGTCGTCACCCAGCAGACGGCCACCGGCTCGGGCGCGAGCAACCAGAACAACGGCCTCGCCGCGACCGGCAACGGCGGCAACATCGGCGCTCTGCAGGGCAACGGCAACCTCGACGCCCGGGCCTTCTTCCCGGGCGCCGTCGGCTAGGTCCTGTCCGGCCCCGGGCGCAGCCACACCCTCCGGGCCGGGTGCCCACCCCGTCAACGCGGGGCGGGCACCCGGCCGCCGTCCGTTCCGGGCAGTCCGAGGACGGCCCGGCCGAGGTGCAGCAGGCAGTTCCCGAGGTCCGGGCGGGCGCTGTGCGGGCGGTTCCGCACCCCGTCGTTGACCAGCGCGAACAGGGCGTGGACCCGGATCCGGGCCTCGACCGCGTCGTACTCGGGCCGGACCCGCCGCAGCAGGCCGACCCAGGTGCGCAGGAAGTCGCGCCGGAAGTCCACCGCGACCCGGCGGTCCGGCGGGGCCAGCCGCTCCGTCTCGCTGAGCATCGCGCCCAGGTAGTCGCCGTTGCGCAGCGCGAAGCCGACGTACGCACCCAGGCCGGCCGCCAGCGCCGCCTCCGGCCCGGCGGCGGCGGCGAACGCGCCGTCCACCTCCTGCCAGAGCCGTTCGCGGCTGCGCACCAGCGAGGCGGCGAGCAACTGGGCCTTGCTGTCGAAGTGCCGGTAGACACTGGGGCCGGAGATGCCGACGGCGGCGCCGAGTTGGTCGGTGCTGACGTTGTCGAAGCCGCGCTGGTGGAAGAGCCGGACGGCCGCCGCGAGCAGCTCCTCGCGGCGCGCCTGCGGCCTGGGCTCCGGCGACCCCGGGGCGACGGGATCGGCGGCGGGGACGGGAGCGGGGGCGACAGCGGGACCTGGGTGGGCGGCGGAATCCGGGTGGGCGGCGGCACCGCCCGGGGAGGCCGCGAGGACGGCGGCGACGAGTTCGCGCAGCACCGCCTCGGCGCGGCGCGGCTGCGGCGCGGCCGACTGGTAGGAGAGCCCGGTGCAGGCCGAGAGCGCCGACCAGCAGAGCAACTCGGCGTCCGGCAGCGGAAGTTCCGGCCGTCCGGCGCGCAGCACGGCGGTCATCAGCGCGACGTCGGCGCGCAGTTCGCGGCGCAGCGCCGCCCGCCGGGCCGGCGGCAGCAGCCTGGCGTCACGCTGCACCAGGGTGCCGAGCGGGCGGTGTCCGACCGCGACGGCGGCCAGCGCGGCGCCGAGGTCGCCGGTGGTGCGGGCCCCGCGCAGCCCGCAGGCCAGCGCGTCCAGCCCCAGCCGGACGGCGCGGTCGAGCAGTTCGGGCTTGCCCCGGAAGTGCCGGTAGAGGGCGGGCGCGGTGATGCCGACCCCGGCGGCGACCTCGGTCATGGAGACCTGGTGGTAGCCGCTGCGGTGGAACCGGTCGGCCGCCACGGCGAGGATCTGGGCGCGCCGCCCGGGAGGTCGTCGGACCACCATGGCGAGCCCCCCTCCCGCGCTCCGGACTGCCGCCCGAAGGCTAGCAAGGATTCACTTGAGGACGCCGACCGCCGGTGGCCACCAGCCTTTTCCGGTGCCGTCGACCCTGGACAGCCGAAGCTACCCGAGATTAACTTGTGAGGCCATCACCTGGCACGTTCAGCCCCCGCCGGCGCCCGCAGCCGGTCACCACCGAAGGGAGCGCCGCCGTGCGCCGCACCGTGTTCAACGAGGACCACGAGGCCTTCCGGGAGACCATCCGGGACTTCATCGCCAACGAGGTCGTCCCGGTCTACGAGAGCTGGGAGGCCGACGGCCACCCGCCGCGCGACTTCTACCGGCAGCTCGGCGCGCTCGGCGTCTACGGCATCGAGGTGCCGGAGGAGTACGGCGGCGCGGGCGAGAGCGGCTTCAAGTACCAGACGGTGATCACCGAGGAGACCGCCCGGGCGGGCGTGAGCTTCGGCTCCTCGGGCGTGCACACCGCGCTGGTCCTGCCCTACCTGCTGGAGTACGCCACCGAGGAGCAGAAGCGGCGCTGGCTGCCCGGCTTCGTCTCCGGCGACATCATGACCGCCATCGCGATGACCGAGCCGGGCGCCGGCTCCGACCTCGCGGGCATCGCCACCACCGCGAAGCTCTCCGAGGACGGCACCCACTACGTCCTGAACGGCGCCAAGACCTTCATCACCGGCGGCGTGCTGGCCGACCTCGTCCTGGTGGTCTGCCGCACCGCCCCGTACGACCCGGACAACCGCCGGGCCGGCCTGTCCATCCTCTGCGTGGACACCACCTCCCCCGGCTACACGGTCGGCCGCAAGCTGCAAAAGATCGGCCTGCGCACCTCGGACACCGCCGAACTGGCGTTCAGCGACGTCAGGGTGCCGGTGGAGAACCTGCTCGGCGAGGAGGGCCGGGCCTTCTCCTACCTGACCCACAACCTGGTGCAGGAGCGGCTGGCCATCGCCGTCAGCGCGTACGCGTCGGCGGCCGCGGCGGTGCGGTTCGCGCTCCAGTACGTCAAGGACCGCAAGGTGTTCGGCAAAGCGGTGGCCGAGTTCCAGAACACCAAGTTCACCCTGGCCGACTGCGAGGCCCAGGTGGTGGCGCAGCAGTCGATGGTGGACCGCGCGCTGGAGCTGTACCAGCAGGGGGAGCTGACCGTCGCCGACGCGGCAGCCGCGAAGCTGTTCTGCACCGAGTCGGCCTCCACCGTCATCGACAAGTGCCTTCAGCTGCACGGCGGTTACGGCTACATCCTGGAGTACCCGATCGCCCGGCTCTACACCGACAACCGGGTGTTCCGGATCTACGGCGGCACCAGCGAGGTCATGCGCAGCATCATCGCCAAGTCCCTCGGCCTGTAGGCGGGTCCACAGCCGCGGGGGGGGGGCCCCCCCCCCCCCCCCCCCCCCCCCCCCCCCCCCCCCCCCCCCCCCCCCCCCGCACCCGGACGGGCGCACTCGGCCGGGCACACTCGGCCGGGGCCGTCGTGCTCAGTTGGGCGGGTGCGCTCAGTTGGGCGAACCGTGCTCCGCGCGCCAGGCCTCCCAGCCCGCGCTGGACGCCACCTTCGCCTCGCGCAGCGCCCGCTGGGCGAACGCGGCCGGCGCGGTCTCCAGGCTGCGCACCCAGCTGCGGCCGGCCGTGGCCAGCGCCGCGCACACCATCGCCGCCCCGGCCACGCCGAGCACGGCGCCGATACCGGTGAGCAGCGCGCCGCCGGCCAGCAGCGAGCGGTTGACCTGGAACCCACCGGAGACTGTCTCGTTGATCGCCATGCCTCCACGATGCGGGCACTCGCCGGGGGCTGCACGTCGAACGGCTCCGGGTGCGCGAGCCGAGCGCGTCCGCGAACCTGGGCACACGGCGCCGGTCCGGGCGCCCGGGGTCGGCCCGGCACGCCGGGTCAGGAGGACGCGCGATGCCCGATCTCGAACAGCTCGCCGTGGAGCACGCCGCCCGGGCGGCCGAGAGCCCGCACGGGCGCAGCGCCCACCTGGTGCTCCACGACGGCGTCCTGCGGCAGACCGTGATCGCGCTGACCGCGGGCACCTCGCTGGACGAGCACACCCCGCCGACCGCCGGCAGCGTCCAGGTGCTGCGCGGCCGGGTCTCGCTGACCATCGCCGGCCGGCACCAGGAGCTGCCGGTCGGACGGCTGGAGCCGGTGCCCCAGGAACGGCACGGGCTGCTGGCCCACGTCGACTCGGTGGTGCTGCTGACGGTGGTCACCGCCTAGCGGGGCGGCGCGGGCGGCAGCGGGCGACGGGCGACGGCCGGCCGCCGTCAGCGGGCGGTGGCGGGCGGTGACGGCACCGCGGGGCCGAACACGCTTCCGCTGACCAGCCGCAGCCCGCGCAGGAAGTCCCGCCCGTTCGGCGCCAGTTCGGGGGCGGCCAGCCACTGGGCGGCGTACCCGGCCAGCAGGGTCTGGTAGAAGGAGCCGCGGACGACCTCCTCCTCGGTGTCCGGCACTTCGGGCAGTCCCTGGAACAGCGCGGCGAGACCGAGCCGGCCCTCCTTCTGCGCCTCCGCGAACGCGTGCGCCAGCTCGGGCGCGTGCGCGGCCTGGGCGAGCGCCTCGAACTGGGCCGCCCAGAGCCCGCGGTGCTCGGTGAAGACGGTCCTGAGGCCGTCCCAGACCGCGGCGAAGCGCTCCTCCGGATCGTCGGACACGCGGTTGGCGGCGTTCACCACCGCGCCCAGGGTCTCCCCCACCATCTCCCCGATCGCCTCGATCATCGCCGCGTTGAGCAGCGCGTCCTTCGAACCGAAGTGGTAGCCGATCGCGGCCAGGCTGACGCCCGAGGCGGTCGCGACGTCACGGGCGGTGGTGCGCCCGTACCCCTTCTCGTACAGGCAGCGCTTGGCGCCGGCCATCAGGTCTTCGCGGTTTCCCATGACCCGAATCCTACGGAAGGACTGCACAGATGTCTTGCACGAATGTCTCGCACTGACGTCTCGCACGAGCGATTTACACATACGTACTAGACAGGTGTCTGACACGTCCGTACCGTCTTCCCCATGACCGCAACCACCGGCCGCGCAGGCCGTCGCGAATGGATCGGCCTGGCCGTCCTCCTGCTCCCGACCCTCGTCCTCGCCATGGACATGGGCGTGCTCTTCTTCGCCGTCCCCTTCATCTCCACCACGCTGGCGCCCAGCGGCACCCAGCAGCTGTGGATCATGGACGTGTACTCGTTCCTGCTCGCCGGGCTGCTCATCACCATGGGCTCGCTGGGCGACCGGATCGGCCGCCGCCGGCTGCTGATGATCGGCGCCGCCGGCTTCATCGGTGCCTCGCTGCTGGCCGCCCGGGCCGACACCGCCGGCCAGCTGATCGCCGCCCGCGCCCTGCTCGGCGTCGCCGGGGCCACCGTGATGCCCTCGACGCTCGCGCTGGTCCGCAACATGTTCCACGACCCCAAGCAGCGGCAGCTCGCCCTCGGCGCCTGGGGCGGCGTCCTCACCACCGGCGCCACCCTCGGCCCGGTCGCCGGCGGCCTGCTGCTCGACCACTTCTGGTGGGGCTCCGCGTTCCTGCTCGCCGTCCCGGTGATGGCCCTGGTGCTGCTCGCCGCGCCCGTCCTGCTCCCCGAATACCGCTCCACCGCCCGCACCGGCCGCTTCGACCTGCCAGGCGCCGCGCTCTCGATGGCCGCGATCCTGCCGCTGGTCTACGGCGTCAAGACCCTCGCCGTGGACGGCTGGAGCCCGCTGCCCGCCCTCGCCGTCCCGGCCGGCCTGCTGCTGGCCGCCGCGTTCGTGTGGCGCCAGCGCACCGCCGCCGACCCGCTGATCGACCTCGGCCTGTTCCGGATCCGCACCTTCAGCGGCGCGATCAGCGTCAACACCATCGCGATGTTCGCGATGATGGGCTTCTCCCTCTTCACCTCGCAGTACCTGCAACTGGTCAAGGGCATGAGCCCGCTCACCGCCTCGCTCTGGTCGCTGGTGCCCAGCGTCGGCGTCGGCGCGGCCGTCGGCACCAGCTCCGCGCTGGCCGGCAAGGTCCGTCCGGCGGCCCTGATGGGCGGCGGGTTCCTGGTCGGAGCGGCGGGCTTCGCGCTGATGACCCAGGTCGGCGCGCACTCCCCGCTGGCGCTCATCCTCGTCGCGGCGGGCGTCCTCGCCGCCGGCACCGTCGGCACCATGACCATGACCGCCGAAATGGTCGTCACCGCCGCCCCCGCCGAGCAGGCCGGGGCCGCCTCCGCCACCTCCGAGACCGCCGTCGAACTCGGCAGCTCGCTCGGCATCGCCCTGCTCGGCGCGGCCGGCGCCGCCGTCTACCGCCACCAGCTGGACGGCGCCCTCCCCGCAGGCGTCGACGGCGAGGCCGCCCGGGCCGCCCAGGACACCCTCGGCGGCGCGGTCACCGTCGCCGGCCACCTGCCCGGCCGGATCGGCACGGACCTGCTGGAGACCGCCCGGGCCGCCTTCACCGACGGCCTGCACGTCGCCGCGGTGGTCGGCCTGGTCTTCGCCCTCGGCGCCGCCCTGCTGGCCTACCGCCTGATGCGCCACCTCCCCGCCGCCGCCCCGGCCCCCGAGGCCGCAGCCGAGGCCGTCACCGTCTGACCCACCCGGCCCGATCCACGCGAGTCATCGAGAGCCCCCGCCCCCTCGGACGGGGGCTCTCCGCCGTTCCCACCGGCCCCTACCGGTGCCGGTAGACCTCACGACGGTTGCCGACCGCCACGACCCAGACGATCAGCACCCCGCCCTCGACGGTGTACAGCACCCGGTGAGCACGGAGCAGCCCCTCAGGCTCGGCCGTGGTGATCGCGGAGCAGGGCGGCCATCCCCTCCAGCGAGACGGAGCCTTCGAGGCCCTCGGCCTCGGCCTCGGCCGCGAGGCGGTTCAGCCACTCGTCCTCGGCCTGGTCGGCGACTTCCCGCAGGCGCCAGCACTCGGCGATGTCGATCACCACCGCCTCCTGCCGGCCGCGCCTCGTGATGATCGTCGGAGTTCCGTCACGTCGTGCCCGGTCGATCACGTCCGCGAGGTGGCCCCGGACCGCGGCCATCGACTCGATCACTGGCTCGCCCATGGCGTCAAGGTAGCGGTTGTACGTCCATCGGCGTGCCAGGGTCGGCGGCACGGCCGCAGATCGCAGGCGGCAACGAACGGGCCTCGTCAACGGGCGGGCCGGACGGTCCACCTGGGGGTGGAGGCCGGGGCGTCCACCCCCGGGGGCGTGCGTCGGCGGTCCCCGGGGAGGACCGTGAAGGGGTACTTGGCCCGCATCTCCTATCCGCCGGGAGCCGCCGCATGTCCCTGACGACCCTGCTCTCCCTCCTCGGCATGCTCTGCTGGGTCGGCTACGAGCTGATGCTGCGCCGCCGCGAGGACTCCGCCGCCGGCACCTGGCGCGCGGACGGCCGCGACCGCGGCTCGACCCGGCTGCTGCTCGCCTGCTACGCCGCCGCGGTGCTGGTCGTGGTGCTGTTCGGCCGCGCCGGGATCGGCGAACTGCCGCCCTGGGCCCGCTGGTTCGGGATCGCGCTGATCACCGCCGGGCTGGCCCTGCGGGCCTGGGGCATGCGCACCCTGGGCCGCTACTACACCCGCACCCTGCGCACCGTGGACACCCAGCGCGTCGTCCGCAGCGGCCCGTACCGGCAGATCCGCCACCCCGGCTACGCCGGCAGTCTGCTGGTCTGGACGGGCTACGCGCTCGGCCTGGGCAGCTGGCCGGCGGCCCTGCTGGTGCCGGCGCTACTGCTCGGCGCGTACGGCTGGCGGATCACCGCCGAGGAGCGGCTGCTGCTGGCCGCCTTCGGGCCGGAGTACGCGGAATACCGGCGGACGTCGAAGCGGCTCGTGCCCTTCGTGTACTGAGCCGCCGCCGATCGGGCGGTTGCCGGCTGCGGACCCCGGCGACGGAACCGAAGGGGCTGGAGGGGTCGGAGAGGCAGGTGCTGCGCGGTGCGGTGCCGTGCGGGCTGGTCACGGGTGCGCGAGCCGGACCGGGCCGGCTCCGGCCGCCGCCGCGGGCGCTCGCGTTCCGCTCGAACGGCACCTGCTTTTTGGCCAGCGTTTCCCGGCCGGTGTATCCGTTCGCCGTCGTCGCCAGGCATACTGGCCAGCACGGGCGCTCGCCCACCCTTGACTCTAGACAAGAAGGGACCGGTGGCCAGGGATGCTGCGGAACGGTCTTGAGCCCTGGCACCTCCTGGTGGTGCTGGCGATCGTCATCCTGCTGTTCGGGTCGAAGAAGCTGCCGGAGATGGCCCGCGGCCTCGGCAAGTCGATGCGCATCCTGAAGGCGGAGACGAAGGCGCTGCGCGAGGACGAAGCCCCGGCGGACGCCGCGCAGAGCGCCGGCACCGCGCAGAGCACCGCCGCCCCGCAGAGCACCGCCGCCCCGCAGCCGGCCGCCACGACCCCGCCGGCCGTCACGCCGACCAACGTGACCAAGGCCACCGAGACGAAGCGGCCCGAGACGGCCGTCTGAGTCCCGCTCTCCTCCGGAAGCCCCCGGTACCGTCCGATGACGGTGCCGGGGGCTTCTGCTGCATCCGGGCTGCTCACGGCCCTCCCGGCTGGCCGTCCGATCTGATCCGTTATCTCCTGGTATGCACCCAACGGAGGAACGGAGTCGCGGCATGCCCACCGACGAGCCGGGCGACGAGCCGCCCGCCGGAACACCCGCCGGACCGCCAGGCGGACCCCCCGCCGGACCCCCGGGTGAACCGCCCGCCGGGTCGCCCGACGAGCTGGCCGACCTGCGGGCCCGCCTGAGCGCCGCCGAGGCCCACCAGGCGCAGCTCACCCGGCAGTTGGCGACCCGCCCGGACCGCCACCGGGTGCGCTCCCTCGTCGCCGTCCTGCTGATCCTGCTGGCCTGCGTGCTGACCCCGCTGAGCGCCGTCGCGGTGTGGGCGAGGTCGGAGATCGGCGACACCGACCGGTACGTCGCGACCATGGCGCCGCTGGCCCGGGACCCGGCCGTCAGGGCGGCCGTCACCAACCGGGTCACCGACGAGGTCGTGGCGCGGATCCCGGTCGACTCGCTGCTCGACAACATCGCCCCCGACGACCGGCCCAAGCTCGGCGCGCTGCTGAACGGCATCGGCCAGGCCCTCACCGACGGGCTCACCGGCTTCGTCCGCGACCAGGTCCAGCGGGTGGTGGACAGCGACGCCTTCGCCACCCTCTGGACGGACGTCAACCGGCAGGCGCACACCGCGATCGACCGGATGCTGACCGGGCAGGGCGGCGGCGCCGTCGAGGTCAGGAACGACACCGTGGTGCTCGACCTCGCCCCGGTGATCGCCCGGGTGAAGACCGCGCTGGTCGACAACGGGCTCGCGCCGGCCGCGAGGATCCCGGAGATCCACACCTCGTTCACGCTGGTGCAGTCCGACGCCATCCCCAAGGTCCGCACCGGCCTGCGGCTGTTGGACCTGGCCAGCTTCTGGATGCCGGTGCTCACGCTGGTCTGCGCGGTCGGCGGGGTGCTGCTCGCGGTCCGGCGGCGCCGGGCGGCGGTCACGGCGGCGCTGGGGATGGCCGCCGGGGCGCTGCTGCTGGGCATCGGGCTGAGCGTGTTCCGGGCCGTCTACCTGGACGGGCTCCCCGCCGGGGTGGACCAGGCGGCCGCCCAGGCGGTGTACGACGCGCTGGTGCGCTACCTGCGCTCCGCCGTCCGGGTGGTGATCGCGCTCGGCCTGGTCGTCGCGCTCGGCGCCTGGATCAGCGGCGGCGGTCGCTGGGCCCGCACCGCGCGCAGCGGCTGGCACGCCGGGCTCGGCGCGGCCCGGAGCACCGCCGAACGGGCCGGGCTGCGGCTCGGGCCGGTCGGGCGGTTCGTCCACCGCTGGAAGGCCTGGCTGGGCTGGGCGGCGGTCGCGGGCGCGGCGCTGGCGTTCGTGCTGTGGAGCTATCCGACGGTGCTGGTGACGCTCTGCCTGGCACTCGCGCTGGTCGCCGTCCTGGCCCTGCTGGAGCTGCTGGACGAACCCGGCCGACCGGACGGAGGAACCCCGGCCTCCGCCTGAGGGGCGGTCAGCGGGGGCCGGTGCTACGGCCGGTGGAACGGCGGCGGACGGTCCGGCCCGAACGGCCCAGCCCGGGACGCGGCCGGCCCGGCGCGGCCGCAGGCTGGACGCGATGTCCGGAAGCCAGCCACCACCACCGCAGGGCCGGGTCGACCCGCGGTCCGCGCTCTGGCTGCTGAGCGCCTGCACCGCGCTGATCCTCGCGTACTGGGCCCTTCCCCTGCGCCTGCTCGGCTACCAGCACCCCGTCCTCAGCTGGCTCGTGTTCGCCGCCGCGCTGGTCGGCCTGAGCGGCCTGCTGCTGGCGAAGACCACCGCCGTGCTGCGGGGCGACGCGAAGCGCCCGGTGGTCTGGCTGTCGTTCCTGATCTTCCTCGCGATGACCATCTTCTCCGCGACCTACTACGTCATGGCCGCCCGTCCGGGCGATTTCGAGGGGCTGGTCACCCGGCTCGACGCCCTGTACTTCACCGTCGTCACCCTGGCCACCGTCGGCTACGGCGACATCACCCCGACCGGTCAGGCCCCTCGCCTCGTGGTGATCCTGCAGATCGGGTACACGTTCGTCTTCCTCGCCACGGCGGCGGGGACGCTGTCGCGGGCGATCCGGGCGAACGTCGAGACCCGTAGCCACCGCAAGCCGTGACGTTGTCCACAGGCTGTGGACGGCCACGCCCGATCGGTCAGGATTCGAGAAGCACGCCCGCGCGGCCACACCTAGCATCGGCGCCATGGACATCACCATTCACACCAGCGTCCTCCCGCACGACGACCCGGACGCGTCCCTGGTCTTCTACCGCGACGTCCTCGGCTTCGAGGTCCGCGGCGACGTCGGGCAGGGCAAGATGCGCTGGATCACCGTCGGCCCCGCCGACCGGCCCGACACCTCCATCCTCCTGGCGCCGCCGGCCGTCGACCCCGGGGTCACCGAGGACGAGCGCCGCACCATCGCCGAGATGATGGCCAAGGGCACCTACGGCTGGATCCTGCTGGCCACCCGGGACCTCGACGGCACCTTCCGGGCGGTGCAGGCCGGCGGCGCCGAGGTCGTCCAGGAGCCGACCGAGCAGCCGTACGGCATGCGCGACTGCGCCTTCCGCGACCCCGCCGGCAACCTGATCCGCATCCAGGAGCTGCGCTGAGCCGACCGGCCGAGCGCCGACCGTGCGGGCGGCGCGGTCCCTGACGGCCGCCACGGCTGCCACGGCCGCGACGGCCGCGACGGCCGGAGTCGGGCCCGGTGAGAGGAGTCCTCCCGTGTGTCACCCCTCGTGGGCCAGCGCCCGCGCGGCGGCGCAGCGCCTGAAAGACCTCGCGCGGCTGCGCCGCGTCCGGGACCGGATCGACCGCGAGTACGCGCGGCCACTGGACGTCCTGGCGCTCGCGCGCGACGCCGGCCTGGCGGCCGGGCAGCTCAGCCGCGAGTTCCGGCTGGCCTACGGCGACTCGCCGTACGGCTACCTGACGGCGCGCCGTGTCGAGCGCGCGGCCGCGTTCCTGCGCTGCGGCGGCCTCGGCATCACCGCGGTCCGCCGCGCGGTCGGCTGCACCTCGCCGGACGCCTTCCGCGCCCGTTTCACCGAACTGGTCGGCATGCCGCCCGACGACTACCGGCGCCGCGCGCGACGGGCCGCCGGACCGGTCAGAATTCGAGAAGCCCCGGCCGCCGGGCCGCACCTAGCGTGGAGGACATGACTTCCATCGACTCCCTCATCCTCGACGTGGCCGACCCCACGGCCGCCCGCAGCTTCTACACCACCGCCTTCGGCCTGGACACGCAGCTGCGCCTGCGGGCCTCGCAGGAACAGACCACCGGCTTCCGCGGGTTCACGCTGTCGCTCACGGTGTCCCGGCCCGCCACCGTCAACGGCTTCGTCGACGCCGCCCTCGACGCCGGCGCCACCGCCCTCAAACCCGCCGCGAAGTCGCTCTGGGGCTACGGCGGCGTCGTCCAGGCCCCGGACGGGACGATCTGGAAGATCGCGACCTCCGCGAAGAAGGACACCGGCCCGGCCACCCGGCAGATCGACCAGCTCGTGCTCCTGCTGGGAGTCGCGGACGTCTCCGCGAGCAAGCGGTTCTACGTCGACCGTGGCCTCACCGTGGCGAAGAGCTTCGGGCCGGTGTACGTCGAGTTCGCCACCGGGTCGAGCCCGGTCAAGCTCGCGCTGTACAAGCGCCGGGCCCTCGCCAAGGACGCCGGCGTCTCCCCCGACGGCAGCGGATCGCACCGGCTCGTGATCGGCGGCACCGCCGGAACCTTCACCGACCCGGACGGGTTCGCCTGGGCGGCCGAGCGGCCCGCGGCCGCGCGCTGAACCGCCGCGCCACCGTCGGACCGGACCTGAGGCCCCGCGGTCACCAGTCCTGGTTGTCGGCGGCCGTGGCGTGCAGGGTGATCAGCAGGGCGCCGAGGCGGGCGTTCCAGTTGGCGTTGGTGGGGCCGTCGATGGCGTGCTTCTTGGCCAGGTCGCGGATCACCTTCTGGGCGTCCTTGAGCTCCTGGGCCGCGTCGTCCGGATTGCCCTCGTTGAGGCGGGCGGAGGCGTCGTCGAGGATGCGCAGCAGCTCCGCCTGGCGGTCGTGCTCCTTGCCCGCGACCTGGGTCTGGACGACGGCCTGGCGGAAGGCGTTGAGCTGGAGGGCCGGCCCCTGGTTGCGGGGGACGGCCGGGTTGGGGGCCGTGGGGAGGCCGGCCGGGGTGGTGGGGGCCGTGGTGGTGGGCGTCGGGGTCGCCGCGGGGGTGGACGCGCGGGCCTGGGTGCTGGGCGCGGCAGCCGGGGTGCTGGGGGCGGTGGCCGCCGGCGGCTTGGTGGGAGCGGGGGCGGCGGCGTTGCCGGCGGGCTCGTCCAGGGCGGCGACGGCCAGGGCGGTGACGCCGGCGAGTGCGGCCACGCCCAGTGCGCCGAGGACGAGGGGCCTGCCGCGGCGGCGGCTGCGGCCGGCGGGCGCGGGCGGGCCCTGCCGGACGGGCGCCATCAGCGAAGTGGCCGGCGGGGCCTGCGGGACGGGTGCCATCAGCGAAGTGGCCGGCGGGGCCTGCGGGACGGGTGCCATCAGCGAGGTGACGGCCGGGGCCTGCGGCGGGAGCAGGGTGGTGTGCTGCTGGTTGGGGTTCACCGGCCTTACGGGCGGCAGCAGTTGGGTGGCGGCGGCGGTGGCGAGGAGTTCCGCCGTCGGGTCGCCGACCGCCAACCCGGGGATGGTGGAGAGGAGTTCGGCCCGCGCCGCGACGGCGTCCGCCGGCCGGTCGGCGGGGTTCTTGGCGAGCAGGCGCAGCACGGCCGCGTCCAGCGCGGGCGGCAGGCCGGGGCGGCGGTAGGACGGCGGCAGGGGCTGCTCGCTGACGTGCTTGAAGGCGATCGCCACCGGGGTCTCGGCGGTGAACGGGGTCTCGCCGGTGAGCATTTCGGTGAGCACGCAACCGACCGCGTAGAGGTCGGTGCGGCCGTCCAGGGGCGAGGCGGTGGCCTGCTCGGGCGACAGGTAGGCGGCCGTACCGAGCACGCTCGCCGTCTGGGTCAGGTTGCTGGACGAACCGGCCCGGGCGATGCCGAAGTCGACGACCTTCACCCCGCCGTCGTCGGTGATCATGATGTTTCCGGGCTTGATGTCCCGGTGGACCAGCCCGGCCGCGTGCGCGACGGCCAGCGCCTCGCAGACCGCCGCCGCGATGCCGACGGCGCGTTCCACCGGCAGGCCCGGCTGCTGCACCAGCACGGCGGCGAGCGAACGGCCGTGGACGAGCTCCATGACGATGAACGGCGTGCCCTGGTCGACGCCCGAGTCGAAGACCATGACGATCCTCGGGTGCACCAGCATGGCCGCGTGCTGCGCCTCGCGGCTGAACCGCTCGGCGAAGCGGGGGTCGTCGGCGAGTCCCCCGTTGAGGACCTTGACGGCCACCTGGCGGCCCAGCACGTGGTCCAGCCCGCGCCAGACGGTGGCCATGCCGCCGACGCCGAGTATCTCGACGAGTTCGTAACGCCCGTTCAGCGCCCGTCCGATCACCTGGAACTCCCCTCACGTGCCGTGCCCGGTGTTCCGGGCCGCCTCGTGCACCTGTGCACGATAGCCGCACCGCCGGACCGCACCGCCTGGGGCGGGGAGGCGGTCGGGGGACCGGGCAGCGGTCCCCCGGCCGCCGGCGCGGGGGTGCGACCCGCCCTGACTGCGGGAGGGCGGGCCGCACGTTCCAGGCCGACCGGGCCGACGGCGCGTCCGGGGTGGGCGCCTGCCGGGCCGGCCGGGGCCGGGCGGCCGGACGGCACGGGGAGCCGACCGGCCACCCGGGGTCTTCGGGTGGTACTGACGAGCGGTCCTGCGGGTGGTGCGGTCCTGCGGGTGGTGCGGTCCTGCGGGTGGTGCGGTCCTGCCGGTGGTGCGGTCCTGCGGGTACTGCGGGTGGTGCGGTCCGGGTGGGCGGCGAGCCCGGGGGGAGTCGCTCGCCGCCCACCCGGAGTTCCTGGGTTACCTCCGGCCCGACTGGCTGTCGTCGGAACGGTCGGTCCTGCTCGGACGGACGTCGGGCAGGGACGGCGCGGCCGGCGGCGCCGGGACGGTCACGCCGGACCGGCCGGGCCTGGCCCCGTTGCCGCCGTTGCCCTTGTCCTGGCCCTTGTCCTGGCCCTTGTCCTGGCCCTTGTCCTGGCCCTTGTCCTGGCCCTTGTCCTGGCCGTTGCCCTTGCCCTTGTCCTTGTTCTTGTCCTGGCCGTTGCCCCGGCCGTCCTCGGTGTTCCCCTTGCCCGCGCCCGCACCGGAGCCGGGGGTGGTCCGGCCGGGGTCGTGGGGCTTCGCGGCGGCACCCGGATGGTCGTCGTCCTCGTCGCCGAGCACCTCCGCGCAGTAGTCCGCCACCTTCTCCGCCCCGCCGGCCGCCGTGACCAGCGGGCCGAACCGCGGCTCGGTGGCCGGTGAGCGCTCGCCCCGGCCCGACCAGTCGGCGAAGCCGTGGCAGAGGGCGACCAGTCCGGGCGCGAGCGGCCGGGCGCCGTGCCCCTCGACGTCGCCGTCGCCGTCGGTATCGGCGGAGGGGGTGCCGGGCTTCGGGGCGGTGGACGGTCCGACCAACTGCGGACCGCCCGAGGCGGAGCCGCCGCCGGACGGGCGGACGGACGGGGTGCCGGGCGCGGCACTGTCGGGCGAGGTGGCGGACGAACCGGCCGACGCATCGGCGGACGCGGTGCCGGGCGCACTGCCGGAGGGCCCGCCCGCGGCGGCGAGCGCGTGCTCGGGCGCGCCGGACCCGCCGCCCAGCGGGGACGGCAGGTTGCCGGTGCCGGCGGCGACCGCGACCCCGCACAGCGCGGTGGCGCCGAGCACGGCGGCAGTGGCCTTCGTGCTGAAGGCCCTGGCCAACGTGGCGGTTGCCATCGATCGTCTCCGGACGGGTGTGGTCACTACGAGGTCGGACGTGAGACGCGCCTCCCGGAACGCGGTCAGGGCGGCCTGCTCCCCGGCCAGTTCGTCGGCCGTCGCCGGGGCGGCGGCCGCGGCGAGGATCCGGGCGAGCGGCCCGGGACCGCCGTCCGGTCCGGTGAGCGAGGCGTCCTGCCCGGCCAGCGGGCCGCCCACGGCACCGCCGAGCAGATGCTCGGCAGCGTCACGGTCGATCCGACGGGATCGGTTGGTGCTCATCTCATGTCCTTCAGCGTCGCGGCCCGGCGTTCTGTCACACCTTGCGGAGAACTTTTTCCCGCAGGCTTTCCCGCAGGTTTCCCCGTGGGCTTCCCGGCCGCCTTCCCCGCGGTTTCTTCGACGGGTTCCTCGACGGGTTCCTCGGTACGGCGCCGGCCGGTCCGGCCGGGCCGCCGCACCGCCGGTTCGGCCTCGCGCGCGGCGGGGATCCCGACCCCGGCCGCGAAGGACTGCTCCAGCAGCGTGGCCAGTTTCCGCAGCCCCCGGTGGGCGGCCATCCGGACGCTGCCGGCCCGCTTGCCGAGCACCCGGGCGGCGCTCTCGGCGTCCAGTTCCATGACCACCCGCAGCAGGACGGCCTCGGCCTGGTCGCGCGGCAGCCGGGAGATCAGCGCCAGCGCGTCGGCGGTGCCGACGGTGGCCAGCGCGGCGCCCGCGGTGTCGTCCCCGGCAGCCAGCCCGGCCAGGTACTCGAAGGGCAGGTCGGCGACCGGGCGGCGGCGCCGGGCGCGCAGGTGGTCGAGCGCGCGGTGGCGCGCGACGGTGGCGGCCCAGCCGCGGAAGCCGTCCCCGTCACCGGAGAAGCCGCCCAGGTCGCGGGCGATCTGAAGCCAGGTCTCGGAGGCGATGTCCTCGGCGTCCTGGGCGTCCTCGGGGCGACCGCCGACCAGGACCCGCAGGTAGCGCAGCAGGCCCGGCTGGACGGTCCGGAACAGCAACCGGAACGCCTCCTCGTCCCCGACCTGGGCGGCCCGGACGGCCTCGGTCAGATCGGCGGGAGAGGGGGCCCGGCCCGCTGGCGGGCCGGCGGAAGGGACTGGTCCGGACCGGCCGACGGGGCTGCCGGTGCCCGCTCCGGGGCGCTCTGCACTCTGCACCCGCCACATCATGGGCCATCCGGGCGAACGCGACCCCGCGAGCCGGGAGAAGTCGCAGGTCGGAGCGGCTGTCACGGCCCGCACCATGACAGCTGTCACGCGGATCCCGCAACGGACGGCACTGCTCTGACGGAGGGTCGGACGGAAACACTGGAGGCACGACGCGGGCAGCGGCCCGCGGCCACCAGCAGGGAAGGAACCCGCCGTGAGCCGAACCGTCACCACCGCCACCGCCGCCGCCACCACCGGGACCGACACGACCCCGAACCCGTCGGCCTCCGGGCTCCGCCCGCTCGCCATCGACGTGGTCGCCCCGCTGGCCGGCTACTACCTGCTGCACTCGGCCGGCGGCCTGAGCGTGTTCGCCGCGCTGGCGTGGAGCAGCGCCATCCCGGCCGCCCGGACCGTGCTCGGCCTGCTGCGCGAGCGCAGGCTCAACCTGTGGGCCGCGCTGATGCTGACCGTGAACCTGGCGGGCCTGGCGCTCACCTTCGTCACCGGCGACGCCCGACTGATGATCGCCAAGGACGGCGGGCTGAGCGGCACCGTGGCGCTGGCCATCCTGTTCTCGGCGCTGGTCGGCCGGTCGGTGATGACCCCGGTGCTGATGCCCTTCCTCACCAAGGGCAAGCGCGACCGGGCCGCCGCCTGGCAGCGGCTGGTCGAGGGCCGGGCGGCCGGCTCCCGGGCCTTCCAGCGCCACGAGCGGGTGTTCGCGGGTGCCTGGGGCACCGCGCTGCTGGCCGAGTGCGTCGCCCGGGTGGTCGGCGCCTTCACCCTGCCGGTGGCGACCATGGCCTGGCTGTCCACCGTGTTCATGATCGGCGCGATCGCGGCCGGCGCGATGCTCGGTCGGATCGCGGCCGATCCGATGGAGAAGCTGGTCGCGGCCGAGACCGAAGCCCCGACCGCCGTCTGACACCGCCTGCCGTCCACCTGCCGCCCGGGGGAGCATCACCGCCCCCGGACGGCGCCCGAACCGGCCCCAACGCCGGGTGTCGGCGATCCGAACAGCACGGAACCATCCGGATCTCCCGGGAGTCCTTCATAACGAGGGGGTAACGGGACCCCCGGTCGAGGAAACGGGGCCCCCATGAGCCGGACGCACGCGCTGACCACCACCGAGGACCGCACCCTCGTGTGGGACGGCTGCCTGAACGTCCGCGACCTGGGCGGACTGCCCACCGCCTCCGGCCGGCCGACCGCCCGCGGGGCGATAGTCCGGGCGGACAACCTGGACCGCCTCACCGCCGAGGGCTGGGACGCCCTCCTCGACCACGGTGTCCGCACCGTGGTCGACCTGCGCAACGCCGAGGAGTACAAGCCGCTCCTCCCGCTCCCCGAGGGCGTCGAGCTGATCCGCGTCCCGCTGGACGAACTCGCCGGCCCCGCCTGGTGGGAGGCCTACGGCCGGCTGGACGGCACCCCGCTCGCGCTCCGCCCCTACCTGGACCACTGCCCGCACGCCGCCGCCGCACTGATCGCCGCCATCGCCGGCGCCCGCCCCGGCGGCCTGGTCGTGCACTGCGGCGCCGGCCGCGACCGCACCGGCCTGGCGGCCCTGCTGCTGCTCGCCCTGGCCGGCGTCGAACGGGCCGCGATCGTCGAGGACTACCAGCTCAGCGGCCCCAACGTCCGCCCGCTGTACGGGATGCTGGGCCTGCCGGACCAGTACCACCGGATCGACGCGGTGCTCGCCGAGGCCGGCACCACCGCCGAAGCCGTCCTCGCGGGCGCGCTGGAGGGCCTCGACCCGGCGGGCTACCTGCTCGCCGCCGGGGCCACCCCCGCCGAGGTCGCCGCCGTCCGGGCCCGGCTGCTGCCCGCCGCGTAGCGGCCACCGGGCCAGGCCGGCTCCTGCAACTCGACGACCTGGAGCTTGAGTTCGCGAGACAGCCCGGCCTCGGGCAGGGCCGGGATCCTCGACCCGCCCATCGGACGCCTCCCGTCCCGCAGGGGCCGCCGAAGACTACTCGCGCGTATCGTCAACCGATGGTTGACGGCCCAGGATCGACAACCTACGGTTGACGCATGGAGAATCCCGTCGTTCCCAACACCACTCCGCTGCGCCTCGACGACCTGATCGCCGCGATCAAGAAGGTCCACCCCGACGCGCTCGACCAGTTGTCCGACGCGGTCATCGCCGCCGACCACCTCGGCGACCTCGCCGACCACCTGATCGGCCACTTCGTCGACCAGGCCCGCCGCTCCGGCGCCTCCTGGACCGACATCGGCCGCAGCATGGGCGTCAGCAAGCAGGCCGCCCAGAAGCGGTTCGTCCCCAAGGACCCGGGCACCCCCGCCGACCTCGACCCCAGCCAGGGCTTCGCCCGGTTCACCGACCGGGCCCGGAGCGTCGTGATGGCCTCGCAGGAGGAGGCCAGGGCGGCCGGCAACGCCGAGATCACCGCCGAACACCTCCTGCTCGGCCTGCTCGCCGAACCGGAGGGCATCGGGCTCAAGGCGCTCGCCGCCCAGGGCGTCACCCCGGAGGCCGTCCGGGAGGCGACCGCCGCCGTCCTGCCGGCCGCCGCCGAGCAGGTGCCCGCGCTGATCCCGTACGACGCGCAGGGCAAGAAGGCGCTGGAACTGACCTTCCGTGAGGCGCTGAAGCTCGGGCACAACTTCGTCGGCACCGAGCACATCCTGCTCGCCCTGCTGGAGCTGGAGAACGGCTCGGGCGTGCTCGCCGGCCTCGGCGTCGAGAAGTCCGAGGCGGAGACCTTCACCTCCGAGGCCGTCAAGGCCATCATCGCCGCCCGGAACGCCGAGCAGGCGTGAGACGGGGCCCGGCCCCGGGCGGAACTCCCGCCCGGGGCCGGTCGGTTGGGCTCGGGCGGGACTCAGAAGCCGGAGACGGGCGTGGTGACGATCCGCACCCGGCCGTCGGCGGCCGACTCCAGCGCCGCCCGCAGCCGGAGCGAGCGGGCCGGGCCGAGGAGTTCCAGCGCCTCCTCGACGGTGGCCCACTGGTGCCGGTCCAGTTCGCCGGCCGGGACGGTCACGGGGGTGCCGTCCGGGACGGTGCCGAAGTCGAACATCAAATGCTGCGCCGGGTGGTCGAGTTCGGACGAGGGGTGGGTCCAGGAGATGGCCAGTAGCTCCCCGGTCGCCCTGACGATGCCGGTCTCCTCCAGCAGCTCCCGCGAGGCGCACTCCACCGGGCCCTCGCCGAGGTCGATCGTGCCGCCCGGGAACTGCCAGTGCTCGCGGTACCCGGCCTTCACGATCAGGATCCGGCCGGACTCGTCCCGCAGCAGGCAGCCCGCCGCCGCGTAGATCCTGGGCAGGGACGCCAACCATTCCTCGCGGGACTTCAAGGGCTCAGCCGTCACTGCGATCCTCCTGGGGCACGGTGGTTCTGCACCGCCCACTCTGCCACCGACCCGCCCGGGACCGTCAGTTCAGCGCTGGGCGGCGAGGTGCTCGACCAGGCGGTCGAAGCTGGAGTTGAGGCCCGCCCGGGCCTCCGGACCGCAGTACATCGCCGGCACCTCGGTCTGGTGCAGGACCACCTCGGTGCGGCCGTCGCCGAGGTCCTTGAAGGTCATCGTGGAGCGCAGGCCCACGCTCTCCTCGACCAGGGCGATCAGCTCGCCCGGGCGGATCTCGGTGATCTTGGCGCACATCGGGTACGCGTCGCCGGTCGCGTCGATGGTCATGGTGCTGTCGTAGCGCCCGCCCACCCGCGGCTCGATGGTCACGGTGTCCAGCTCGACGTGGGTGCCGACCGGGCCCCAGAAGCGGACGAACTGCTCGGGCTCGACGTAGGCGCGGAAGACGGCGTCCGGGGTGGCCGGCAGCTCGCGGGTGATGGTCAGCTCGCCCAGGTTCTCGGTCATGGTGTCGTCCTTCGTGATCGCGGCGCCACGGTGGCGCTTTCACAGGAGTAGACCGAGGGCGCGACCGAAACTCATCGCTCCACGCGGAAATTCTTTCGAGAAGTTCTGCGGAGTTCTGTCGAGCTCCGGGAAGTTCCGAGAAGTTCCGCCGGAGCCGATGAGCCCGGGCCGCCGGGCCGGTCCAAGCAGTATGGACACCACGCCGAAGCCCCCGCCCGCCCCCGCCCTGACCTGCGACCTGGACGCGCTGACCGCGCCCGACCTGGCCGTCGTCGACGCCCTCGCCCGGCTGCGGCTCGCCGCCGCGCGGCACGGGGTGGGCGTGGTGCTGGTGAACGCGAGCGGCCCGCTGCGGGAGCTGCTCGCGTTCAGCGGGCTCGCGGCCCTGCTGCCGGGGGGCGTGGACCCCCTCGACCTCCGGCGGCCGGACAGGGCCTAGTCGGCGGCCAGCCGGGGCGGGAGGCCGAACAGCGGGAAGAGCACGTCGGTGTCCAGGAAGTTGGTGAACCCGGTGATCCGGCCCGCTGACACCTCCAGCACGATCAGCGCCCACGGCTCGTGCCCGCCCGCCGGGCTCGGCCGGTACTGGGCGAAGGCCGGAGCGCCGTTGGCCGTCACCGGGACCAGCCGGGAGCCGCGGCAGCCGTGGCCCGGGCCGAGCATCCAGGCCCGGATCTCGCCCCGCCCCCGCAGCCACATCGCGTACGGCGGCATGTTGAGCGTGACGTCCTCGTGCAGCAGCGCGGCGAGGCCGTCCATGTCGTACGCCTCGAAGGCGCGGACGTAGCGGTCCAGCAGCGCGCGGTGGTCGTCGTCCAGCGCGGGGGCCGGGCGGGCGGCCGCGCCGTCCCCGGCGAGCACCGCGCGCGCCCGCTGCAGCGCGCTGTTCACCGAGGCCACCGTGACGCCGAGCAGTTCGGCCACCTCGGCGGCCTTCCAGCCGAGCACCTCGCGCAGGATCAGCACGGCCCGCTGCCGGGGCGCGAGGCGCTGCAGCACGGCGACGAAGGCCAGCTTCACCGACTCGCGCTGGGCCGCCACCTCGGCCGGGTCACCCGTCTCGGGCAGCACCCGGCCGTCCGGCGCGGGGCCGATCCACGTCACCTCGGGCAGCTGGGTGTCGCTCGCCGTGGCCACCGTCACCGGGCCGGCCAGGTCCATCGGGCGGGCCCGGCTGTTGCGGCCGTTCAGCGCGTCCAGGCACACGTTGGTGGCGATCCGGTACAGCCAGGAGCGCAGCGCGGCGCGGCCCTCGAAGCCGCGGTGGCCGCGCCAGGCGCGGACCATCGTCTCCTGCACCGCGTCCTCGGCCTCGAAGACCGAGCCGAGCATCCGGTAGCAGTAGCCCGTCAGCTCCGTCCGGTACCGCTCCAACTGGAGCTCGACCGGCTCCTCCGTGATCAGGTCGGCCATGGTGCGCCCCCGTCGTCCCGCCCCGTGCTGGTGAACGGCACGAAGGTACTCCAGCCCACTGACAACGCCCCGGCGCGCCCCCGCACCGACCGCGAACCACCCCGGACACCGCCCCCGGACACCACCCCCGGACACCACCCCCCGAGCACGCGTCGGGGGGGGGGGGGGGGGAGGAGGGGCCGCCCCCCTACCCCGAGCCCTGGCTTGTGGTGGGTGGTTTTTCTTTCCCCGTGGTCCGTGGCGTCCCCACTGGTCGTTGGCCTCCCCGGGGGGGGCGTGCC
>NZ_JBWKEQ010000083.1:0-26875 GCF_056435365.1 Kitasatospora sp. NPDC043949 | reverse complement strand
AACGCTCGGCTGGGAAACCCCAGCCGAGCGCCTGCATAAACTCATCGCGGCCTGATCAAACCGACCACGTGTTGCAACGACCCCTAGAAACCGCCAGGTCGTGCCGGGGTACTTCGCGGCGTACGAGGCCCGGCACGCGCTCCCGGTCGTACGCCCCGTCGCCGTTCGCGCGGTGCGCGCCGAGTCGGACCGCCCGGACTCCCGGCTGCTGGTCGAGACCGACCACGGCACCTGGTCCACGCGGGCGCTGATCAACGCCACCGGCACCTGGACCCGCCCGTTCCTGCCCCACTACCCGGGCCACTTCGCCGGTCGCCAACTGCACTACGCCGACTACCGCGGCCCCGGGGAGTTCGCCGGCCGGCGCGTCCTGGTGGTGGGCGGGGGCGCTTCGGCGATCCAGGTGCTGTCCGAGGTGGCTGCGGTCGGCGAGACGGTCTGGGTCACCCAGACCCCGCCCGTCTACCACGAGGGGCCGTTCACCCCCGAGTACGGACGCGCGGTGGTCGCCAAGGTCGAGGAACGGGTCCGGCAGGGCCTGCCGGTGCGCAGCGTGGTGAGCGTCACCGGGCTCGGCCCGTCCGTCGCCTACCGGCGTGCCGAGGAACTGGGCGCCCTGCACCGCCGCCCGATGTTCGACCGGCTCACCGAGCACGGCGTCGCCTGGGGGGAGGAGGAGCTGGCGGTGGACGCGATCGTGTGGGCCACCGGCTTCCGCCCGGAGGTCGGCCACCTGGCCCCGCTCGGGCTGCGCTCCCCCGGCGGCGGCATCGCGCTCACCGGCACCCGTGCCACCGCCGACCCGCGCGTCCACCTGGTCGGCTACGGCCCGTCCGCCAGCACCATCGGCGCCAACCGGGCCGGTCGCGCCGCCGTCAGCGACCTCGTCCACCTGCTCGGCGACCCGGCCAGGCTGCCCGCCCCGGCCGTGGTCTGAAGCAGTCGGGAGGGGAAGGGCGGGGCGGTCGGCCGCTCAGCGGTCGTAGTCGACCGTCACCCGGTCGGTGATCGGGCGGGCCTGGCAGGTGAGGACGTAGCCGGCAGCCAGCTCCTTCTCCTCCAGCGCGAAGTTGCGGCGCATCTCGACCTCGCCCTCGGTGACCAGCGCACGGCAGGTGCCGCAGACCCCGCCCTTGCAGGCGAACGGCAGGTCGGGGCGGGAGCGCTGGGCACCGTCCAGGATCGAGCGGTCGCACGGCAGGGAGAGCGTGCTGCCGCGCCCGTCCAGGACGACGGTGACCTCGCTGTGCGGGCCGTCGGCCGCTCCCGCCGCGCCGTCCCGGTCCTCCGGTCGCTCGGACACCGGCTCGTCCTCGGCGTGGAACAGTTCCTGGTGCACGCGCTCGCCCGGCACGCCCAGCCCGGCGAGCAGTTCCTTCGCCCCCGCGACCATCCCGAACGGGCCGCACAGCCACCAGTGCCCGACGCTCCCGACATCCACCAGCGCCCCCAGCAGCGCCCCCACCCGCTCCGGGTCCAGCCGCCCGCTGAGCAGTTCGGCGTCGCGGGTCTCCCGGGACAGGACGTGGACCAGCTGGAAGCGGCCGAGGTAGCGGTCCTTCAGGTCGGCCAGCTCGTCCGCGAACATCACGGTGTCGCTGCGCCGGTTGCCGTACAGCAGGGTGACGGTGGAGCGGCGGTCGGCGGCCAGGACGGACGCGGCGATCGACAGCATCGGGGTGATGCCGGAACCGGCCGCGAGCAGCACGTGCTCGGCCGGAACGCCGAGGTCGGGGGTGAACAGGCCCGACGGCGTCAGCACGTCCACCTCCTCGCCCGGCCCCGCGTCCCGGACCAGCCACCGGGAGAACAGCCCGCCGGGCACCTCCCGGACGGCAATCCGCAGCGGCCCGTCGGCGGGGGCGCAGATCGAGTACGAGCGGCGCTCGTCGACGCCCTCCACCACCTTGCGCAGCGTCAGGGTCTGCCCCGGCCGGAATACGAAGTCCGCCGCGAGCCCGTCCGGCACCTCGAAGGTCACCGCCACGGCGTCGTCGCAGAGCCGCTCGACCCGCTCGATCCGCAGCCGGTGGAAGGTCGGGCGGCGGGCGGGGCGCAGCGTGGACACCGCGGCCTCAGCGGGAGTGTCGGCGTGCGCGGCGGCGGAGGCTTCGGTCTGGGATGCGTCGGCCTGGGACGCGGCGGGCTGGGAGGCGTCGGCCTGGGACGCGGCGGGCGAAGCGGCGGGCATTCAGATCTCCTTGACGCGTTCGAACGGCTCCCGGCAGGCGCGGCAGCGCCAGAGCGCCTTGCAGGCGGTGGAACCGAAGCGGGACAGCTCCTCCGTGTCCGCACCGCCGCAGCGCGGGCAGGGCACGGGGGCGGCTGCGGAAGCGAAAGCGGCAGCGGAGGTGCCGGCCGGAGCGGCGGTGCGGGTGGGACCGAGCGCGAGCGGGACCGGGCCGGCCACGCCGGCGGCGGAGGTCGGACGCGGCGGGGCGATACCCGCCTCGACGAGTTTGCGGCGGCCCTCGGCGGTGATCAGATCGGTCGACCACGGCGGATCCAGCCGCAGCCGGACCCGGACGTCCCGGTACCCGGCCGCGCGCAGCCGGCGGTCCACGTCGGCGGCCATCTCGGCCACGGCGGGGCAACCCGAGTAGGTCGGGGTCAGCCAGGCGGTCACCGCGCCGTCGTCCACCGCCACCTCGGCCAGCACGCCCAGATCGGCCAGGGTCAGCATGGGCAGCTCCGGGTCCGGCACGACCGCCGCGACCTCCCAGGCCGTCCCGCGCTCCGTCAGCGCCGCGCTCACCACGTCGCCCCCGGGTGCGCGCGGGCCAGCACCTGGAATTCGGCGAGCAGCGGGCCGAGCGCCTCGGTGTGCACGCCGTCCCGGCCGGCCCGGCCGAGCACGGTGGCCAGCGGCCGCACGTCCGGTACGGTCAGCCCGGCCTCGGCGAGAACGGCGCCGAGCGAGCGCAGCACCGGTTCGCGCAGCACCGCCGGATCGGCGCCCGTCCGCAGCTCCACCGGGTGGGCCGTGAACAGTTCCTCCAGCAGCGGCCAGAGCGCGTCCAGCCCGGCCTGCATCCGCGCCGAGGAGTACGGCGTGCCGTCACCGAGCCGAAGCGTCCAGGCGGTGGCGTACTCGCGGTGGTACGCCAGCTCCTTGACGCCCCGGGCGGCGACCGCCGCCAGCACCGGGTCCGGGTGCGCGCTCAGCGCCTCGTACAGGGCGCAGCGCGTGGTGGCGAACAGCAGCAGCCGGGCGATCGAGTGGGCGAAGTCGCCGTTCGGGGCCTCGACCAGCCGGACGTTGCGGAACTCGTGGTCCTCCCGCCAGTACGCCAGGTCGTCCTCGGTGCGGCCGGAGCCGTCCGCCTGGCCGGCCCGGGTGAGCAGCAGCCGGGCCTGGCCGAGCAGGTCGAGGCCCAGGTTGGCGAGCGCGACCTCCTCCTCCAGTTCGGGCGCCCGGGTGCACCACTCGATCAGGCGCTGGGAGAGGATCAGGGCGTCGTCTCCGAGCATCAGGCAGTAGGCGGCGAGGTCCGCGCCGTCCACTCCGGCGGGCACGGCGGTGTCCACGCCGAGCAGCGGGTCGGCGAAGCCCGTCCCGTACGCCCAGCGGCCCTCGCCCTCGGGGCCGGGCGTGGCTTCGGCGAGGCCGAGGTAGACGTGGTCGTCGGCGTCGACGTCAGCGCCGGCCTGCGTGCTGTGGTCCTGCATGGCGGTTCCCCCGTCAGATGTGCGGGACATCCTCGGGGATGTCGTAGAAGGTCGGGTGGCGGTAGACCTTGTCCCCGCTGGGCTCGAAGAACGGGTCGCGCTCGTCCGGGGTGGAGGCGGTGATCGCGTCCGAGCGGACCACCCAGAGGCTGACGCCCTCGTTGCGGCGGGTGTAGAGGTCGCGGGCGGCGAGCAGGGCCATCCGGTCGTCGGCCGCGTGCAGCGAACCGACGTGGACGTGGTTCAGCCCGCGTCGGGGGCGCACGAACACCTCGTACAGCGGCCAGCCGGCCTTGGACTCGGTCACTTTCCGTTCTCCTGTTCCGTGGGCTCGCCCGTACGCCCGGGCTGCCCGGCTTCGACGGGCGGTTCGGATCCGGTGGGCTGCCCGGGTTCGGCGGACTGTTCGGCGCGGCGCTTGGCCGCGTAGGCGACGGCCGCCTCACGGACCCAGGCACCGTCCTCGTGCGCCGTCCGGCGGCGTTCGACCCGCTGGGCGTTGCACGGGCCCTGGCCGTGGATGACCCTGGTCAGCTCGGACCAGTCCGGCTCGCCGAAGTCCCAGCCGCCGCGCTCCTCGTTCCGGCGCAGCTCGGGATCCGGGAGCGTGACGCCCAGGTGTTCGGCCTGCGGGACGGTCATGTCGACGAAGCGCTGGCGCAGCTCGTCGTTGGTGTGCCGCTTGATTCGCCAGGCCATCGAGCGGGCGGTGTTCGGCGAGTCGGCGTCTGGGGGCCCGAACATCATCAGAGACGGCCACCACCAGCGGTCCACCGCGTCCTGGACCATCCGGCGCTGCGCCTCGGTGCCGCGCATCAGTGTCAGCAGCAGCTCGTAGCCCTGCCGCTGGTGGAACGACTCCTCCTTGCAGATCCGCACCATCGCGCGGGCGTACGGGCCGTAGCTGCAGCGGCACAGCGGGACCTGGTTGCAGATCGCGGCGCCGTCGACCAGCCAGCCGATCACACCGACGTCGGCGAAGGTGAGGGTCGGGTAGTTGAAGATCGAGGAGTACTTCTGCCGGCCGGAGATCAGCTTCTCGGTCAGCTCGGCGCGGTCGACACCCAGGGTCTCGGCGGCGGCGTAGAGGTAGAGGCCGTGGCCGGCCTCGTCCTGGGCCTTGGCGAGCAGGATCGCCTTGCGGCGCAGCGAGGGGGCGCGGGTGAGCCAGTTGCCCTCGGGCTGCATGCCGATGATCTCGGAGTGGGCGTGCTGGGCGATCTGGCGGACCAGCGTGGCCCGGTAGGCGTCGGGCATCCAGTCCCTGGGCTCGATCCGCTGCTCGGCGGCGACGACCGCCTCGAACCGGTCCTCCAGCGCCTGCGCGGGGACCGCCTCGGCCACCTCTGCTGTCACCACGATCACCTCTCGTGTCCCGCGCCGGCGCCCGCGGCGCCAACCGACTGACCGTTCGGTCGGTACCATTCTGCGCGGCGAGGTGGAGGGATGGCAAGGGACGCGGGTGAGGGGCGGGGTTTCGGGCGGCGGACAGTCGTCGACGGGCGGGCTGCGGCGAGCGGGCGGGCAACAAACAGATAACAGCTAACAGATTTCATTATCTGTTAGCTGTAATCTGTCAGCTGTTACTTGTCATCCGTCTTCTGTTCTCTGTTCCCTGCTCCCTGTTCGCCGACAGCCCCCGGCCCCCGGCCGCCGGCAGCCCGCTCAACCCTCCGTGCGGTCGCGCAGCCTCGGCAGCGGTACGGCGAGGAGCGCGGCCAGCAGGGCGATCCGGGGTGCCAGCTGGTCGAGCCGGATGTGCTCGTGCCGGGCGTGAGCACCGGCACCGACCGCGCCGAAGCCGTCCAGCGTCGGCAGCCCGCGCGAGCCCGGCAGATTGGTGTCCCCCGCGCCGCCCGCCGGACCGCCGTCCAGCTGCTGACCGAGCACCGCGGCGAGTGAACGAACGTGCCGCAGCAGCGGGTTGCCGGTGCGCTCGGGCCACGCCGGACGGCTGGACAGCACCTCGGTCCGGACCCTGGCCCCCGGGCGCAGCGCGGTGAGCCGAGCCAGGTTGTCGAGCGTACGGCGCTGCGCCTCGACGGTGGAGAACCGCAGGCCGAGCTCGGCCTCGGCCCGGCCCGCGACCACGTTGGCCCGCGAACCCCCGCTGATCCGACCGGCGTTGAGCTCCGTCCCCGGCTGTCCCGCGAGGCCGCGGACGACGACGAGCTGGTCGACGAGTTCGTCGACCGCCGACACCCCGTCGTGGGCGTCGTTGCCCGCGTGGGCCTCACGCCCGGTGACGGTGAGCCGGACCCGAGTGCTGCCGCGCCGGGCCGTCTTCAACCGGCCGTCGGGGTGCGGAGGTTCGAGCCCGAGGACCGCGGCCGCACCGCGCAACTGGCGCTCGACCAGGCGCCGTCCGTCCGGACTGCCGACCTCCTCGTCGGAGACGACGACCAGCCGGACGGCGCGGTGCGGCCGCTGCCCGAGGTCGGCGAGCAGGGCGAACGCGCCTTCCAGGATGGCGAGTCCGCCCTTCATGTCGACGACGCCGGGGCCGCTGAGCAGACCGTCCTGCTCGGTGACCGGCCAGTCGGCGAGGGTGCCGACCGGCCAGACGGTGTCGTGGTGGCCGACGATCAACAGGTGCGGCAGGGTCTCGTCCTGCCCCTCCCACTCCAGGACCAGGTGGTCACCGGCCGGCCCGGGCTCGCGCCGCGCGGTGGCACCGGTGGCGCTGAACCCGGCGCTCAACTCCTCGGCGAGAGCGTCGAGTCGGGGCACGTCTCCGCTGGGCGACTCGATCCGGGCCAGGTCCGTGCACCGGCGCCGGACGGCCCCGGCCAGCGTACGGGCGCGGGTGCTGAGGGCCTGCGGCAGGCCGGGGAGTGCGGCGGTCGCAGCAGCGGTGGCCGAGGCTGTGACGGTGACCGTGACCGTGGCCGTGGCCGTGGCCGTGGCCGTGGCCGTGGCCGTGGCCGTGGCATGAGCGGTCGCGGTAGCAGTAGCGGTGAGGGCCTCACCGTCAGCAGCGGCCGGGAGGTCGACGGGGGCGCGGTCCGAGGCAGGGGCGGGCGCGGGGGCGGAGTCACCGTCGGGGGCGGCGGCACTCGGCGCGGCGGGCGACCCGACGATCTGGGGACTCAACGTTCGCCTCCGCGGCCGCTGCCGGTATTCAGCGGCCGGACCGGCCGGCCACCCCAACCCGGCTGCCAGGCCCGGCCGGACCGCGCCGATCGACCGGGATGGTGCCCGGCCCTTCGGAACGGACCGTCTGGCCCAAGTGCGGTGGAACGGCTGGGCGGCGTGCTTGGCATTGCGTCCTCCTCGCTCGATCCGGTGGCCCCGGTCCGCCCGGGGCCCCGTGGACGGCGGCTTCCTGACGGCGGGCGCAACGGGCCGGACCGCCGCAGGGAAGCCGAGATGTGAGCCTAGAAGAACCGTTCGGCTTCCTGCGAGGTGGCCCTGCTCCCAGCGTGCCGGGACCGGGCCCTCAGCCTCGGACACCCGTCGGAGAACAGCGGCGGGCGCGCGGCGCGCGGGCCTGGATCGGCGCGCGGGCGCGGTCGCCGGATCGCGCCCATCTCCACCATGGACCCGCCGCCCGGGTTCGGCAGCGCAAACCGCCAAGGCGCGGGATTTCCACGCCGGATGGGTGACAACGGCTCAGCGCGCGGTACGAACCGGGAGCACGCGACCGGCTCAGGGGGAGCCCGGTCCGACGCCCCGGGAACACTCGCGTGAACACCGGACGACATGACACCCCACCCACCACCGCGCGCGCACCACCGGGCGTCGCGCATCGGCAGGACCAGCGACCACACGAGCCACGACGGCACCGCACCACCGCACCGCACCGCCCCACAGCGCCCGGTACCGGCTCAGGCGCCGTCCCCGACCAGCCCGGAATCGCGCGCGAGCAGCGCGGCCTGGACCCGGTTGCCGACGCCCAACCCGGTCAGGATCCGGCTGACGTGCGCCTTCACGGTGCTCTCGCGCATCCCGAGGACGCCCGCGATCTCCGCGTTGGAGAGCCCGTCGGCGAGTTCGCGCAGCACGTCGGTCTCGCGCGGGGTCAGCCCGGCGACCCGGTTGCGGGCGGCGACCGACCGGGGCGCACCGGTGCGGTGGTAGCGGTCGATCAGTCGCCGCGCGGCCGCAGGGTGCAGCATCCCCTGACCGCCGGCGACGACGTGGACGGCCCGGGCGATCTCGGCGGGCGGGGTGTCCTTGAGCAGGAAGCCGTCGGCCCCGGCGGCGAGCGCCTGGTACACGTACTCGTCGAGGTCGAAGGTGGTGAGCGCGATCACGCGCGGGGCGTCGGGCAGTTCGCGCAGGCGCCTGGTGGCGGCGATGCCGTCGAGCCTGGGCATCCGGATGTCCATGAGCGCCACGTCGATCCGCTGGCTGCGGGCGAGTTCGACGGCCTGCAGTCCGTCGGTGGCCTCGGCGACCACGGTGAGGGCCGGGTCCTGGGCGAGCAGGTCGACGAGGCCGAGCCGCACCAGCGCGTCGTCGTCGACCACCATCGTGCGGATCATTCGGCGTCCTTCGGCTGCGGGGTCGGGGAGGGGGCAAGGGCCGGGGAAGGCCCGGATCCGGGGTCGTGTCCCGGTTCTGGGCCCGGTCCTGGGACGGGCCCTGGCACGGGTCCTGGCACGGTCCGCGGCGGGCGCTCCGGTGCGGGCAGGCGGGCTGCGAGCCGGAAGCCGCCACCACCGTCCGGTCCCGCGTCGAGGTAGCCGCCGAGCGCGTCGACCCGTTCGGCGAGCCCCACCAGACCGTACCCGCCGCCGGTGCCCGGCCCGTTCGGCGACGCCTCCCCCGGACCGTTGCGGACCTCGACGGTGGTTGCCGGGGCGCCGAAGCGGACCCGGACGGTGACGGGCGCGGCGTGCGCGTACTTGCGGGCGTTGGTCAGCGCCTCCTGGACCAGGCGGTGCACGGCCAGCCGGTGGGTGGTGGGGACGGTCTCCGGGTCGCCGGAGAGGGCCAGTTCGACCTCTTGCCCGGCCGAAGTGGCCTCACCGACGAGTTCGGTGAGGTCGCGCAGCGCGGGCGCCGGGACGCACGCCGGGACGGGCACCGGGACGCGCGCCACCCGGGGCGGTGCGGCCGGCACCTCCTCGGCGGCCGGTGCTGTCGGCGGGTCGGCCCGCAGGGCGCCGAGGACGTCACGCAGGTCGTCGAGCGAGTGGGCGGCGGTGGTGCGCAGCAGTTCGAGGCGGTGGGTGAGCCGGTCCGGGTCGGCGGCGACGGTACCGGCGAGGGCCTGGTCGCGCAGCACCCCGGCGTGCAGCACCAGCAGGCTGAGACGGTGGGCGAGCACGTCGTGCATCTCCCGGGCGATCCGGGCCCGTTCGGCGGCCTGGGCCCGTTCGGCGCGCAACTCGCGCTCCCGGCGCAGCGCGTCCACCTGCTCGTGCAGGGTGCGGATCAGCACCCTGCGGCCGTGCAGCCACAGGCCGAAGGACAAGGTCGCCGCCTGAACGAGGAGTTGGGATCCGGTGGTGCCCGCCCAGCCGACCAGCGAATCGGCTCGGGTCGCGCCCACCATCGCGATGAGGGCGCCGCCGGCCGCCGCCGGGCCGGTCCGGCCGAGGGAGGCGAGGTAGTAGACGCTGAACAGCCCGGGAAAGGCGCGGTTGAACAGGCCGCCGGTGAGCACCGGCAGGACGGCGGAGGCCATCGGGTAGCGGCGGGCGAACAGCAGGGAGAGCGAGGCGAGGACGGCCACGACGGTCCGGGGCAGCCGAAACGGCTCATCGGCGTGGACCCACTGGGAGAGGCCCTCCTCGGCGGTGAGCGCGAGGATGCCGAGCAGCAGCAGGGTTTCGCTCCACAGCCGGCGGCCCGGGCCGTACCAGCCCAACAGGCCTGCGCGCATCGGGCCGCTCCCGTCCTCGCGCATCGGGCTCCCTCCGCGCTCGCTCCGTCCGTCCGTCGCCTGTCCGTCCGACCGTCCGGCTCGATGTTACGGGCGGGCGGCGGGCGGGTGCCCCCTTCTCCCGGGTACCCGCACCCTCGACTTTCGTCGGGGGTACGCGTCGCTCGTCGGCCGATTCGGGGTGCGGCGGGGCTGCCTAGCGTCGAAGGCATGACCACCGAACAGCTCCGCCCGCGCCCCGACTTCCTCACCCCGCAGCGCAGTTCACGGTCCGCCGGGGACCACCTGCTGTTCCTCGCCGAGGCCCTGCGCACCTTCCACGACACCGGAGCGCTGGCCCCGAGCGGTGAGGACCTCGTGAACGCCCTGGTGGTTCCGGCCACCAGCCGCCCGAATCGGCCGATCTCGGTGCTGGAAGTCGGCGCCGGGACGGGCGTGGTGACCCGCCGGCTGGCCCAAGTACTGCTCCCGGGTGACCGGCTGCACGTCGTCGAGGCGAACCCGCGCTTCGCCGACCGGCTGCGCGAGGACCCGGTGCTGGCCGCACGACGCCCGGGTGTCGCCCTGCGGCTGTCGGCCTGCCGGGTGGAGGAACTGCCCCAGGACCAGACGAACGTGACGGGCCGAGCCGGCGAGACGGACGAGCGGTACGACGTGATCGTGTCGGGCCTGCCGTTCACCAACTTCGAGCCGGCCCAGGTACGCCACCTCCTCGACCTCTACCTGCGGCTGCTTCTGCCCGGGGGCGAGCTGACGTACTTCGGCTACCTCGGCACGACGACGGCCCGCACCCTGTCCTCGGGGCCCCGGCAGAGCGCCCGCCACCGGGCAGTGGTGCGACTGCTGCGGCGGTTCGAGGCGGCGTACGGGCTGGGTGAGCGCACGGTGTGGCGCAACCTGCCGCCGGCCCGCGCCTACCTGCTGCGGTCACTGGGCGGGCGGGAGGACTGGGGTCCGGCCTCGCCGCCAGAGCCCCCGGCCGGCGAGGCCGCGGCCGGCGAGGCACTCGCGTACGAGAACCGCAGCCGGGCGGCCGATCGAGTCGGCGGGTGACAGATAACAGGTGACAGCTTTCAGATAACAGATAACAGATAACAGACGACAGCGAACAGATTTTGAAATCTGTTCGCTTTCGTGCCATAGTGGACCCCGGGTCACCCCACCCATCGCCGCACCCACCCCTGGAGTCCCCGTGGCCACGACCTCCCGCCCCACACAACGCACCCTCGGCACCTCCGGACCGGTCACCTCCGCCCTCGGCCTCGGCTGCATGGGCATGTCCGACCTGTACGGCCCGGCCGACGAGGCCGAGAGCATCGCCACCATCCACGCCGCGATCGACGCCGGGGTCACCCTGCTCGACACCGGCGACTTCTACGGCATGGGCCACAACGAGCTGCTGATCCACGAGGCCCTGCGCGGCCGCGCCCGCGAGAGCGTGCAGATCAGCGTGAAGTTCGGCGCCCAGCGCGGCCCGGACGGCCAGTGGCTCGGCTACGACGCGAGCCCCGCCGCCACCAAGACCGCGCTCGCCTACACGCTGCGCCGACTGCGCACCGACCACATCGACGTCTACCGCCCCGCCCGCCTGGACCCGAACGTCCCGGTCGAGGAGACCGTCGGCGCCATCGCGGACCTGGTGAAGGCCGGCTACGTCCGTCACATCGGCCTGTCGGAGGTCGGCGCCGACACCCTGCGCCGCGCCGCCGCCGTCCACCCGATCAGCGACCTGCAGATCGAGTACTCGCTGATCTCCCGCTCGATCGAGGACGCCATCCTCCCCACCGCCCGCGAGCTCGGCATCGGCATCACCGCCTACGGCGTGCTCTCGCGCGGCCTGCTCAGCGGCCACTGGGACCAGGGCCGCGCCCTGGCCGGCACCGACTTCCGTGGCCACAGTCCGCGCTTCCAGGGCGACAACCTGGCCCACAACCTCGCGCTCGTCGAGGCACTGCGCGCGGTGGCCTCCGCGAAGGAGGCGAGCGTCGCCCAGGTCGCCATCGCCTGGGTCGCCTCGCGCGGGGAGGACGTCGTTCCGCTGGTCGGCGCCCGCCGCCGCGACCGCCTCACCGAGGCGCTGGGCGCGCTGGACGTCACGCTCACCGCGGCCGACCTCGCGGCCATCGAGGCGGCCGTCCCCGCCGGCTCCGCAGCGGGCGACCGCTACGCTGCCGCCCAGATGGAGCACCTGGACAGCGAGCACTGACCCACCGGAACCGGCCCGACGGCCGGGGACGGCAGCACCACCCTCGACCGCACGACCCTAAGGACGGACCTCCCCGTGACCACGGACACCACACTCACCGCCGAGCAGATCCTGATCGCGGCGGAGGACGTCCTCCGGCGGTTCGGCCCGGCCAAGGCCACCGTCGTGGACGTCGCCCGGATCCTCGGCGTCAGCCACAGCAGCGTCTACCGCCACTTCCCGAGCAAGGCCGCGCTGCGCGAGGCGGTCACCCAGCGCTGGCTCGACCAGGCGCACCACCAGCTCGCCTTCATCTCGACCGAGGCCGGCTCGGCCGTCGAGCTGCTGCACCGCTGGCTGGTGACGCTGTTCGCGGCCAAGCGGAAGAAGGCGCTGGACGACCCGGAGCTGTTCGCCACCTACATGGTGCTGGTCGAGGAGAACAGCGGCATCGTCGAGGCGCACATCGACACCCTGGTCACCCAGATCGCCCAGATCGTCCAGGACGGCATGGAGAGCAAGGAGTTCAAGCTCGCCCACATCCTCTCCACGGCCCGCGCCGTCTTCGACGCCACCGGCCCCTTCCACGACCCGGCGTACGCGTCCTCGTGGTCCGAGCCGACCATCGAGGACCGTTTCGAGGCCCTCTGGAAGCTCATCCTCGGCGGCCTGCTCACCAAGTGACGCCCCTCCGAAGCCCCGGGCGCCCCTGAACCCGGACACCGACGGCCGGGCTCGCCGGCACCGGAGCGAAACCCGGTCGCCGACGGGCCCGGCCGTCCGGCAGACTGCCGCGCACGGTTGATCTCACTTGGAGGACGACATGCGTCCGGCCCGTCCGACCCCTCCGGCCCGTCCGACCCTGGACAGTCTGCAGGGGCTCGCCCTCGGCGACGCCTTCGGCGACCGCTGGTTCTCGGCCCCGCTCGACGAGGCGCCCGCCGCGCTGGCCGCCCGCCGGCTCCGCCCGGCGCCCTGGCACTGGACCGACGACACCGCGATGGCGCTGGTCCTCGTCCGCCACCTGGCCTCCTGGGGCGAGGTCCGACAGGATGCGCTGGCCGGCGAGTTCGCCGAGGAGTACGCCCGCGAGTACGGGCGCAAGTACGGCCCGTCGATGCACCGGGTACTGCGTGAGATCGGCGCCGGCGGGGACTGGCGCGCCATCACCTCGCTTCAGTTCGAGGGTCAGGGCTCGTACGGGAACGGCGCCGCGATGCGGGTCGCCCCACTGGGCGCCTGGTTCGCGGACGACCTGGACGCCGTCGCCCGGCAGGCCGAACTCCAGGCACTCACCACGCACTTCCACCCGGAGGCGGTCGCGGGCGCGGTGGCAGTCGCCCTCGCCACGGCACTCGCTGTCCGCAGCCGGGGCCAAAACCCGCCCGGCCGTGCCGAGTTGCTGGCAGAGGTGGCCGGGCGTCTGCCGGACGGCGAAGTGCGCTCCGGTCTACGGATCGCCGCCCGGCTGCCCGGACACACGAGCGTCCGGCAGGCCGCCAACGTACTCGGCTCCGGGTTCATGATCTCCGCCCCGGACACCGTCCCGTTCGCCCTCTGGTCCGCCGCCGGGCACCTGGACTCACTGCCCGAGGTCATCTGGCACACCCTGGAGGGCTGGGGCGACATGGACACCACCTGCGCGATCGCCGCCGGGGCGGTAGCCGCTCGCACCGGCCTCGCCGAGGTGCCGACCGCCTGGCTGGCCGCCCGCGAGGACCTGCCGGAGTGGGTCGCGGAGGCGTCGGCACCGACGCGCTGAGCCGAGCCGGCCGCCCCGTGGGCCTGGCCGGCTCGGCTGTGCGACGCCGTGTCCGCGTCGGCGCGGGGCCGGTTCCCGGCGCTCGGGCTAGCGTCGGGAGCTGCCGAACACCAGCCGGTAGATGATCAGCAGCACCAGGGCCCCGCCGATCGCCGACACCCAGGTCGCCATGTCGAAGAAGTGCGCCGTCACCGACCTGTGCAGGAAGTGCGAGGCGATCCAACCGCCCACGAAGGAGCCGGCGATACCGATCAGGGTTGTCACGATCAGGCCGCCCGGGTCCTTCCCCGGCAGCAGCAGCTTGGCCAGTGCCCCCGCCAGCAGGCCAAGCACGATCCACGCGACGATGCTCATCTGTCCCTCCCGTCCACGGCGCGGCGGCCCCGTTCCGCCGCTCTGCCAGGAAGGACGCCGCCCACCACCGCCCGGTTCCGGCGCCGCGGGAGCACCGGCCCGAACCGGCCACCCCGGACCGGGCCGCTCCGGGCACGGCACCTTTCCGGCGGGGCGCCCGCGCCGGGATACTGCGGCCATGCGCATCCTGATCGCCACCGCCGGATCCCGGGGCGACGTGGCCCCGTTCACCGGGCTCGGCGCCCGCCTCCAGGCGGCCGGCCATCAGGTGGCCGTCGCAACCCACGCCACCTTCGCCGCCTCGGTGCGGACCGCAGGGCTGGAGTTCCGCCCGCTGCCGGTCGACCCGCGCGCCGAACTCGCCTCCGCCGAGGGGCGGCGCCTGCTCCAGGCCGGCACCGGACCTCGCGCCGTCCTGCAACTTCTACAGCTGGGGCGGAAGTTCATGCCGGAGCTCGCCGACGGCATCGCCGACGCCACGGCACTCGGCACCGACCTGCTGCTCACCACCAGCACCACCAGCCCGCTCGGCCAGGTCGCCGCCGAGGCTGCGGGCATTCCCAGCATCGGCCTACACCTCCAACCCCTCTCCCCCACCAGGGAGTTCGCGCCCGCTGTCACCGGTGCCCGCTCACTCGGCCGCCCGGGCAACCTGCTCGCGGGGCACGCCGTCCAGGTCGCGACCGACCAGCTCTTCGCCCCCGCCGTACGCGGGCTGCGGCGCCGCCTCGGCCTACCGCCGCTCGGCGCCGCCCACGCCAGGCGCAAGTACCCCGTCCTGCACGGGTTTTCGCCCGCCGTGGTCCCGCGGCCCGCCGACTGGCGCCCGGGGCTGGACGTGGCCGGTTACTGGTGGCCGGTACGGGATCCGGACTGGCACCCCCCGGCCCGACTGCTCGACTTCCTCGCCGCCGGACCGCCGCCGGTCTTCGTCGGCTTCGGCAGCCTGGTCGTCCCCGACCCCGGCCGGCTCACCGCGACGGTGGTCGCCGCGGTCCGCGCCGCCCGGGTCCGGGCCGTCCTGCAGTCGGGCTGGAGCGACCTCGGAGCCGGCGAGGCGGAGGACGTCCTGACCATCGGCGACGCCCCGCACGACTGGCTGTTCCCCCGCATGGCCGCCGTGATCCACCACGCCGGCGCCGGCACGACCGCCGCCACCCTGCGCTGCGGCACGCCGGCCGTACCGGTACCCGCACAGCTCGACGCCCCGTTCTGGTCCGACCGGCTCACCCGCCTCGGCGTCTCCCCCGGGCCGGTACCGCTGCACGCCCTCACCGCCGCACGCCTCGCCGCCGCCATCCGCCAGGCCCTCGACGACCCCCGCTACCGCGACCAGGCCCGGGCGGCGGCCGCCACGCTCGCGGCCGAGGACGGTGCGGCGAAGGTGCTGGCGGCCGTCGACCGGGCAGCGACTGGCGAATGACAGCGGGCAACCGGCAATGAACAAGTAGCAGCGAACAGATAACAGATTTCGAAATCTGTTATCTGTTCGCTGTCATCCGTCCGCTGTTATCTGTTCGCTGTTATCCGTCCGCTGTCACTTGTCAGCCGTCCGCCGCCGTCCGCCCGTGGCGCCCGCCCACCCGCCGGGCACCCGGGACAGCGCCCAGCACGAGGTACAGCACCGAGGCCGACCCGAAGCCGACCGCCCAGCCGTAGTCGGCCAGCGGCTTGAACACGGGCAGCAGCCCGTCCGCCGGGAACGGCCCGCCGTACGAGCCGCCGATCGCCAGGACGCCCCCGACCAACAGCGCCGTCACCGCCCGCCAGTTCCACCCGCCCGCGTACCAGTACGCCCCGCCCGGCTGGTACAGCTCGGCGAGTTGCAGCCGGGTGCCACGCAGCACCCAGTAGTCGGCGATCAGGACCCCGGCCACCGTCCCGAGCAGGCCGCCGACCACACCCAGCCAGGTGAAGATGTACACGTGCGGGTCGGAGATCAGCCTCCACGGGAAGATCGCGATCCCGACGACGCCGGTGATCAGCGCCCCGGTACGGAAGTCGACCAGCCGGGGCAGCAGGTTGGCGAGGTCGTAGGCCGGCGAGACGACGTTGGCGGCGATGTTCACCGACAGCGTCGCGATCAGGACGGTCAGCAGCGCGAACAGGATGCCGACCGGGTTCTCCATCTTCGCGGCGAGTTCGATCGGATCCCACACCGGTGCGCCGTAGACGGCCTGCGAGCCGGAGGTGACGAGGACGGACAGCAGCGCGAAGAGCGTCATCGTGGTCGGCAGGCCGAGCGCCTGCCCGCGGATCTGGGCGCGCTGGCTGCCCCCGAAGCGGGTGAAGTCGGGGATGTTGAGCGACAGGGTCGACCAGAACCCGATCATGCCCATCAGCGCGGGGAAGAAGACCTTCCAGAACCCGCCGCCCCAGCCCAGTTCGGACGGCTGGTCGAGCAACGGACCGAACCCGCCCGCCTTCACGGTGATCCATGCCAGCAGCGCCAGCGCGCCGACGATCACGAACGGCGCGGCCCAGTTCTCGAACCGCCGGAGGGTCTCCATCCCACGGGCGATGATGGCCATCTCGATCAGCCAGAACAGCAGGAACGACACCCACTGCGTCCATGGATAGCCGCCGAACTCCGCTGCCGTGCGCCAGGATTCTCCCAGCAGCTTGCCGGCCAGCAGGAAGATCCCCTCGCCGCCGATCCAGCTCTGGATGCCGAACCAGGCGCAGGCCACCGCCGCCCGGATGAGCGCGGGCAGGTTGGCGCCGCGCAGTCCGAACGCGGCCCGGGCGAACACCGGGAACGGAATGCCGTACTTCGTCCCGGCGTGCCCGGTGAGCAGCATCGGCACGAGCACCACGAGGTTGGCGAGCGCGATGGTCAGCACGGCCTGCTTCCAGTCCATGCCGAGCGCGACGAGCCCCGAGGCGAGCGTCCAGGACGGGATGTTGTGGGCCATGCCGACCCAGAGCGCCAGGAAGTTGTAGGTGGTCCAGGTGCGCCGTGCCACCGGGACCGGCCGCAGGTCGTCGTTGGTGAAGCCGTTGGACGGCAACTCTCCTGCGGCCGGTTCGAGTTCGACCCGGCCGTCGGAGTGATGCCGCTGCCCGCCGCCGCTGGTCGCGGTGTCGGCCATGGTCAACTCCCCTCCGCGTGAATGGCGTTACGTCTGGGGTTGGCGGGACAGGTGCGGGATGACGTCGGTCCCGTAGGCGTCGATGGTGGCCTCGACGGCGTCGTGCATGGCGTAGACGGCGAACTGGTCGACGCCGAGGGAGCGGAGGTGCTCCAGGCGGGCGAGTTGGGCCTGCGGCGGGCCGATGAGGCAGAAGCGGTCGACGATCTCGTCCGGCACGAAGGCGGTGTCGGGGTTCCCGGCCCGGCCGTGGTGGCTGTAGTCGTAGCCCTGGCGGCCCTTGATGTAGTCGGTGAGGGCCTCCGGGACGAGCTCGGAGTGTGCGCCGTAGTGGCTGACCAGGTCGGCCACGTGGTTGCCGACCATCCCGCCGAACCAGCGGCACTGCTCCCGGGCGTGGGCGAGCGCGGCGGGCGAGTCGTCGGCGGTCACGTAGGCGGGGGCGGCGACGCAGATGGTGACGGCGTCCGGGTCCCGGCCGGCCTCGGCCGCTGCGGACCGCACCGCCTTGACCATGTACTCGGTGAGGTACGGGTCGGCCAGCTGGAGGATGAATCCGTCGGCCTGACGACCGGTCAGTGCGAGCGCCTTCGGCCCGTACGCGCCCATCCAGATGGGGAGTTGGGCGCCTGGGCCGACCCACGGAAGGTGCATCTCGGTGCCGTCCACCTCGACCGTCCGCCCCTCGGCCAGCTCCTTGATGGCGTGCATGGCCTGGGAGAGCCGGGCGAGGGTGGCGGGGTGGCGTCCGGCGACCCGCATGGCGGAGTCGCCGCGGCCGATGCCGCAGACGGTGCGGTTGCCGTACATGTCGTTGAGCGTGGCGAACAGGGAGGCGGTGACCTCCCAGGTCCGGGTGGAGGGGTTGGTGACCATCGGTCCGACGGTCAACCTCCGCGTCTCGGCGAGGATCCGGCTGTAGATGACGAACGGCTCCTGCCACAGGACGCAGGAGTCGAAGGTCCAGCCGTGGCTGAACCCGGCCTGTTCGGCGCGGATCATCCGGTCGATGAGCAGGCGGGCGGGCGGGTCGGTCTGCAGGACGAGGCCGATGTCCATGGGTGGCTCCGGGGAGGGTGGTTCCGCCGCCCGGGCGGTCGTGCGCACAGGCCCGGGCGGCGGCGCGGGAGAGTGGTCAGGTCAGGTACTGGCAGGTGTCGCGGCGCAGGAACGTGCCGTGGCCGGCCCGGCCGAGCCAGGTTTCGCCGTCCAGCACGACGGTGCCGCGCGAGAGCACGGTGCGGGCGCGGCCGGTGAGTTGGCGGCCCTCGTACGCCGAGTAGTCGACGTTCATGTGGTGCGTGGCGGCGGAGACGGTCTGCACGGCGGTGGGGTCGTAGACGACGAGGTCGGCGTCGGCGCCGGGCGCGATGGTGCCCTTGCGCGGGTGCAGCCCGAACATCCGGGCGGGCGTGGTGCAGGCGATCTCGATCCAGCGCCGACGGGTGATGTGCCCGTCCACGACGGCCTGGTGGAGCAGGTCCATCCGGTTCTCCACGCCGGGCAGGCCGTTGGGGATCTTCGAGAAGTCGCCGCGGCCGAGTTCCTTCTGCCCGGTGAAGCAGAACGGGCAGTGGTCGGTGGAGACCACCTGGAGGTCGTTGGCGCGCAGTCCGCGCCAGAGCGTCTCCTGGTGCTCGCGCGGCCGAAGCGGCGTGCTGCACACGTACTTGGCGCCCTCGAAGCCGTCGGCACCGGTCTCGGCGAGGTTGTCGGTGGAGAGGAACAGGTACTGCGGGCAGGTCTCGCCGAAGACGTTGAGCCCGGCGTCGCGGGCCTGGACGAGCTCGGCGAGGGCGGCGGCCGCGGAGACGTGGACGACGTAGAGCGGGCTGCCGGCGACCTGGGCGAGCTTGATGGCCCGGTGGGTGGCCTCGGCCTCCAGGAGTTCGCGGCGGACCTCGCCGTGGTAGCGGGGTGCGGTGTGCCCGGCGGCGAGGGCCTGTTCGACCAGGACGTCGATGGCGATGCCGTTCTCGGCGTGCATCATGATCAGCCCGCCGTTGACCGCGCCGCGCTGCATGGCACGCAGGATGCGGCCGTCGTCGCTGTAGAAGACGCCGGGGTAGGCCATGAAGAGCTTGAAGGAGGTGGACTCGCCGGAGTCGACGAGGGCGTCCATCTCCTTGAGGACGCCCTCGTTGACGTCGGAGACGATGGTGTGGAAGGCGTAGTCGACGGCGCAGTTGCCGTCGGCCTTGGCGTGCCAGGTGTCCAGGCCCTCGCGCAGCGAGCCGCCGACGGACTGCACGGCGAAGTCGACGATGGTGGTGGTGCCACCCCAGGCGGCGGCCCGGGTGCCGGTCTCGAAGGTGTCGGAGGCCGAGGTGCCGCCGAAGGGCAGTTCCATGTGGGTGTGGGCGTCGACGCCGCCCGGGATGACGTAGTGGCCGGTGGCGTCGATGACGGTGTCGGCGCTCCAGGCCTCGGCGGTGGAGCTGCCGGTGGTGGCGAGGGCGGCGATGCGTTCGCCCTCGATGAGGACGTCGGCGTGGAGTTCGTCGGCGGCGGTGATGACGAGGCCGCCGCGGACGATGGTGCGCTGGTGCGGGTCGCGGGTGGTCATCGCGCTGCTCCTCAGGCCTCGGCGAGCGGTCCGTAGGCGTCGGGGCGGCGGTCCCGGTAGAACGCCCACTGCTGGCGGACCTGTTCGATCAGGCCGAGGTCGAGGTCGCGGACGACGAGCTCCTCCTCCTTGTCGGAGGCGACGTCGCCGACGAACTGGCCGCGCGGGTCGACGAAGTAGGAGGTCCCGTAGAAGTCGTTGTCGCCGTACTCCTCGGTGCCGACGCGGTTGATGGCGGCGACGAAGTACTCGTTGGCGACGGCGGCGGCGGGCTGTTCCAGCTGCCAGAGGTAGGCGGAGAGGCCTCGGCTGGTGGCGGAGGGGTTGTAGACGATCTGCGCTCCGGCCAGGCCCAGGGCGCGCCAGCCCTCGGGGAAGTGGCGGTCGTAGCAGATGTAGACGCCGACCTTGCCGACGGCGGTGTCGAAGACGGGCCAGCCGAGGTTGCCGGGCTTGAAGTAGTACTTCTCCCAGAAGCCCTTGACCTGCGGGATGTGGTGCTTGCGGTACTTGCCGAGGTAGCTGCCGTCGGCGTCGATGACGGCGGCGGTGTTGTAGTAGACCCCGGCCTGTTCCTCCTCGTAGACCGGGACGACGATCACCAGGCCGAGTTCACGGGCGAGGTCCTGCATCCGGCGGACGGTGAGGCCGTCGGGGACGGCTTCGGCCCAGCGGTAGTGCTCGGCTTCCTGGACCTGACAGAAGTACGGGGCGTTGAAGACCTCCTGGAAACCGATGATCTTCGCGCCCTGGGCGGCGGCCTCGCGGGCGTACCGCTCGTGAAGGGCGATCATGCTCTCCTGGTCGCCGGTCCAGCGGGTCTGGACGAGCGCGGCACGGACGATCTGCGACATGGATACCTCCGCAACTCCGCCGCCCGGCCATGGGGTCGGGCCTGCGGTCTGAGGGTTGACGGGGCGGGCGGGTCTCGTCTGCGGACCGCCGGGGATCCGCAGGGGTCTACGTGCGTAGAAAGCGGTCTGTAGACCGTAGGCCGGGCCTCGGTGGCCTGACAATACGTTGGCGGTAACGCATCTGGGGCGATCTCGTGACGCGGACACGCAGAGGGTCCTGGATGGGATGAAACGATCATTTACCCCGCGAGTGGGGTCCTTACGCATGCGAGTGCCGTTCGGCGGTTCCGGTCCAGAACGGCTCGACGGCCGGTCGGCCGCTCGGCCGGGGTGGATTAGCGCGGCGCAGCCGAAGGCGGCCGGCCGAGGGGTAACGGGCAGCCGGCGGCGAGCCGACCGGCGGCGGAGCCGGGCGATCCGGCCCCATCCGGCTTGACTTCGTCCGGTTGGCTCGGGAAGGATCCGGCGCATGGACACCGGCACCACTCTGGTCTGCCGCCTGCACGTCGATCTGCGACGCCAGGCGAGTTCCATCTGTGCCTGTTGACCTTGGCTCTCCGCGCTGCCCCCGCCCTGTGACGTCCGCCAGGGCCCGCGCCGCACACCCGCACCCAGCGTTCTGATTCCCGCCCCGCCCGGCGCATCCGCGCGTGCCGTGCCGCTCCGTCGGCCCGTGCCCTCGCCCGCCGCCGGACCAGGGCGCACCCCGCCGACGTTCCCGCTGCACCCGAGGACGCCCCCATGAGCCTGAACCTCGCCCCCGACGAACCCGCTGCCGCCCAAGCCCCGACCCCGGCACCGGCACCGGCCAGAACAGCCAAGGCCAAGGCCACGGCCACGGCCACCGCCACCGCCACCGCGGAGACCCGCGCGCCGCTCACCCCGAGCGCCCTGCGCACCGTCGTCCGCGAACTGGCCGAACAGCCCGACCAGTGGATCCACCTCGTCCGGCTCTCCACCGAGGAGCGCTGGTATCGGCGGCTGGTGGCCGACGACGACCACGAGGTGTGGCTGATCAGCTGGCTGCCCGGCCAGTCCACCGGCTTCCACGACCACGGCGGCTCGCGCGGCGCGTTCACCGTCGCCCTCGGCGAGCTGGAGGAGCTGTCCCTCGGCGGGCCGGAGCAGGGCCTGCTGATCCGCCGGGTCCCGGCCGGCACCGCCCGCGCCTTCGGCCCCGAGTACGTGCACGACGTGCGCAACACCGCGTCCGGCCCGGCCGTGACCCTGCACGCCTACTCGCCCCCGCTGGGCTCGATGGCGCACTACGACCTGCGGGCCGGCGGGCTCGTCCGTACCTCGGAGGAAGGACCGGAGCAATGGTGACCACGATCGACGACCTGGTGGAGCGGGCCCGCGAGGGCGTCCACCGTCCGCGCGCCCGAGAGGCGTACCAGTCGCAGCTGGACGGCGCGCTGCTGGTGGACATCCGTCCGGCGGCGCAGCGGGCGGCGGAGGGGGAGATCCCCGGCTCGCTGATCATCGAGCGCAACGTCCTGGAGTGGCGGCTGGACCCGACGGGCAGTCACCGGATCCCCGAGGCGTCGGATTACGACGTCGAGGTGATCGTGGTCTGCTCGGAGGGGTACGCCTCCAGCCTGGCGGCGGCCTCGCTGCGCGAGCTGGGGCTGCACCGGGCGACCGATCTGGACGGCGGCTTCGTCGGCTGGGCGGCCTCCGGGCTGCCGACGCGCCGGGGCGGCTGAGAGTCTGGAGGGCCGGGGCGCTCGGCGGCTGACGGGCTGATCGTCCGGGGCCCGAGCCCTCGACCCGCCGTCAGGGTGTCCGTGTCCCACCCCTCTGACCTGCCGGAACGTCGGGCGTCCGGTCGGCCCCGGCCGTCCGGAGGCGGGGTCCGGGCCCCGTGCCGGGTGGTAAGTGAGAGACAGGAGATGATGCAGGTCATAGTCTGATCAGAGTTTCCGCCGGTCCGAAGCTGGGCAGCCACGCGGGCGGAAGAACGCCCGGGCGGTCGATCCGACAGACGCCGTCACGGCAGCGGCCGGTACGGCCCACGCCGTCGCCGCTTGTCGACGAACCGCCATCAACCGTACGACCGAAACAGGCGCCGCCTCCCCGGGGCGCCCTGACGAGGAAACTCCCCGTGATCAGATTCGAGGGCGCCGGCAAGCGCCACCCCGACGGCACCATCGCCGTCGAGGGCCTGGACCTGGACGTCCCGACCGGTCGGATAACCGTCCTGGTCGGACCGTCCGGGTGTGGCAAGACCACCCTGCTGCGCATGGTCAACCGGATGGTCGAGCCGACCTCGGGCCGGGTGCTGCTGGACGACACGGACGTCGCCGAACTGGAGCCCGCCAAGCTGCGCCGTGGCATCGGCTACGTGATCCAGCAGGCCGGCCTGTTCCCGCACCGCAAGGTGATCGACAACGTCGCCACCGTGCCCTACCTGCTCGGCTGGGACCGCAAGAAGGCCCGCGCCCGGGCCGCCGAACTGCTCGAACTGGTCGGGCTCGCTCCCGAGACCGGCAAGCGGTACCCGTTCCAGCTGTCCGGCGGCCAGCAGCAACGGGTGGGCGTGGCCCGCGCCCTCGCGGCCGACCCGCCGGTGCTGCTGATGGACGAGCCGTTCAGCGCCGTCGACCCGGTGGTGCGCGCCGGGCTCCAGGAGGAACTGCTGCGGCTCCAGTCCGAGCTGCACAAGACGGTGCTGTTCGTCACCCACGACATCGAGGAGGCCGTCCGGCTCGGCGACCAGGTGGTGGTCCTGCGCGAACACGGCCGGATCGCCCAGCTCGCCGACCCGCACACCCTGCTCACCACCCCCGCGGACGACGGCGTGGCCGCCTTCCTCGGCCGCGACCGGGGCCTGCGCGGCCTCGCCCTGCGCCCCGCGACCACCGTCGCCGTCCGCCCAGTGGCCGACGGGCTGCGCTACGGCGGCTGGGAACTGGCGCTGGACGACGAGCGCCGCCCGATCGGCTGGATCGACCGCGACGCCGCCACCGCCGAGCTGCACCCGGTCTCCGGCTACCGGCCGGACGCCGACACCCTGCGCACCGCGCTGGACGCCGCCGTCCTCTCCCCCGCCGGGGCCGCCGTGGCCCTGGACGCCGACGGCCGGGCCACCGGCACCGCGAGCCGCGAGGCCGTCCTCGCCGCACTGTCCACCCCTGTGGCCGCCGCGGCGGCCGACGCAGCGGGCACGGCGGGCGGTGCGGGAGCCGGTGGCCCTGTGGACGCGGCGGGCGGTGCGGCAGCCGGCGCGGCGGCCGGTGACCTCACGGACGGGGCGGCCGGTGGACGGTGAACCGATCGTCCGCTGGTACTGGATCGGCGACCACCTCGGCTACCTCGGCGACCTGCTCGCCGACCACGCCGTGATCTCCCTGCTTCCGGTGCTCATCGGCCTGCTGCTGGCCGTCCCGCTGGGCCTGGCCTGCACCCGCTTCCCCCGGCTGTACCAACCGCTGTCCGCCGTCTTCAACATCGTCTACGCGCTGCCCTCGCTGGCCGTGTTCGTGGTGCTCATCCCCTACACCGGCCTCGCCACCCAGGCCACCGTGATGATCCCGCTCACCTTCTACGCGCTCGCCGTGCTGCTGCCGACCACCGTGGACGGCCTGCGCGCCGTCCCGGACCCGGTCCGGCAGGCCGCCACCGCGATGGGGTACGGGCCGTGGCACCGGCTGACCTCCGTCGAGCTGCCCGCCGCCGTGCCGTACCTGATCGCCGGGCTGCGGGTCGCGGCGGTGTCCAGCATCTCGCTGGCCAGCGTCGGCGCGCTGATCGGGCGCGGCGGGCTCGGCTACCTGTTCATCGACGGCTTCCAGCGCACGTTCCCGACCCCGATCGTGGCCGGCATCGCGCTGATCGCCGCCCTCGCGCTGGCCGTCGACCTGCTGCTGGTGGGCGCCCGCCGGCTGCTCGCACCCTGGGCCGTCCGGGAGAAGGGAGCCGGTTCGTGAACTGGCTGAACTGGCTGGGCGACTTCTTCTCCGCCCCCGACCACCGCAGCGGCCCGGACTCGATCGTGCACCGGATCACCGAGCACCTGGTGCTCTCCGGCGAGGCCCTGCTGTTCGCAGCGCTGCTCGCCGTGCCGCTCGGGCTGCTGATCGGTTACACCGGGCGCGGCGTCACGCTCGTGACGGCCTTCGCCGGTGCCACCCGCGCCCTGCCGACGCTCGGCCTGGTGACGCTGGCAGTGCTGCTCGGCGGGGTCGGGGACACGGCCGTGCTGATCCCGCTGGTCGCGCTCGCCGCGCCACCGCTGCTGGTGGCCGCCGTCGAGGGGGTGCGCGGCACCGACCCGGACGTCCGGGACGCGGCGCGCGGCATCGGGCTGACCCACCCGCAGGTGCTGTGGCAGGTCTGCCTGCCATCCGGGGCGCCGACCCTGCTCGCGGGCTTTCGCACCGCGACCGTCCAGGTGATCGCGACCGCCACCGTGGCCGCGTACGTCGGGCTGGGCGGCCTCGGCCGCTACGTCATCGACGGACTGGCCACCCGCAAGTACGCCGTCACCGTCGGCGGCGCACTGCTGGTGGTGCTGCTCGCGGTCGGCGCCCAGCTGTTCTTCGCCCTGCTCGCCCGGTACGCGCTCCCGCCCGGGATGCGCGCCCAGCGCCGGGCCCGCTGAACCTCGTTCCCATCCTCTCCGGAAGGACATCTGTCACCATGTCGACAAACCACGGAAGCAGGCGCGCCGTCGTCCTCGGCACGCTCGCCGCACTCGCCCTCGGCGCCACCGCCTGCGGCTCCTCCGGCGGCGGCGACCCGCTCGGCGGCGGCTCCGCGGCGGGCTCCCCCGCCGCCTCGGGCGCCGGCGCCGGCTCGGGCGCCGGCGCCGGCTCGACGGTGGTCGTCGGCTCGGCGAACTTCCCGGAGAACGTGCTGCTCGGCTCGATCTACTCGCAGGCCCTCAAGGCCAAGGGCGTCAAGGTCGAGGAGAAGTTCAACATCGGCAGCCGCGAGGTGCTCTACGGGCAGCTCCAGAGCGGCAGCCTGAGCGTCCTGCCCGAGTACAACGGCTCGCTGCTCGCCTACCTGGACGCCAAGTCCACCGCCGCCACCACCGAGGAGGTGAACGCGGCGCTGGCCAAGACGCTGCCCGCCGCACTGGGGATCCTCGACTCCTCCCCCGCCGAGGACAAGGACTCGCTCAGCGTCACCCAGGAGAACGCCGACAAGTACGGCCTCAAGAGCATCGCCGACCTGGCCGCCAAGGCGGGCGAGTTCACGATAGGCGGTCCGCCGGAGTTCAAGTCCCGCCGCGAGCAGCAGCTCAAGGACGTCTACGGGCTGAACTTCAAGGAGTGGAAGCCCACCGGCGACGCCACCGCGAACGCGCTCAAGGACGGCACCATCCAGGTCGGCAACGTGTTCACCACCGACCCGAAGATCGTCCAGCTGAAGCTCGTCCCGCTGACCGACCCGAAGAACCTCTTCGGCGCGCAGAACGTCACCCCGCTGGTCAACAAGGCGAGCGTGAACCCCACCGCGACGGCGGCCCTCAACGCGGTGTCGGCCAAGCTCGACACGGCGGGGCTGACGGCGCTGATGAAGCGCGTCGCGATCGACAAGGACGACCCGTCGGCGGTGGCCAAGGACTGGCTGAAGGCCAACGGCCTCGGCTGACCACGCCTCGGCCGGCCCCTTGGCCGTGCCCGGTCGCGCCCCGGCCGTTCCTTGCTGGCGCCTCGCCCGCGCCCTGGCCGTGCCTTGCTGGCGCCTCGCCCGTGTCTTGCGAACGCGGCGAGTCGGCGGCCCGGGAGGTCCCCCTCCCGGGCCGTCCGCGCTCGCGGGAGGATCTTCCCTTCGACGCCGCGGACATGACAGTGTGACGCCATGCGCACTCGTCTCCTCGCCGCCACCCTCACGGCATTCGCCGCGGTGAGCCTCGCTGCCTGCTCCAGCTCCGGACCGGGCCCCCACCCGGCCACCGCCGCGGCCGGCTCCCCCACCACCCCGGCCGCCGCCTCGGCTCCCGCCCCCGGCACCGCCTCGACGCCGTCGGCGCCCGAGTCGCCCTCGGCCTCCGCGCCCGACCCGGCCGCCTCCCCCTCGGTGCCCGCGGCCCCCTCGGCGCCCGCGCCCGACAGCCCCTCGGCCCCCGCCCCGGACTCCGGTTCCTCCGGAGCCCCCGCCCCGGCCAAGCCCACGCCCCCCAGCGACGCCGGCCTGCCCGGAAAGCCGGGCACCGACCTGACCGGCAAGCTGGTCGCCGCGCTGGACGCGATAGACCCGGCAATCGTCGGCGGCAAGCCGGACCAGGCCGTGGACCGGGCCCGCAACCAGTGCCAGGCGCTGTTCCAGTTCCCCAAGGACAAGTCGAAGCTGGTCGAGCTGGCCAACCAGCGCTTCACCTCGCCCGACCACCCGCAGGGCTTCGGACCGGACACCGCCGCGAAGATCAACGACGCGCTGCGGACCACCCTCTGCCCGCCGCCGGCGTGACCCGGAGCGTCCACCCGAACCGCCCGGTGTCCTGAGCACCGGGCCGGGGGGGGGGGGGGGGGGGGGGGGGGGGGGGGGGGGGGGGGGGGGGGGGGGGGGGGGGGGGGGGGGGGGGGGGGGGGGGGGGGGTGGGGGGGGGG
>NZ_JBWKEQ010000082.1:0-27891 GCF_056435365.1 Kitasatospora sp. NPDC043949 | reverse complement strand
CCCCCCCCCCCCCCCCCCCCCCCCCCCCCCCCCCCCCCCCCCCCCCCCCCCCCCCCCCCCCCCCCCCCCCCCCCCCCCCCCCCCCCCCCCCCCAGCCCGCCCCCTACCTGGGGAGCTTGGCGGTTCGCTCTGGATAGGCCACGGGAGCCGGGTCATGGGGCAGTTCGCGGTCTCGGGTCTCGGGGAGGCAGGTGGCGGCGATGGCCGCCAGTGCGTAGGCGAGCCCCGCGAAGAGGGCGATGCTCGCCGCGAGTCCGAGGCGTCCGGAGAGGTAGCCGACGAGGGCGGGGAAAGCGGCGCTGACGATGCGGCCCAGGTTGTAGCAGAAGCCCTGCCCGGTACCCCGGACGCGGGTGGGGTACAACTCCGCGAACAGGGCGCCCAGTCCGCCGGGGATGCCGGCCGAGAAGAACCCGAGCGGCGCGCCCGCGATGAGGGTGCCGAGATCACCGAGTGGCAGCAGCAGGTAGGGAACGAGGGTCACGAGGCAGCACAGGGCGAAGAGGACGACGTTGCGGCGGCGGCCGACCCGGTCGGAGAGCCACCCGGATGCGAGGTAGCCGAGGAACGAGCCGGCGATGAAGACCGCGAGGTGCCCGCTGCTGCCCATCACCGACAGGTGCCGGGTGGTGTGGAGGTAGGTGGGCAGGAAGGTGGTGAGGGCGTAGTAGCCGCCGTGGCTGCCGAGCCCGAGCAGCGCGCCGAAGACGGTGACCCTCAGCAGGCCGGGGCGGAAGATCTCCGTCGGCGAGGCCTTCTCCCGCCGCCGCTGGTCGGCCGTGGGGTCGGCGATCCCGCGGCGGAGGGCGAGCACCAGCAGGGCGGGCAGCACGCCGAGCCAGAACATCGCCCGCCACGCCCAGGCCTGCGGCAGGACGGCGACCAGCACCGAGTAGGCGGCGAGGGTGAGGGCCCACCCGACGGCCCACCCGCTCTGCACCGCCCCGAGGGCCCTCCCCCGGTACCGCGTGGTCACGTACTCGCTGATCAGTACCGCGCCCGCGGCCCACTCACCGCCGAAGCCGATGCCCTGTAGGCACCGGAAGGCCAGCAGGGACTCGAAGCCGTCGGCGAAGCCGACGAGCGCGGTCGCCACCGCGTACCAGGCGATGGTGAAGCGCAGGACGGCCACCCGGTCCCACCGGTCGGAGGCCGCCCCGGCCAGCCAGCCGCCGAGCGCGGTGCAGACCAGGGTGACCGAGGAGGCCAGCCCGCCCTGGCCGTTGGTGAGATGCCACAGCGCGGTGAGGGTCGGCAGCACCAGGCCGTAGATCTGCGCGTCGGCCCCTTCCAGCGCCCAGCCGCCGAAGGTGGCCCAGAACGCCCGTCGCCCCCCGGGCGACGCCGAGCGGTACCACTGACGCATGCTCGCTCCTTACCCGAGGTCGGTGCGGTAGCAGTCGGTGCGGTAGCAGTCGGAGCGGTGCCGGAAGGAACCAACGACCGGCACGGCGCAGCGGCAGCGCCTCCGCGGCACCGGCCGCCCTGAACGTGAGCACGTCAGTACGTCGTCGAACATGCAGGCCAATATGACAGTCGGTCAGGTGAAGGTCCAGAGGCCCCCGGTCCTGGGCCCCCGGACCTACCATCGACGGGTGATCTGCGAACCGGCCGAGTCGGTGGAGTCGGTGGACACCCACGCCCACGTGTTCCACCGCGGCCTGCCCAGGGCCGACCGCCCCCGCTACGTGCCGGACTACGACGCCCTCCCGGCGACGTACCTGGCGCTGCTCGACCGGCACGGCATCGGCGGCGCGGTCCTCGTCCAGCCGAGCTTCCTGGGATCGCGCAACGAGTTCCTGCTCGGCTGCCTGGCCCGGCACCCCGCCAGGTTCCGCGCCGTCATCGTGCTGGACCACGACCGCCCCTGCCGGCCGGACGCGCTCGCCCCGCTCGCCCTCGACGGCGTCGCGGGCATCCGCCTCAACCTGATCGGTCGGCGGGTGCCCGACCTGGCCGGGCCGCACTGGCGGCAGGTGGCCGCACTGCTGGCCGAGCGCGGGCAGCACCTGGAGGTGCACGCGGCGGGCGGACAGTGGACGGCGATCGCGCCCGCCCTCCGTAGCTGGCCGTCCCCCGTGGTGATCGACCACCTCGGCCTGCCGGGCGCGTCCGAGGGCGCCGATCGCGCGGTACTGGATCTGGCCACGCGCGACCACGTGTGGATCAAGGCCTCCGCGCCCTACCGCTGCGCCCCCGGCGCGCCCGACGCGCCGGGCCTCATGCTGCGGCGCGTGCTGGAGGAAGCGGGCCACCAGCGCCTGCTGTGGGGCAGCGACTGGCCCTGGACCCGCCACGAACGCGGCAGGACGTTCGCCGATTGCCTCGCCTGGCCGGCCGCGCACGTCGGCCCGTCGGTCCTGCGCGCCGCCGTCACCGTGAACCCGGCCCGGCTGCTGAACTGGTCGCCCCGGCGACGAGCAGCCGCCGGACCGCAGGCACCGGCCTGAACGATCATCTGGCCACGCCAGCGGCCCGGCGGCCGGTGAGGGCGCGGAGCGTCAGGGAGCGGGGATGCGCTGGGCGAGGAAGAGGGCGGCGCGGTCGAGTGCCTGGTCGGCTTCGTCGAGGGGGCCGCCCGCGAAGGCCTGGAAGACGTGGGGGGCGTCGGCGGTGATGTCGAGGATGACGTCGACTCCGGCGTCGCGGGCGCGGGCGGCGAGGCGGGTGGAGTCGTCGAGGAGGATCTCGTTGGCGCCCACCTGGATGAGGAGCGGGGGGAAGCCGGTCAGGTCGGCGAAGAGGGCCGGGCTGAGGAGGGGCTGCGCGGGGTCCTGGCCGGCGAGGTACATGGCCCCGGTGTGCATCACGGCCTCGCGGGTGAAGATCGGGTCGATGCCCTCCTTGGTCGTCATGCTCTCCCCGCTCCGGGTGGCGTCCACGCCCGGGGAGAAGGCCACGATCGCGGCGGGCAGCGGCAGGCCCGCGTCGCGGGCGGCGAGGGCGGTGGTGACCGCGTAACCGCCGCCGGCGGAGTCCCCGGCGAACGCGATGGCGGACGGGTCCAGGCCGCTGTCGAGGAGGGCGCGGTAAGCGCTCAGGTTGTCTTCCAGACCAGCCGGGAACGGGTGCTCGGGGGCCAGCCGGTAGTCCACCGAGTACGCGTCGAACCCGGCCCTCGAGACGAGTTGCGCGGTCAGCGACAGCGCGGTCTCGGGAGAGCCGAAGACGAAGCCGCCACCGTGGAAGTACAGGATCGTGCCCGGGCGCGCGCCGCTGTCCGGTGTGACGTGCAGGGCGGGCCGGCCGCCGAGCGCGGCCTGAGTGGTGCGGACGTCGTCCGGCACGATCATCGTGTCCATCAGCGCCCTGAACCCGGCGCGCAGCTCCTCGACGGAGCGCCGGCCCTCCGGCCGGGGCCGGCGGAGCATCGCGTCGATCTTGGCGAGCTGTTCCTTGCTCATCTGCGCTCCTCCTATGGAATGACTTCCTCTACACTATATGCTGTGGAATATACATCGGATGGCATCGCCGACCTCCAAGGATTCTTCGCGGATCTCGTCCGCTGCGAGACGCGCCTGTACAACGCGCTGAACGACCGCCTGCGCGAGCGGCACGGGATCGTGACCTCGCAGTTCGAGTTCCTGCGGTTCCTGCGCGAGCACCCGGGGGCCCGAGTCGCCGACCTCGCCGCGGAGTTCGCCATCGGAGCCGGCGCGACCAGCAAGGGCGTCGACCGCCTGGAGAAGCAGGGCTGGGTCGTCCGCCAGGCCAATCCGGCGGACCGCCGGTCCTCGCTCCTGGCCCTGACCGACGACGGTTCACAGCTCCTGGACGCCGCCGAGGCGACCTTCGCCGCGGGCCTGAGCGAACTGGTCGAAGGCACCCTCGACCAGTCCACGACGGCAGCCGCCGCCCGGGCCCTCCGCCGGCTGCGCTCCGCGCTCGAACGCGACCAGGTCGGCACCCCCACCGGCTGAAGGCGCAAACCCGGTCAACTGCCCGGCCACGTGCGGCCCGGCGACACCGCGCTCCTCCGCCGTCACCTTCGGTGAAGGCCCGGCTGGGGTTGCCTCCGCGGCCGGCAAGGCGCAGGCTGGAGCTGTCCCCTGGAAGCCGCGTAGGGCGAGAGCCCCACGGAAAGCAGGGAGTTCGGGAGCGTCACCGCCCGTCCGGAGGAGCGGCCCATCCCGAGCACACCCGGGTGAAACGAAACAAACCGTCCGGTCCGACTGCGCACGGACGGAGGCCCCCGGCGGGGGTCGCTCTCGGAACAGCATCTCGCCGCGTCGTACGCGACGCTCCGTCCGGCCAGTGAGCACGGACGGCACCAACGAAGGCATTCGAAAGCATTGCAGGCGTCAGGAACGAGAGTGTAAGTCGCAGGAGCAGTAGAGGCCCCCTCCTGGTAGAGGGGGCCGACGCCTGCGTCGGGCAGGCCTCGCCACCGCTTCAAGCCCTCCCCTGTCGGCTTCGGTGCCCGTCCAGGGCAGGGCTCAGTCGTCCAGCGAGAGTGCGTTCTTGGCCTGCGCGACGGATTCCTCCGAGGCGGGTCCGCCGGGGTTCTCGGTGGCCAGGGCCTGGTTGAGGGTGACGAACGGGCGCATCCGCCGCTCGTAGCGGGCATACGCGGTGCGGTGGTCGCCGCCGGCCCGGGCAAGGCAGTCGGCCAGCACGTGGGCGCCCACGAGGGCCAGGCTGGTGCCCTGCCCCGAGAGGGGGGAAGGGCAGTAGCCGGCGTCTCCGAGCAGGGTCACCCGGCCCCGCGACCACGGGTCCATGCGGATCTGGGCCATGGCGTCGCAGTAGAAGTCGGGGGCCGTCCGGGCGGCCTCGGCCAAGCGGGTCCCTTCCCATCGCATCGACGCGAGCTTGTCCACGACGAGCTGCCGGAGGGCGCCCCCGCCGCGGAGGTCGTGGGCGAGGGGCACGGACTCGAAGCCGAAGGCGATCCTGAGTTCGGTGTTGTCGCGTACGGGCATGATGCCGAAACCCGTGTCGCCGCCCCGCAGCCACACCTGCCAGTCGTCCAGGGCGAGGAAGTTGTCCGCGCTGAACACCGAGAGGTAGCTGCCCAGGTGGTGGGCGAAGTGCTCCTCCGGACCGAAGGCCAGGCGCCGTACGGTGGAGTGCAGGCCGTCGGCCCCGACCACGAGGTCGAAGGTGCGGGACGGTCCGTGCGCGAAGTCGACGCGCACGCCGGTCTCGTCCTCGTCCAGCGCGGTGATGCTGTCGCCGAAGAGGTACTCGACGCCTGCGCGCGTGTGCTCGTGCACCATCCTCACCAGGTCCTCGCGCAGCACCTCGAGGTCTTCGCTGTCGAGCCGTCCGCTGCTGAAGGTCGCCTCGGTCGAGCGGCCGACCTCGCGGCCGTCGGGGTCGAGGATCGACATGCCGCGCATCCGGGTCCGCACGCGGCTCGCCTGCTCCAGCAGGCCCATCCGCTCCACGACTTCCAGCGCGACACCGCGGATGTCCACGGCCTGGCCGCCGGGGCGTTGGCCTGGAGCGCGTTCGACGACAGTGGGCGCGAAGCCGTGGCGGCGCAGCCAGTAGGCGAGGACGGGCCCGGCGATTCCGCCGCCGGAGACGAGTACGGTCTGCATGAGAAGCTCCCCAGTGCTCTGTACGGTGTACGCGCCCTGAACGTACGTCGTACGCGTAGACCGTTCAACCAGCCATCTGCACGCCGTGTACTAGGGCAGAAGCCTTCGGTTCGACACTGCCGCTGCTACCCTCTGTACTAGCACAGGACAGGAAGGCGGCAGGTCGTGACGAAGGCCACAGGCACAGCCGGTGATCCGCCCTATCTGCGCATCGTCGCCGCGATCCGGCGGCGCATCGCGGACGGTGAACTCGCTCCCGGGGACCGGGTTCCCTCGACCCGGCAGATCGCCGGGGAATGGGGCGTCGCGCTCGCCACCGCCACCAAGGCCCTGACCACCCTGCGCCTGGAGGGACTTGTCGAGGCCCGACCCCGGGTCGGCACGGTCGTCGCCGGAACCGCCCCCGCCGTGCCGGCCCGCAGGCGCCCGTCACCCGCCCCGGACTCCGAGCAGGCGCAGGAGCAGGAGCTGAGCCTCGACCGGATCGTCCGCACCGCCATCGAGATCGCCGACGCCGAAGGGCTCTCGGCGCTCTCCATGCGCGGCATCGCGGCCCGCCTCGGCGTCGCGGCGATGTCGACCTACCGGTACGTCCCGAGCAAGGAAGACCTCGTCCTGCGCATGGCCGACGCCGCGTTCGGCGAGAAGTCCTACCCCGCGGAAGCCCCCGAGGATTGGCGTACCCGCATCGAGCTGGGCGCCCGGACCCTGTGGAGCCTGTACCGGCAGCACCCGTGGCTGGCCCAGCTCGGCTGCCTCACGCGCCCGCTGCTCGTACCCAATCTGATGGTCCACGGCGAGTGGGTGCTGGGCGCCCTCGACGGCCACGGACTCGACCCCACGACACTGTTCGACATCCACGTCCTGCTCTACAGCCATGTCCAGGGCCTGGCGGTGCACCTGGAGATGGAGGCGCACGCCGAAGCCGCCACGGGCCAGTCGGAAGACCAGTGGATGGACAGCCGCGCCCCCGCCCTCCAGGAGCTGGTGGAATCCGGCCGCTTCCCGGCCTTCACCAAGGCGGTCGGAGCCTTCGAGGACGGCTACGACCTGCGTCTCGACGCGCTCTTCGAATTCGGCCTCAAGACGCTCCTCGACGGCCTGACTTCCGCCGTCGAAGGCCAGGAAGCCGGCACGGGCGGTACCGCCGCGATCGGGGGACCTCACCGTCCGGCGGCATCGCGGCGGCCTGCGGCTGACCGTTGACCGTCGTACCGCTGAAGTCCTTTGCGCGTGCTGCCGCCCGGATGATGAGGTGGAAGGGTGACCGACCCTCATGAGATCTCAGCCGTGCGGCCGTTGACACTGGCTTGGGTGGGCCGGCACCTGGAGGCCGGCGAACGGATCGTCGGAATCGAGGCGCTGCACGGCGGCATCACCGCCGAAATGCGGAGGCTGACCATCGGCACGCGGGACGGAGGCACCCGCGACCTGGTGCTGCGGAGTTTCGTCGACCCGTTCTCCGTGGAACGCGCCGAGGACTGGCTGGACAGGGAGGCCGGCGCCCTGGCCCTGCTGGCGGGGACCGGCGTGCCGGCTCCCGCGCTGGTCGCGGTTGATCCGAGCGCCGCACAGTGCGAGCATCCGTCTCTCCTCATGACGCATCTGGCGGGCCGGACGGTCCTCGACGATGAGGGGGTGGAGGAACGCGTCCCCCTGCTGGCCCGTCAGCTCGTGGCGATCCACGCGCTGCGGCCCGCCGAACGGCCCCGGGATTATGTGGCGTTGACGACCGCCGACACCGTCGTGGTGCCGAAGGGCGCCGACGCGGCGGCATGGGCCGCGGCGATCGACGTGATCCGCAGGCCCCCGCCGCCCGGTGAAGGGCGGTTCCTGCACCGGGACTTCCAACCCGGCAACGTGCTGTTCGACGTGCCGCCCCCAGGGCCGGCAGGTGCGCGGATCACCGGCGTCGTCGACTGGGCGGCGGCCTCCTGGGGCCCGGCGGATCTCGACGTGGCGCACTGCTCCACCAATCTCGCGCTGCTGCACGGCCCGGAGTGGGGTCAGCGGTTCGCCGAGGCGTACGAGGAGGCCGGCGGGGTGCTGGCCGTGACCGCGAGCGAGCGGCTGTACTGGCGGGTGCGGGACGGACTGGCGTGCTCGGAGGAAGTACGGTCGGTGGCGCAGCCCTGGCAGGAGGCTGGACGGACGGAGCTGACGACGCGAGCCGTGGAGCAGCGGCTGGACGCCTACGTCACCGCCCTGCTGGACGCCCTGGGCTGAGCCAGGGCCGGTCCGGAGCGCGGGCCGGGGTGGCGGGGCCACCCTCACCTTCAATAGCAATATGAAATTATTTATATTGAGAATATCTCGCTCCTCATATGCCTCTTTCGTCACTGCGCACCCAATCACCCTGCACAGGTAGCGGAATTTCGTCGAAGCACTCGACACCGTTCCGCAGTTATGGGACAGTCAATTTGAACCACCTGGTTTTGAGGAGCACAAGTTGCCCGTTTCCAGGAGACTGATCTCGCCCGACGGGCGCATCTGGGAGACCGACGAAATCGTGGCCCGCGTATTCGCCGCCACCGAACTTCTTGCACGCCGTGGCGTCGAACCCGGTTCACGGGTGATGATGAGCGGGGCCAATTCCCCGGAATGGGTCGTCACCCTGCTCGCGCTCATTCACCTCGACGCTTCGGTGGTCCTGGCCGATCATCGAGCCACCCCGTCACAGCGATCGAAGATCCGCACCCAGGCGCGCGTGGTGCTCGAAATCAGCGACGGTGCGGGCCGCACCGCGGCGCCGCGCCCCGCTTCGAACACCGCGACCGTGCCCGACGTCGCGAGCTGGGCACGGCGTCAGGACGCCGCGATCTCCTGGTCGTCGGGGACGACCGGCAGCCCCAAAGGCATCGTCCGCTCCGGCCGTTCGATCCTGGACAACCTCGCGCTCAGTGCGGAACGCATGGGGTACCGGCCTGACGACGTCTTCCTGCCGATCCTGCCGTACTCCCACCAGTACGGTCTGTCACTGGTCCTCTGCTGGTGGCTGGGCGGAGGCACGCTCGTGGTCTACGGATCGACCACGCGCCTGGACCGTGCGCTCGCGGTCGGCGTGGACCACGGCCTCTCCATCGTCGACGGGGCCCCGTCGACCTACTACAGCCTGCTCAACCTGCTCGACCGTCGCCCCGCCCTCGTGAACGCGCTGGGGACGGTACGAGCCTGGTGCGTGGGCGGCGCGCCACTGGGGAGCAACCTGGCAGCCCGGTTCCACGCCCGCACGGGCCGGCACCTGCTCGACGGCTACGGAGCGACCGAGGCCGGAAACATCGCGCTGGCGCCCCCGACCGATCCGGTCGGGTGCGGCACGCCGCTGCCCGGTGTGGTCGTCGAAGTCCACGACGACCACGGCAGGCCGCTTCCCCACGGCCGGCTCGGCGAGCTCGTCGTCCGCAGTGACGGCCTGATGACCGGCCACCTCGGCACTGACGGTGAGATCGTTCCGGCTTCGAGTCCCGTTCACCGCACCGGCGACATCGGCCTGATCGACGACGCCGGCCGCGTCTTCCCGGTCGGGCGCAAGCACGCCGCGCACCGCGACGGTCACACGCTCTATCCCGACCACCTCGCCAAGCTGGCCGAGTCGGCCGGCGCGCAGACGGAGGTCGTCGCGGTCCCCGACGCCCGTCTGGGCTGCCGCCTGGTGTTCGTGATCGCGGACCCGGACGCTCACGAGCCTGCGCACTGGAAACGGCTGCTGCGCCCTGTGTTCGCCCGCTACGAGCAGCCCGATCAGATCGTCGTGCTTCCCTCGCTGCCCCTCACGAACACGGGAAAGCCCGACCGGGCCGTTCTGGAGAAGATCGCCATGAGCTCGCTGTCCGCATCACCCGGGACGACCACCGACGTCACCGCGTCCGGCTCGACCACCGGCTCGGCCGGCGGTGCGAGCGGCTACCGCATCCCCTTCGCCGACCGCGTCGACGCGCTGCGCGCAGTGCGCCGGTACGTGGCCGACCACGAGGACGCGGTGATGGGGATCCTCACCGAGATCTCGCCCCACCACACCGCCGGCGCGGAGATCCGCTCGTTCCTCGCCACCCTGGACGGAGCGGAGGAGGAGATCCGTCGCGTCCGGCCCGGCCGCGTGCCTCGGGTCGCGGTCTTCATGCCCTCCAACATGCCGCTCCATTCCTACGCGCTCTACATGCTCATAGCATCCCTTTACAGCGAAAGAATCACCTTTCGGCCGTCCTCGGAGATCAAAAGCCAGATGCGGCGCTTGCACGACCTGCTGGCACCGGTTCACGGCCTGCCCATCAGCCTTTCCGAGCTCAGCCAGCGCAAGTTCGTGACGGGACCGGTACGCGAAGCGGACCTCATCGTCTTCACCGGCAATTACGCCAATGCCGAGACCGTCCGCGAGGGGCTGGCGGAGGACCAACTCCTCCTCTTCTTCGGTAACGGCATCAATCCCTTCGTGGTCGCACCCGACGCCGACCTCACCCGCGCCGTGCACGACGTCACGAGGCTCCGGCTCTACAACTCGGGACAGGACTGCTTCGGTCCCGACGTCGTGTTCACACCTAAGGGCCGCACCGAGGAATTCGTCGACCTGTTGTCCGCCGAACTGGCTTCGCTGCGTTTCGGGCAGAACGGCGACCCCGGCGCCGACTACGGTCCGATCTTCTACGACTCGGCGCTGGTGAACTGCTCGGGCTACCTGGTGCACCATGCCCGCCGCATCCGGCACGGCGGGCGCATCGACCTGCCGTCCCGCAAGATCGAGCCGACCGTGCTGCTCTGGGGCTTCGACGACAAGATCCCCCTCGAGGAGATGTTCGCCCCGGTGTTCAACGTCGTGGCCTACCCCAGCGCGAGGCTGTTGCGTGAACGGCTGTCGAACCCCTACTTCAGCGAACGCGCGCTGGGAGCGATGGTCTACGGGAACGATCCGCAGACGGTGGATGTCCTGGCCAGGCGTCACCAGACCTGTGTCGACCACACGCTGCTCGACGCCGAGGACGGCAACCGCCCGTTCGGCGGATTCGGGATGCGGGCGAACTACATCTCCTACGGCGGCGAGCGGCACGCCGAACCGCTGCTCATGTCGCAGGCCGTGGCGCAGACCCTCCCGGCGGCTGCGCCCGTCACGGCGAGTGGGGAGTGACCCAGGTGAGCCAGGTGAGCAAGGTGAGCAAACGGTACGCCGACGCGTGGTCCGCAATCGTCGACCTGCTGGTGGCGAACGGGGTGGACACCTGCTTCGGATTGCCCGGCGACGATCTGGAGTTGCTCCGCGCCCTCGACGCCGCCGGCCTGGACCTCGTGCCGTGCCGTGACCAGCGCAACGCGATGTACATGGCGACCGGTTACGCGCTGCAGTCCGGCCGGCTCGCCGTATGCGCACTGGGCAAGGGCCCGGCTGTCACCCACGCGGCCACGGGGCTGCTCGAAGCGCGGGAGTCCGGTGCACCCGTCCTCGTGCTCGCCGCCGGCGTGCCCGAACGCCGCCGGGGCAGCGGCGGATTCCAGGAACTCGACCAGGTCGCCGTGACAGCGCCGCTCGTGCGGTGGGCGCACCGGGTGGGGCACCCGGACCGGGTCGTCCCCGCGGCGGTGACGGCGCTGACCCGGGCTGTGGGGCCGCCGTCCGGGCCCGTGTACCTGGAGGTACCCGATGACGTCCGCACGGCGGAGGTCCTCGTCACCGGAGCGTGGCCGACGCTGCCCGAACCACTGGTCCTCGAATCCGTTCCCGTGACGCCGGGGCCGGCCCTGGCGGCGATCCGCGAGAGCCGGCGTCCGGTGGTGCTGGTGGGCGGCGGAATGCGGCACCGCAACGGCGGTGGCGTGGTCGAGCGCTTCGCCGAACGCCTCGGCGCGGCACTCTTCACCACCGCGTCCGGCCGCGGTGCCGTCGACGAGCACCACCCGCTGTTCTGCGGCGTGGCGGGCCTCTACGCCGCGGCCCCCGCCCGCGAACTGTGGTCGTCCTGCGACCTGGTGGTCTCGCTCGCCGGACGGCTGGAGGAGACGGTCGTCGAAGGCGGAACACCGTGGCCCCCGGTCGCGGTGGTGCAGGTCAACGTGGACCCGGGCGGCCTGTCGGCCGAGTTCTCGGGCCCGCGGGTGCTCGGGGACGCCCGGCACGCCGTGCTCGGCTGGTCGCGGGCGCTGGAGGAGGACGGCGAGGCCGAGCGCGCGGCCGCGACCGAGGTGTGGGCGAACAGGATCGCCGTCGCCCGCAAGGCCATGTCACTTGAGGCGGAGGCGGAACTGGTCCGCGCGGCGACACTCCCGGGGATCCGCATCGCCGAACTGCTCGCCGCGCTCGATGCCACCGCCGGCGAGCCCCGCGTGCTCGTCCAGGAGAACGGGCTGCAGGACATGTGGTCCTACGGCTTCCCCTTCCACGTCGGTGGCGGGTCCGTCGTGCCGTCGGAGCAGACCCCCCTGGGCTTCGGCGCGGCCGCGGCCATCGGGGTCAAACGGGCCGCCCCGGACCACGAGGTCACCGCGTTCATCGGAGACGGAGCGTTCCTCGCGGCCCGCGCGGACATCGCCGTCACCGCTCCGGCCCACGGCGGCGTGCTGTACGTGGTGCTGTGCAACGGCGGCTACGGCTGGCTGGACGCCCAACGCGCCCGCCTCGGTCTCGACGCCGAACGCCACCCCTTCACCCGTCCGGGCGCACCGCCGCCCGTGGTGGACGGGCCGGACATCCACTGTCGAGTGCTGCGCGACAAGGCCGCGCTGACCGCTGAGATTCTCGCCGCGCGGCGGTTCTGCTCCCGGGGAGGCACAGCCGTGCTCATGGTGCCCGTCGCACCCGACGACATCCTCCCCTGCATCCGCGACGCCGAGGTGGTTCCCCAGTGACGAACGCAGGAGAGCGGGGCGACGCCGGGCCCAGCCGACCCCGGCGCCAGGTGGTGGTCACCGGGTACGGGGCGGTGACGCCGCTCGGCCACAGTGTCGGCGAGACCTGGGCGGCGATGCTCGCCGGCCGCAGCGGCATCGCCACCGTGGACGCGATCGACGTGACCGGTCTCGGAGTCCGGATCGGCGGCCAGGTGCGCGGCTTCACACCCGGCCGCTACATGCCGCCGACGGTCAGCCGCCGCGCCGACCCGTACGCGCAGTACGCCCTCGCCGCGGCACTGGAGGCGTGCGAGCACGCCGGACTCGTCGTCGACGACCGCCTGGCGCCGCGGGTCGCCGTGATCATCGGCAGTGGCTACGGCCCGGTCGGGTCGATCTACCGCGCCGCCAACACGCTGCGCGACAAAGGGCCCCGGGGCATCAGCCCGTTCACCCAGGTCACCACCGCCATGGACAGCGCCGCCTGCGAGATCAGCATGCGTCTCGGCACGCAGGGGCCCAGCCGGGCCCAGAGCACGGCGTGCGCCAGCGGCGCGGACGCGGTGGGCGCGGGGATGCGCATGATCGGCAACGGGGAGGCCGACGTCGTCCTGGTCGGCGGCGCCGACGCCTGCGTCACCACCGTCGACCTCGCGGGCAGCGGCAACGCCCGCGCGCTGTCCACGCGCAACGACGACCCGACCGCGGCGTGCCGGCCGTTCGACGCGCACCGCGACGGGTTCGTGATGAGCGAGGGGGCCGCCGTGGTGGTGTTGGAGGCCGCCGAGGTGGCCGACCGGCGAGGGGCCACGGCTTTGGCCGAACTCGCGGGTTACGGAGCGAGTTCCGACGCTCATCACTGGACCGCCCCGCACCCGCAGGGACGCGGCGCGTGCCTCGCCGTCGAGGCGGCGCTGCGCGACGCGGGCATCACGGGGGCGGACGTGGACTACGTCAACGCGCACGGCACCGGAACGCTGCTGAACGACGCCACCGAGACGGCCGTCCTGCGCACGGTGCTGGGCGACCGTGTCACCCGGATCCCGGTCAGCTCCACCAAGTCGATGACCGGGCACATGATCGGTGCCGCCGGAGCGGTCGAGCTGGTGGCTTCGATCCAGGTCCTGCGCACGGGTGACGTCCCGCCGACCATCAACTGCGACGACCCGATCGACCCGGACATCAACTTCGTGCCGCACCGGGCGCAGCACCACGAGCGGATGCGGATCGCTCTCAGCAACTCGTTCGGCTTCGGCGGCCACAATGCCGCTCTCGTGGTCCGAGCGGTATGAGGGCCCGGCCGTGAACCGCCTCCCGGAGCCGCCCCCGAGCGCCGCCACCGTCAACCGCAGCGGGCCGCTGACCTGGGTCCAGCAGTGGCACTGGTTCGAGCGCACCGTTCCCGCACCACGGCGGGTGAACCCGACGCCCCTCGCCGACCACTGCCACGTCCCGCCCCCGGCCACCGTCACCGACGTCCACGCGGCACTCGCGGCCCTCACCGCCCGCCATGAGGCGCTGCGCACCACGGTCGACCCGCTCCGCCCGGTCCAACACGTCCACCGTGCGGACTGGGCGCCGCTGCCGGTCGACCACGTCGACGTCCGCGCCGTCGATGCCGACACCCTGGACGCCGCCACCGCCGCGCTGGCCGCCCGTCCGATCGATCCCGAGCGGAACCCGCCCTGGCGCGCCAGGGTGCTGCTGGAGGCGGGGAGGCCGCGTGCGGTCCTGCTGGCCGCCCATCACGTCGTGATCGACGGGTGGGGGCTGGCGGTGCTGATCAACCAGTTGCACGACCAACTGCGCGGCGTCGGCGCACCGGCGGAGGCAAGCGTGCAGCACCCCCTCGACACGGTCGCCGCCCAGCCCGTGGAACGCGCCCGCGCGGCGGAGCGCGAGTGGCTCACGCGGCTCGCGGGCAACCCGACCGGTGTGCTGGCCCCGTTCGGCGGGACCGACGACGGCGCTGGGCGCCACCGCCTCCAGCACCGCTCGGCGGGTGCGTACGACGACCTCCACCGCGTCGCCCGGCGCCATCGGGCCGGTCCGGAGGTCGTCGTGCTCGCGGCGCTGGCCCACGACGTCGCCACCCGCACCGGTGAGCACCGGTTCCTCGCGTCCGTGGTCGTCTCCAACCGGGCCCGGGCCGCTCTGCGGAACAGCGTCGGCGTCCGGGCCCTGACGGTTCCGGTGCAGATCGACCTCCGCCCGGGCGCGGCGTTCGGCGAGGTGGTCGCCTCGGTCGCCGCCGCCTCCTCCGCCGCCTACCGGCACGGTCAGTGGCGCCCCGCGGAACTGGTCGCCGCCGAGGCGCGGATGCACCGTCGCCGGGGTGTCGTGACCGTACCGACCATCGAGTACAACTGCTACTCGTGGCCGCGCGACTACCTGGTCCCCGGGTACCTGGTCCCCGCGCAGTACGCTCCGCCGGACGGGTCCGCAACCTGGATCCGCAGCGCACCCGACGAGCCCTGCGACACGCTCTACGTCGACCTCAGCCTCGACGCGGGGGTCGTCACCCTCGACGTCACCGTCGGGGACCACCTGCTCGACGCCGGGCAGGCCGTGGCGTTGCCCGTCCGTCTGTGCGCCTTCCTGCGCGCGCTCGCCGACGGTGCCGAGTGCCCGGTTCCGGCGCGCCCGCCGACACCGGCCGCCGCCGGATGGTGGCGCGCCCCGCAGGGATGGGTGTGCCCGGCCAGGGTCGAGGCCGTGTTGCGCGGCCACCCCGGAGTGCTCGACGTGACAGTGGCGCCCAGCGGGGACGCAGCGGGGGAAGGCGAACCGCACCTCGTCGCACGCGCTCGCACCGCCCCCGGTGTCACCCCCGACGACTTGCACCGCCACGTCCTGGACCACCTCGACGAAGTGCCCGGCATCGCGGCCCCGGGCCGCTACGTCCTGTCCCCGGCCGGCCCCGGGTCCGACCGGTCCCGCACCGCCACCACCGGCGCGGGAACGCCGCGGGTCCCGTCGCGCCCGCCCGCTACGGGCGCCGAACGGGCGCTGGCCGCCGCCGTGGCCGCTGTCGCACCCGGCGATCCGCCGGACGGCTCCTCCGACAGCCCTGACGCGGTGGACATGAACCGTTGCCTCGCCGACCACGGCGTCACCCTGGTCGCCGTCCCCCGTCTGCTGGCGCTGCTCCACCGGTCCGGCTTCACCGGGATCGCGTCGGACGAACTGGCCGGAACGGCCTCGCTCGGCCACCTCGCCACAGCCCTGGAGCCCTCACCGCCCCGCGCCCATCGTGGAGGAGAAACCTCGCCATGACCGCGTCCCGCACCGCCGGCCCGTCCGCGGACCGCCTGGCCCCGTGGGCCTTCGCCGCCTTCGTCGAGGCGAACACCCACGACACGGCCTACCGCCCGCCGGTGGTGGACGGTCCCGTCGGGCCGACCATCGTCCGCAACGGCCGCGAGCTGGTGAACTTCGCCAGCATCAGCTTCCTCGATCTGGAGCGCCACGTCCCCGTACGGCGTCATTTCGCGGAGGGGGCGCTCGCCCACGGCCTGAGCACCAGCGGATCCAGGATGACCCAGGGGATCTGCCGCCCGCACCAGGTGCTGGAGGAGACGATCGCCCGTCACACCGGCAAGGAGCGAGCCATCAGCTTCGCCACGGGGCTCCTGGCCAACATCGGGTTCGTCCACGCCATGAGCAGTTCCGCGCACTTCGACGCCGGGATCGAGGTGCGCAACCACGACACCGTGTTCGTCGTCGACCGCGACGTCCACTGGAGCATCTGGAAGGGCCTCCAGGGGCTCGGCTACGGCCGCAACGTCCACGCGTTCCGGCACAACGACGTCTCCGACCTGGCCCGCGTCCTGGAGCGGGTCCGCACCCACAAGACCGTGGTGATCGCCGAGAGCATCTACTCGGCCGACGGCACCATGGGACCGATCGTGGAGATCCTCGACGAGTGCGACCGGCACGGCGCCGTCAGCATGATCGACGACGCGAACGGCTTCATGGTCTACGGGCCCGAGAACCGTCCCTACGCCCGGGAGGCGGCGGCGATCCGGGAGCGGGCCGACTTCGTCATGGTGTCGCTGTCGAAGGCCATCGGTCTGGAAGGCGGCGCGATCGCCGGGCCGGCGGCGGCCATCGACGCCTTCGAACTGCTCTCCGGCACCTCGATGTTCACGGCCGCCATCCAGCCGCCGACCGCCTACGCCGCCGACCGCACGATCGGCGTCCTCGCCGACGATCCGGGGATCGTCGACGACTACCTGGCGCATGCCGCCCGCCTTCGCCGACAGATGCACGAGGCCGGCACGGCGACGACGCCGACCGAGTCGTACATGCTCTCGGTGCCGATCGGAAGCGACGCCGCCGCCCTGCAGATGCGGGAGTGGTTCGTCGAGGACGGCTACCTCGTACCCGTCTTCTCCTACCCGGCCGTCTCGCGCAACCAGGCGCTCCTGCGCCTGTTCCCGCACGCGGGCCACACCGAGGAGCAGATGGACGGCTTCCTGCACACCCTCCTCGCCTACCGACGACGCCTCGGGCTCTGACCTCCCCACCGACGCTCGCCGCACCGAGGCTCGCCCCACCGACCGATGGCCGACGCCGACCCCATCCCCATCCCCAGAGGAAGGAACCCGTGGTGGACAACACCGACATCCTCAACGCCATTGCCGAGATCGTCGAAGAGGTCCTCGGCATCGACTCCGCCGAGGTGAGCGCCGAGACGTCGTTCACCGACGACCTCGACGTCGACTCCCTGGCCATGATGGAGATCGCCGTGGCGGTCGAGGACAGGTTCGAGGTGAAGATCCCGGACGACCGGGTCACCGGATTGAGGACCGTCGGCGACGCGGTGAACTACGTCGCCGAGCACCGGTGACCTCCGCCGGGACGACCCTTCCCCACGAGGCTCCCCAGGAGGTCGGACAGCCATGAGCGTCCTCGATCGCTTCCGGCTCGACGGTCGCGTCGCCGTGGTCACCGGCGCCTCCTCCGGGCTGGGCGTCGCCTTCGCCACCGCGGTGGCGGAGGCCGGCGCCGACGTCGTGCTCGGGGCGCGGCGCACCGAGCGGCTGGAGACCGTGCGCGCGGCCGTCGAGAAGCTCGGCCGCCGGGCCGTCGCCGTGCGCACCGACGTCGCCGAGCCGGAGGACTGCCGCAGGCTGGTCGACGCGGCCGTGCGGGCATTCGGGCGGGTGGACATTCTCGTCAACAACGCCGGGATCAGCAGTGAGCAACCCGCGGCGGAGGAGACCCCGGAGCAGTTCCGCGAGGTCATCGACATCAATCTGAACGGCTCCTACTGGATGGCCCAGGCCGCGGGCGCGGTGATGCTGCCCGGCAGTTCCATCGTCAACGTCTCGAGCATCCTCGCCCTGGTCACGGGCGGGCTGCCGCAGGCCGCCTACTCGGCGTCGAAGGCCGGGATCCTCGGGCTCACCCGCGATCTCGCCCAGCAGTGGACCCCCGGCAAGGGCATTCGCGTGAACGCCCTCGCGCCGGGCCTCTTCACCTCCGCGATGACCGACGGCTACGCCGAGGGTTACCTGGAGGCGATGATGCCGCGGGTGCTCTCAGGCCGCATCGGGCGTCCCGAGGAGCTCGCTGCGGCTCTGGTCTTCCTCGTCTCCGACGCGGCGTCCTACATCACCGGCACCACCCTGACGGTCGATGGGGGCACCCACATCGCATAGTGACACCCGGCGCCGGACCCGCCGGCGTCGCCGGTGGGCCGCCGCCACGCCATGGCTGACGCCCCGTACCCGAGCCCCGGAGAGCCACCGATGACGACGGAGCCGACCGCCCCGCCCCTTCCGCGCGAACCGCTCGGCGATTCGCACCTGCGCCGCCTGATCGTGGGTCAAGGGCTGGCGGCCGTGGTCGATGCGCTGTTCATCGTCTGGCTCACGCTCTTCGTGCTCGACCTGTCGGAACCCGGAATCGCCACGGGGTTGGTGCTCGTGGCCGTGGCGCTGCCGCGAGCGGTGCTCCTGCCTCCTGCGGGAGTACTGGTCGACCGCCTCGGTCCCGCCCGTGTCGTGGCCAGTGCCGCCTGGCTCCGGGTCGCCGTCCTGCTCGCCCTCGGCGCCCTGGTCACCTTCACCTCACCGTCGTTGACGACGGTCGCGCTGCTCGGCGGGCTGCTCGGCGCCGCCGACGCCGCCTACTTCCCGGCGGCCCTGGCGTTGCTACCCGCCGTCGTGCCGACCGACAAGCTCTCCCGGGTCAACGGGCTGGTGCAGGGCGCGGAGTCGGGGGGCGATCTGGTCGGCCCGGCGGTGGCCGCCGGATGCATCGCCGCAGTCGGCTTCGCCGCGACGCTCGGTGGGATCGTGGCGATGGCCGCGTTGGCCGCCGTCGTCCTCAGCACGCTGATCCGCGTGGTACGACGCGGCGGAGGTGCCGGGGACGACGCCGGTCCGGCCACCGTCGACGGCGAGCAGTTCAGCAGTGCGCGTGCCCTCGGCGTGGGCTTGAGGTACGCCTGGCACGAACCGCTGGTGCGAGGGATGCTGGCAGCCATCGCCCTGATCAACATCGCGGTCGTGGGCCCCGTGCTCGTGGGCGGCGCGGTGCTCGCCGATCAACGCCTCGGCGGCGCGGGATCCCTGGGCGTCGTGCTCTCCGGTTTCGGTGCCGGCTCACTGGCCGGCTCACTGATGGCCGGGTGGCGGCCGCCCGCCCTGCGCGGCCGGACCGTGGTCGGCGGTGTCGCGGCGATCGGCGCAGGCATGGCCGGACTCGCCGCCGTCACCCATGTCGTCGCCGCGACGGCGGTCGTCTCGCTCATCGGCCTCGGATCCGGGTTCCTCGGAGTGGTGGTCGTGGCCACTCTGCAGGAGCGGGTGCCCGAGCAACTGCTGGGCCGGGTACTCAGCCTCGTCGTGCTGGCCACGGTGGCGTTCGACCCGTTCTCCTACGTGATCGCCGGCGCCCTGCTCCCCTACGGCACGACCACGCTGTTCCTGGTCTGCGGCAGCGCCGTCCTGGCCTGCGCCGGCCTGGTCGCCACGAGCCCGGCGGTCCGCTCCCTGCGCTGACCGTGTCGATCGCCGGTCGTCCGCCGATCACCGGGCCCGGCCGAGGCCCCCGTGGGCGAAGATCTGCGCGCGGTCGCGGCACGTGGGTCGAGGCGAGCCTCTTCGAGTGAAAAACCGGAGCAAGGCCGCCTGACTGGCGCTTCGTCGGCGATGAAAAGGTCTTCCGACCATATATTTAACTCCGGCGCTCACAGCGGCGGTGCCCGTGCCCGGAGTGCATTCCCACGTGCCACAGACCACGCAGCCAAGAGGACCAGCCATGCGCTCCACCCGCCGCGTTCTCGCCGCTTCAATCGTGGCGGCTTCCGCCTCAGCCTTTGGCCTGGCCGTCCTCTTCACGGGCGGGACGTCCCAGAGTTCCGATGCCACGCAGGTCCGCGCGGTCAACGCCCTCGGCACCTCGCAGAGCGAAGCCGAATCATCCTGGTCTCCCTCCACGAATCCGGACTCGGAGGACTCGGAGGACTCGGTGCCCCGTTGCTTCAGCTACGGCGGCCCCTACTGCGGCTGGGTGAGGACCTACTGGGGCGGCTGCGACAGGGACTGGGGCCTGAGCTACGGGTTCAAAGACCCTGCCGTGCTCTGCCCCCACGACCCCCGCCCGAGCCCCTCCGCCACGTCGAGCGCCTCGGCCACGCCCAGCCCCTCCGCCAAGTCCGGTTCCCCGGCCGCACCCAGTCCCTCCGCCACGCCCAGCCCCTCGAACGGGCTCAGCCTCTCCGCCGCACCCAGCGGCGCTCGCCCACAGCCGGCCCCTCAGCCGTACCCGAGCCGCTCGGACGAGCTCAGCCCCTCCGCCACGCCCGGTTCCCCGGCCGCACCCAGCCCCTCCGACAAGCTCAGCCCCTCCGCTGCGCCCAGCCCCTCCACCGCGCCCAGCCGCTCGGCCACGCCCGCTTCCCCGGCCGCACCCAGCCCTCCGGGCGAGCTCAGCCCCTCGGGGGAACCCAGCTTCTTCACTGCACCCAGCCACCCGGGCGAGCTCAGTCCTTCGGAGGAGCCCAGCCCCTTCGCCGGAAGCAGCAGCTCCTTCTAATGGCCCCGTCGGGCCGTAGGAGAGACTACGGCCCGTAGCCACCAGCAGGTGAGCACTTCCTTCTTCGGAGCCATCGTGAGCTCTGAAGTCAGACCACGCCGCCTCTGGTCGGCCGGGGGGCTTGACTGCTGATGGAATCGCGTGCCCGCCAGGCAGGTTGGGCGTGAGCACTTGATCCATGAGAACGCGAGCCACGCCTTCCGCAGGCTGCACACACAGAACGCCAAGAGAAGCTGGAGAAGACCAGTGCTGTTCATCGGCGACGACTGGGCCGAAGACCACCACGACGTGGAGCTGCAGAACGAGACGGGCCGGAAGCCGGCGAGCGCACGGCTACCGGAGGGCTCCGAGGGCATCGCGAAGCTGCACGCCTCGTCGCCCGCCACGGTGGCCAGGACCTGGAGCCCGGGCAGGTGACGGTCTGCATCGAGACCGACCGGGGCCCGTGGGTGCAGGCCCTGATCGCCGCCGGCTACCGCGTCCACGCGGCCAACCCCCGCCAGGCTGCCCGGTTCAAGGAGAGGTACGGCACCTCGGGGGCCAAGAGCGACAAGGGCGACGCCCACGCGCTGGCGGACATGGTCCGCATCGACGGCGCACGGCCTGCGGGCGGCTGGTGCCCACGATCGCTTCCACACCGGTGGCGGTGGCGTGGACCTCCGTGGTCCACGACCTCCGGTACTCGCCGCTCTGAACGCCGGGCCCAGGACGGCCCGATGCGCCGGCACGGATCGCGGTCTCCAGGATCATCGCGTGGTGCCGCACCACCGCCGTGGCCGCCGGCACCGCGACGGCGGCCCTCGACTCCAGCTGCGCGGCCAGGACCCCGGCGTTGCTGGTCACCTGCGCCATCAACCGTCCACCGCCCCGTGCTCGCCGGGCTGCCGCACACCGGGCGCCCACTCGCCCAGCTGGGTGAGCAGCGCCCTCGTGAATTCGTGCGCGCCGCCGTCGAGGAGGTCGTGCCGGGCGAGGAGCGCCCGCTCGGTCTCGACGGTCTCGGTGGGGTCGAGGGCGGCCAGGAAAGCTGCGGCCGCCGGACCCGGGTCCGGGTCCTCGCCGACCACGACGCGGGCGGCGCCCTCCCACTCCGGGTTGGCGGACGGGCGCAGCAGCAACTGGAGTTCGGGGAGCTGCCCGACGGTGTGCCGCAGCTCGTACGAGCGGACCTGGTCGGCGAGGTCCTGGCCGTCGATCTCCAGACGCGCGGTCGGGCCGGTCGCCTGGATACGGACATGCCGCTGCTCAGGGGGGTTGGTGGTGGGGGTCATGGTCGCGAGCCCAGGAGCCTCGACGGACACGACGGCCGTTCCCGACCGCGGCCCGGCACGCACGCCCACCGCACGCCGGCTTCGCACTCCAGCGCCACTTCGCCCAACCCATCGCTCACCACTGGCTGTTGGGCAACGCGACCGTGGCGGAGGCCGTAGTCTCGCGGCATGCACAGGACCCTGGAGAACCCGCCCGCGCCGGCTCGCGAGATGGTGACGGAAGCCCTGGAAGGGGCTCTGGACGACCGATCCGCAGCTGACCACACGGCTGAGGCCCTGGTCGGGATCGCCCTGCACGGAGACGACCGCGACTTCGCCGAGCACTGCTGCGTGAAGACCGGCACACGGGCCGCACCGGGCAGTCCCCTGCTGGGGCTGGCCGTCCTGTGTCTGAGCCACATCGCCCGCCGCTTCGGCCGCCTCAGCGACGAAGCCCTCGACCTGGCGCACTCCTTGTCGAAGCGGGCCGCCGCCGACCCGGCGGACGTGGACGGACGGGCCCTCGACGGCTACGACGACATCCGGACCTTCCTGCACCTCTGGTGAAGGCCGGGGTGGTCACGCCTGCCAGGCTTGCATCCGGCAGGCGCGACCTACCGCAAGCATGGCCATGACTGCCGGGGAGGGCCCGTGACGCAAAGTACCGTCCGTCAGAAGTCGAAGCGCGGGCGACGGAATCGCTTGACCGCCGTGGCTGCGATAGCCGTTCTCGGTAGCGGGTTCGCAATCAACGCATGGATGAACCGGGGCCCGGAGATCAAGGTCCACGAAGGCGCCGTGGCCGGCTACCCGCTACTGGTCAGCTCCGACGGCCAAACCCTGACACTCAACATCGGCTGGGGTTGCGAGGACCGACCGGAGCTCGTGACCCGTGAGTCCACCGGCATGGTGAAGGTCTCCCTGCGGCACACGGTCCATCCGGGGTTCTGCGACCCGGGCGGCTTCGCGCAGATCACCACTCACCTGAACAAACCGCTCGGCACCAGGGCCCTGAACGACGCCACGGGCAAGCCCGCCGTCCACTTCGACGAGCGCAACCTTCTCCGGCCCGCGTTCCTGCCGGAGAACTACTACCCCTACCCCGCGGGCAGGATGGTCTTCCTGCCCGGCCTGGAAGCGATCCCGACCGACACCCCGGCCTGGGCCGTCGGTTACCGGCTGGGCACCGGTCCCGAAGCCGGCTCTCTGATCATCAGCCAGACCCTCCGGAGCAGCACACCACCACCCGGCAAGGCCGCCACCGTCAAGGGCCACCCCGCGACCATCACGCACTCGGATTCCCAAGGCGACCCCCACTCGCTGACGTGGTCCGACGGCACCTACACCTTCGTCGTCACCACCGGTGGCCCCCCACGACTCACCAACGAGGAACTCATCCACGTCGCGGAGAGCATCGGGTAACCGACACCACGACGACGTCTGGTGGGACCGCTCTGTGAACCGGCCCCACCGGAGACCGAGACCGCACCTGGACCGGTCAGGACAGAACTACTTCGTCCAGCCTGGTGATCCGCACGACTTCCACGGTGCTGACCCCGCCCGGATCGAGGGCCTGCCAGGTCCGGCCGACAGTGCCGGCGGTCGGTTCCTTCGCGGCGATGACGGTCCCTCGACGCGGCCGGCGTGCCGTACGAGATCGTCCCCGGCGTGCCCGCCTTCGCCGCCGCAGCAGCCGCGCTCAAGCGGGAGCTGACCGTCCCGACCGTCGGCCAGACCGTCATCCTCACCCGGATCGCCAAGCGCGCCACCCCGATGCCCGAGGGCGAGGACCTGGCCACCCTCGGCCGCAGCGGCGCCCTGCTGGTACTGCACCTGGCCGCCGGATACGTGGACGACGTCGTCGAGCAACTGCTCCCGCACTACGGCGCCGACTGCCCGGCCGCCGTCGTCGCGATGGCCAGCCGCCCAGACGAGCTGGTGCTGCGCGGCACCCTCGCCGACATCGCCGGGCAGGTCAAGGCCTCGGGCGTGGTGCGCACCGCCGTCATCCTGGTCGGACGGACGCTGGCCGCCGAGCAGTTCCGCGACAGCCACCTCTACTCGGCGGAGCGCGAACGCCCGCACGAGCCCTGCGGGGCGTGAACCCCATGACCCGGCACGTCCTGATCCTCGGCGGGACGACGGAGGGGCGGGCGCTGGCTGCCGCACTCGCCGAGCTGCCGTCCCTGCGGGTCACCAGTTCACTGGCCGGCCGGATCGCCCAACCCCGGCTGCCCGCCGGAGAGGTGAGGATCGGCGGCCTTCGCCCACCTCGACGGGGTCCACTTCCTCGCCCGGTCAGTCGACCCGCCCGAGCCCCCGTTGCCGCCGTCCTTCGAAGTCCTGCTGGACCGGGGGCCGTTCACGCTCGACGACGAACGGGCGCTCCTGCGCGAGCACCGCATCGACGTCGTGGTCACCAAGGACAGCGGCGGCGCCGCGACCGCACCCAAACTCACCGCCGCACGCGAACTCCACCTGCCCGTGATCATCGTGCGGCGTCCGCCGGTCCCTGCCGCACTCGGCTGATCTCGCCTTGCCAGATCCAGGATGGTGCATTTATGTTCCACTTAGCGAACACCGCGATCAGGTCCTCGCCGAGGAGAACGCCCTCGCCGTCGCCCTCGCCGTCCACGCCGCACTCACCGTCACCGCACCCGACCGACAGGCCCACCGTGTCGGCGGCCCCAGCATCGGCACGGTCCTCGGCAACCTCACCCGACGCGGCGGCATCCACGAGACCACCGTGCGGGCCACGATGCGGGAACTCGGCCGCTCCGGCCGGCAGGCGATGTCCCGGCTGGTCCACGACGCCACCCGCGCACGCGGATCCCAGGTCGACCTGCGCACGGTCGCCGCCCTCGCCTACGGCACCCCCGGAGGCGACCGGCCCAGCAACTGCCCACCAACCCCACAAGGCCACTGGCTGCACGCCCTGGACGGGGTGAACACGTGGACGCCCGCCATCAAGGTGCTGCGGGACAGCGTTGCGGCGGCGTCCAGGTAGTGCGCCAGACGTCCCGCCCCACCGCCGAGGGCACGTTGCGAAAGTGGATCTCGGCCTGATGATCACTGTTTGGCCGCACCATCATGCGCGACACCATTCCGCATGTGAGGAATTTTCGTCCACATTGAGGAGTATTTGGAAGCTGGCCTACATCAATGAAGGAAAGGGAGTTTCATGAAGCGTGCTTCATTATGCGCGGCCGCTGTCGGGGCGGTCGCGTGTTGGCATCTTCAGTGTGCACGGTGAAAGTTCCGACCCAAGCTACAGCGAAAGGTTGCTGAACATGATCCACAGTGAACTGAAGGCCCGGCTCCTGCCGGCCAGCCTGAACAATATCACCGTCCAGCAGAGGAGGCGGCCGAGCCCCGCGTGGACCGCGGTGACAGCCGGCGCCCTTTGCCTTTCGATGGCGACGGCCACACCCGCTAGCGCACTACCAGCGCCTGCCGCCCCGAATCAGGCCCAGCGGAGCGCATACGCCAGCGGGCCACACCGGCCCATCATCTTCGTCCATGGCTGGCACTCCGAAGGTGCGGTCTGGAACGGGATGAAAGGATACGCCGAAACACAGGGATACAAAGAAAGCGAACTGCACGTCTACGATTACAGCAAGATGACAAAGCCCGGCCAGACCAATCCTCCCAATCCTGGAATCGACCACATCGCCGCAGGCTTCGCCAGGGAAGTCAACGAGATCGCAAAGACGTCACCGGACGGCAAGGTCGATATTGTGGCCCACTCGATGGGAGGTCTCGTAGCACGCGCCTATATCAAGAATTTGGGCGGAGCAGAAAAAGTGAAACACTTCGTATCCATGGGAAGCCCCCACCATGGAACAATCGTGGCCGACGTGGGAGTTGGAGCATCCGAAGCCGTCCGTGCAATCGGGGCATTCCTGGGGGACCATAATATCCTGGTTGGCTACGCAAAGGAACTTGCCGAGAATTGCGATTTTCAATGCCACGACATGGCAAGCGGGTCAGCTTTCCTGCGGTCGCTGAACTCGGGAGACGAGGCGCCACATGGGGCTGATGGGTACCCCAGGTACACAACCTTCCGCTCCAACATAGACGACGAGCCGGCGGTCTACCTCAATACCAGAAACAAATTTAAGCCCCAGATTGGCCTGTGCGACGGTGTCGTATTCGGAATTACCGAACAGGGCGCCTGGGCGTACGAAGGAAAGGGCCCGAATGTGCGAGGCGGAAAGACCTCCACCCTCCGAGGGGCAGAAAATATCGTCACGACATGCTTGCCCTATGGCGAATACTATAACGACCCATGGACGCAAGAGAAAACCCTGGACACACTCGCCGAAACGACCATCGGAGAAGAAGACAAGTACGCCCCCAGGGCGCGAAACAGGACAAAGTGCAATGAACTGACAAGGACCCATTACCGCGATAATTGGGTTCAAGCATGGCTACAGTCCTGCCTGCAAGTCACCCCCGAAAAAGAGGTTGCCCCGGTCCTCAGGATCCGCGGATGCGGGCACTATCGAAGTCCTTTCGGGAAAGCCCTTTGGTACTATACGCCCGAAGGGTGGGGGGACAACGTGGAGTGCGTCATGGGTCGCGATGGCCTCTCACTCAGGAAAAAGGGTAGTCGCATAAAAAAGGAGCCCGGCTATCATAAAGCGGAATTTAACACCCGGGCCGGTGAAGTAAAGGTCGACACACTCTCCCTTCATGGTCCAGGTGATTATCAACTCTACACTCCGACCCTGAACAATCCCAATGGTTCGCCCAGGATTACCGTGAAAGTTCAACCGTGGGATGATAGTGACAACTACACGACCCTGGACCCCCTTGTCGAAGGGCCGAGCGTGACGGTCCACTGAACCCGGATCCACCGGCCTGATGCCCGTGGATAGTTCCCTCAGAAACGAGGAAGTGCCTTGTGACATGCGATGATGGGAGTTCTTCACGCTTCCAGCACGCACAATCGACAAGGCACTTCTGAGATGAAATCCTCCACGCCGCGACGAAGTCCGCTATCCCGCTTACAGGCAGTGGCCGCGCACCGTGGCGCATGCCTCGTACAGCACAGCCCACACCTCGTCGACCATCACGGCGGACCGGCGGGCCTACCGCACGAACTCGGCGGTGGCGTCAGGCTGAAGGCGGCAGAGCTTCACGAACTCCTGCGCGAGCGGCACGGCGGCGATGAACCGGGCGTTTTCGGCCTTGGCATCCGCGATGCCGAACGGCATCCCGATCTCGTCGGCGATCTCCAGTCGGGCGTGAAGGGTCTCGTCGGTCGCCGCCCGCACCAACCGGCGCAGGTCCGGCACGCCGAGGACGTCGCACCCCTCTGGGGGCACTCCTGGGTCAGTAGCGCGGCGAAGGCATAGGCGAGGTTGAGGTTGCCGAGCCCCTTCTGCTACTGGTCCAGCTCCCGCAGCACCGACGACTGCAGGGCAGCGGCCACCATCACGACGTCGCCGTTCCTCTGGGCGGCGAGCAGGGTCTCGACCTCGGCGTTGACAGTCTGGGGTGCGGCCCTGGGGCTGCACCCCCGCACCCCATTCCCATCCGGGTTGGTCAGCGGCGTCCGGACAGGCGGTTGTCGTCCATGCCCTGCGCGAGTACGTCGAGCTGCCCGGCGCCGGCCAGCTCGGTCGGGCCGTACACCGCGGCGTCCATCCTGTCGGGGCTGTCCATCCCGGTGACCCAGGCCAGCATCTGTCCTTCCAGCTCCGGGTAGTGCCCGACGTGATGCCCTCGGCCCGAGAACTCGACGGGGACGATCCGGGCCGTGTCGATCCACGCCCGCCGCCACACCCCACCCCTCGACGGGGCGGCTTCTACATGAACAACAACCACCACAGCCGCTCGCCGACGGCGTGCCAGATACCGACCAGCGCCTTGCAGCCGTACCGGGCCAGCCACAGCGACTCGCCGACCTTGCGGCCGACGGCATCGTCGGGGCTGCCCGCGATGGCAGGCAGGTCGATGACGGTCCAGTCGGACGCCGCCTTCCGCAACAGCTTCCACGCGGTGTAGTCGTTGCCCACACGGGGGCGGCTCCGCTTGTCGAGAAAGAGTGGCCCCAGCGGCCAAGGCCGCGCGCGGCGGCGGCTCGGGGGGTTGCCGCCGCCGCGCAGCGGAAGGTTACCTCACCCCAGAGCATCGCAAAATCTGTGTGCGCCGGAGTAGACATTGCTCGTGGGTGGGTCTAACGTTTCTCTCGTAGACAGCAAGTCGGCGATACCGGCCAGACACGA
>NZ_JBWKEQ010000081.1:7627-28005 GCF_056435365.1 Kitasatospora sp. NPDC043949 | reverse complement strand
ATCCGCATATCGCATGCGAGACGGTCTACGCCGACAGGTGACCGTCCGTCAGTAAAACGGCAGATCCATCACCCCAAAGAGCAAATGTCAGTACCGGCCGCCACCGCCGGTAGGGCGGGGCCGTTCCGTACCCCCGGCCTCCTGCGGGGGACGGGCTCAGCTGTCGTAGCGCCGCTCACCGGTGGCGAAATGGCGGGGTGAGACGGGTGTCGGCGAGGATCCGCTCGACGGTCTCGTCGAGGGTGCTGTGCTGCGGAACGACGCGTTCGAGGCCGCCGGGCAGGAGGTCGTGGGGCTGGTACCAGTCGGCCATGTCCTCGGGGGAGAACTCGGCGGCCTGGGGGCGGGTGGCGTGGCGGCGCACGGTCTCGTCGAAGTCGGCGTCGAGGTAGTACAGGTGGCTGCGGCCGCGGTGGTCGGCGGCGAGCCGGGCGAGCATCGGGCCGTAGCGCTCGGCGGCGAGGATGCCCTCGACGACGGTGTGGAAGCCGTGGTCGAGGGCGTGCCGGGCGACCAGGTCGATGAGGCCGATGTTCGCCCCGCCCGGGAGGTCGCGTTCGCGCAGGACGGTGCGCCGGAGCACGTCCTGGGCGACGACGGCCACGCCCCGTCCGTACGCGGCGCGCAGCCGCGCGGCGACGCTCGACTTGCCCGCCCCGCTCGGACCGCGCACCACCACCAGCACGGTGTCCTGAGTTCCCGTCACGCCGGTACCGTACCGGCCGCCGGGAGGCACCTGCCCGGCACGCGCCGAGGGCCCTGACGACGCCGGCCGCCACCGGACGGCTCACCGGCCGCGAGTGTCAGAGGTGCGCGGTACCGTCGCGGCATCCGACCGGAGGAGGACCGCATGGCGACCAGGTGGAGCTTGACGATCGACTGCGCGCACCCGGCGAAGCTGGCTGAGTTCTGGGCACTGGCGCTGGGCTATGCGGAGAAGCCCGCACCTGTGGGATTCGGGAGTTGGGAGGAATGGCTCTCCCACTACGGGATCCCGGAGGACGAGTGGGATGACGGCGCGTACCTCTGTGATCCCGAGGGGGTGGGCCCCACCATGTCCTTCCTGAAGGTGCCGGAGCCGAAGGCGGTGAAGAACCGGGTGCACGTGGACGTCCAGGTCGGTGGCGGCCGTGAGACACCGTGGGAGGTGCGATGGCCGCGCGTGGTCGAGGCGGTGGAGCGGTTGACCGCTGCGGGCGCGACCGTGGTCAGCGAGGAGGAGTTGGACGGCAGGCCCGATCATGTGGTGATGGCCGACCCGGAAGGAAACGAGTTCTGCCTGGTCTGACAGTCGAACTCCGCTCCGGGAGGCCGCCGTACCGCATGGTGGGCGTCGCCTCCCGCCGCCCCGGGGGCCGGGGCGGCGGGGGCCGGTGGTGGTGTCAGGAGCCGAAGGAGACCTGGTCGACCGTCCAGAAGGCGCTGTTGGTGCCCGTGTAGCGGAACTGCAGGCGCGCGGTGGTGGCGCCGGCCGGCACGGTGACGGGCAGGTGCTCGACGGTGTTCAGGTCGGCGCGGTAGGACTTCACCAGCTGCGGGGCGCCGTCGTCGAAGACCACGTACACGTCGCCGGTCTGCGGGCCGTCGACCTTGTAGTTCGTCGCGAAGGACAGCACGGCCCGGCCGAGGCCGGCGACCGGGTAGGCCGGGCTGACCAGGGTGGAGTCGAACTGGCCGGCGCCGTGCGCCTTGTCGTCCCACTCGTCGGAGTCGGCGACCGCGAAGACGTTGCGGGCCCGTACGTTGGTCTCCCGGCCCTGTCCGAGCTGGGTGGCGCTCCAGAACTCGTCGGTGGCGAAGGCCCAGCCGCGCCACTCCGTCACCCCGCCGCTGGGCATCCGGGAGTTGTCGATGCTCCAGCCGCTGGGCGGCGTGTGCGTCCAGCCCCGGACCGCGGCCGGGATGCCCGTCTCGTCCGCCCGGCCCTGTAGGGCGGGGCGCAGCGCGTCGAAGGCGTCCGGGGCGATCTCGTCGATCGGCTGCCCGTCCAGGCGCCAGGCGGGGTCGATCGCCGCGCCCTCGTGCTTGAGGACGGTGGGCGCGATGTCCACGGGCTTGACGTCGTAGCGCCGGGAGCCGGCCGGGTAGCCGGCGCCGTCGGCGATCACGAAGGTCTGCCGCTCGTTGGCGCTGTTGCCGCCGTGCCCGCCGGCGTCGGTGTGTCCGTGGTCGGTGGTGACGACGATCAGCCAGTCCTCCGAGCCGTACGTGGGGCGGGACTTGACGGACTGCACGACCTGGCCGACGAGCGCGTCGACGGTGTGGATGGCGGCCGCGTACTGGGCGCTGGCGCCGCCGGAGGCGTGCCCGGCCTCGTCGATCCCGTCGAAGTGCAGGAAGGCGGCGTCCGGGTTGCCGTGGGCGAGGTAGTCGGCGGCGTCGGAGGCGGTCTTGGCGTCGTTCTCGTTCTCGGCGATCCGCAGGTCCGCCTTGCCGTTGAAGACGTTGCCGGTGATCGGGTTCCACGAGCCGATCACCAGCGTGGAGGCGGCCGGGTCGGCGGCCTCCAGGCGGCTGGCGAAGTCCGGGTACTGGTCGAACCGGGCGCCGGTGAACGCGTTGTCCTTGACCTGGTGCTTGTCGGGCCACACGCCGGTGGCGATGGTCGACCAGCCCGGCCCGGACAGGGTCGGCGCCAGCGGGTTGGCGTACAGGTTGCTGGTGGCGGTCATGCCGCCGGCCATCAGCGCCTTGAGGTTGGGCGCGTCGGCGGCCGCCAGCTTGTCGTAGCGGGTGCCGTCGACGCCGATGACCAGGGTCTTGGCCTGCTTGGTGCCGTCCGGCAGGCCCTTGTAGGCGGGGGCGGCTGCGACGGCGGAAGCGGCGGGGGCGGCGCCGGCGGGCGCCGACGGCAGCAGCACGGCGGCTACGGCGGTGGCCGCGGTGACGGTCCGGATGGAGCGGGGGATGCGCACGAGGGCTCCCAACTAGGGGGCGACGCGGTGCGGTTGCACCGGCACCGAGGATGGGGCGCCCGTGCGAGGAGGAGCCCTCCCCGGATCCACGGTTGTATGAACAACCGCCGAAATTCAGTCCAGACCGGTTACCATTCCGTGACCTCGGGGGCGCCGAACCGCCACTCGATGGCGCCGGACCACCGCTCGATAAGGTGACGCGGTGAACCACGGCACCCCCCGGCCCCCCGTCGCCCCCGCCCGCTCCGGCGTCCCCGACCACGGCCGGGTGCCCAAGTACTACCTGGTCAAGGCCCAACTCGAAGACCTCATCGCCGAATTGGGTCCCGGCGGGCGCCTGCCCACCGAAGCCGACCTCGCCGAACGCCACCACGTCGCCCGCGCCACCGTCCGGCAGGCCCTGCGCGACCTCCTCCTCGAAGGCCGCCTGCGCCGCCAGGGCCGCGGCACCGTCGTCGCCGGCCCCAAGATCGAACAGCCGCTCTCCCTCGCCAGCTACACCGAAGGCGTCACCCGCCAGGGCCTGCGCCCCGGCCGCACCCTCATCACCCTCGACCGCCTCCCCGCCGACCCGCCCATGGCCCAGCGCCTCGCCGTCCCCGAAGGTGAACCGCTCTGGCACCTGGAACGTGTCCTGCGCGCCGACGAGGAACGCGTCGGCCTGGAGTCCACCTACGTCCCTGTTGCCCGAGTCCCGCGCCTGGAGCGGGAGTTCGACCCCGAAGGCTCGTTCTACGGGTACCTGCGCGAGTGCGGCGTGCGGCTCGGCGGCGCCGACGAACGCATCGAGACGGTCCTCGCCACCCCCCGCGAAGCCCTGCTCATCGGCACCCCGCCCGCCCTGCCCATGCTGCTGCTCCACCGCCGCAGCCGCGACGCCGAGGGCCACCCCCTCGAACAGGTCCGCACCCTCTACCGCGGCGACCGCTTCAGCTTCACCCTCGCGCTGCACGCCCCCGACAGGGACTGAAGCCGGTCCTGCGTTCCTCGCGACAGGTACGCGTATCGGCGCCGTAGCGCCCGGGCGGGGCGGGCCGGGGGTCACGCGGCGGCTTGTGGGGTGTCGGCAGGAGTGTCGGTGGTGATGCCGTGGTGTTCTTCCTCGGGGCGCCCCTGCTCGGGCAGCAGGAAGGTGATGGCGAGGAATGCGGCCAGCAGGCAGGCCTGGATGGTCAGGGCGTGGTGGAAGCCGGCGGTGAAGTCGCCGGTCCCGGCCTGGGCGAAGAAGACGGAGCCGAAGACGGCGACGCCGACGGAGCCGCCGATGGACTGGACGGCGGACAGGAACCCGGAGGCGGAGCCGATCTCGGCGTCGTCCACGGCGGCGAGGACGAAGCTGAACAGGGCGGCGATGACCATGCCCGCGCCGATGCCGGAGACGGCGATGCCGGGGGCGATGTCCCGGATCGAGAACGAGGCCGGTGTGAGGCCGTCGAGTTCGAACCAGAGGAGGGTCGCGCCGGCGAGTTGGACGAGCGGGCCGATCTGGAGGACCTTGCGGCCGATCCTGTCGGCGAGGAAGGCGCCGCTGACCGCGCCACCGATGGCCGTGCCCACGGCGAGCGGCAGGTTGCCCAATCCCGCGTCGCCGGCGGTGAAGTGCCGGCCGATCTGGAGGTAGAGGGTCAGGACGAGTTGGGTGCCGACGAGCCCGGCGAAGAACAGGGCGATGCCGCCGAGTCCGATGGTGAAGGCGGGCTTGCGCAGCAGGGCGGGGATGATCAGCGGCTCGCGGCCCGCCGCGACGGTGCGGCGCTGGTGCAGCGCGAACAGGGCGAACCCGGCGGCGGAGGCGGCCATGCACAGCCACGTCCACAGCGGCCAGCCGTCCTCCTGCCCCTGGTTCAGCGGCAGGACGAGGAGCGCGCAGGACACGGCGACCAGCGCCGCGCCGGCTTTGTCGACGTCCACGGTGCGATCCCCCGGCTTCTTCGGGACGTACTTCGCGGCGACGGCGAGGGCCGCGAGGCCGATGGGGAGGTTGACGAGGAACACCGAGCGCCAGCCCAGGCCGAAGAAGTCGCCCTCGATGAGGAATCCTCCGAGGACCGGGCCGATGATGCCGCCGAGGCCGAGGACGGGGCCGAAGATCCCGAAGACCTTGGTGAGCTCGGGGCCGGGGAAGTTCTCCCGCAGCAGGCCCAGGCCCTGGGGCAGGAGCATCGCCCCGGCGGCGCCCTGGAGCAGCCGGAAGGCGATCAGCGACCCGGTGTCCGGCGCCAGCGCGCACAGCAGCGATGCGGTGGTGAAGGCGGCCAGACCGATCAGGAACATCCGGCGCCGGCCGTACCGGTCGCCGAGCCGGCCGCCGAGCACGAGCCCGGCTCCCAGGGTGAGGGCGTAGCCCCCGATCACCCACTGCAGGCCGACGGAGCCGGCGCCGAGGGACTGCTCCAGATCCGGACCGGCGACGTTGACGATCGAGGCGTCCAGGAGATCCATGATCTCCGCGACGAGCATCACCACCAGGATCAGCCATCGCCGGCGGTAGGGCCCCGCGGTCTCGTCGGTGATGGGGGAAGAGCCGCGCACGCCAGATACCTCCATGGTGAAGTAGTTTTACGATAAAGGTAAATTGGTGGCGGTAGGTTGTCAAAGCAGGCCGCCGACGCGGACCGCACAGCAGCACGGAAAGGCGCGAGGCCATGGAGGAAGCGATGCTCGACGGCGTGGCGGCGCAGCGTGAGCGGTTGATGGAGTCGCTGAGGACCTACGGCGGCCACTACGCCGAGCTCAGCCGGCGCTTCGCCGCCTGGCTGGGCCTGCACTCCACCGACGCGACCGCGGTCCTGGAGATCGCCGCCGCCGAGGAGCGCGACACCCCCCTGTCGCCGGCGCGCCTCAGCGAGCGCATCCCCCTGTCCACGGGCGCCACCACTGCGCTCCTGAACCGCCTCGAAGCCGCAGGGCACATCACCCGCGTCCGCGAGCACCCCGACCGGCGCATCATCACCCTGCGCAGCGGCCGCCACATCCAGGAACGGGCGGACGAGTTCTTCGGCCCCCTCGCCCGACGCCTCGACACCGCGATGTCGCACTACCCGCCGCAGCTCCTGGAACAGTTCGAATCGTTCATGGCCGACCTGAACTCCACCATGGACACCCACCTCGCCGAGCCGAGCACGACCACGCCCCGCTCTCCCGAAACCCCGGATCACCGCACTCCCTAGGCGGCGCGCCGCGCCCAGGCCGCCCGCCGCGCCCAGGCCGCCCGCCGCTCGATCGCGGTGCCGCACGCCCGCTGGTCGGAGCGATGCCGGTGGACAGCTCGACGCGGGCTCCGCACCTGCGGCATCCCCGAGCGGTTGCCGCGCCCGCGCCCGGTTCTCGGCCCGTGCTGCGCGCGTCCGGTTCTCGTCCCATGCTGGAAGAGAGGGGGTACGGCGGCAGAGGAAGTGGTGGGGATGCAGACCGTTGTGGACCTCACGCGTTGCCAGGGCTACGCACAGTGCGTGTTCCTCGCGCCGAAAGTGTTCCAGTTGCACGGCGAGGAGGGACTGCTGTACGCCCCGGCTGTCCCCGACGACCAGGTCGAGCGCGTGCGCCAGGCCGCGGCGGCGTGCCCGGTCCAGGCCATCCTCCTCGGTGAGGAGGTGAGCGCTGATGGCCGGTGACCAGAGCGAGGGCCGGATCGTTGTCGTCGGCGCGTCGCTGGCCGGGTTGCGGGCCGCGGAGGCGCTGCGGGAGGAGGGCTTCACCGGCTCACTGACCGTGGTCGGCGACGAGCCTCATCCGCCCTACGACCGGCCGCCGCTGTCCAAGCAGGTGCTGCTGGGCCACGCTGCGGCGGACTCCACCGGGCTGCCGATGCGCCGGGATCCGGACGCCGAGTGGCGGCTGGGCGTACGCGCCACCGGCCTGGACCCCCTGGGGAAGCGGGTGATGCTGGCCGATGGCGAGTCGCTGCCGTACGACCGGTTGCTGATCGCCACCGGGACCCGGGCGCGTCCCTGGCCCGATCCGCAGGAGGCCGCCCTGGACGGGGTGTTCACCCTGCGTACCCGCGAGGACGCCGGCGGCCTGGCCGAGCGGTTGGCCGCCGGGCCACGGCGGGTGCTGGTGATCGGCGGCGGCTTCACCGGTTCGGAGATCGCCTCGGCCTGCCGGGAACGCGGACTGGACGTCACCGTCGCCGAACGCGGTCCCGCACCTCTGGTGGGCGCGCTCGGCGGCACCCTGGCGAAACTCGCGGCCGCCATGCAGCGCAACCACGGTGTGGACCTGCGCACCGGCGTGACGGTCACCGCCCTGCGCGGGGACGACGGCGGGCGCTTCACCGGCGCGGAGCTGTCCGACGGCAGCCGCGTCGAGGCGGACGTGTGCGTCGTCGCGCTGGGGGCGGTCCGCAACGTCGAGTGGTTGGCGGATTCCGGACTGGCGGCGGGCCCGCGCGGAATCGCCTGCGACGCCGGGTGCCGCGCCTTCAACATGTACGGAATCGTCACTGACGACGTCTTCGTCGCCGGCGACGTCTCCCGCTTCCCCCACCCGCTGTTCGGTTACCAGATGCTCTCCCTCGAACACTGGGGGAACGCGGTCGAACAGGCCGGGGTGGCGGCCCACAACATGGTCAGTCCAGGGCCCCTGCGGCGCCCGCACCTCGCCCTGCCGACGTTCTGGTCGACCCAGTTCGGGCTCAACATCAAGTCGGTGGGTGTGCCCACCTTCTCCGACCACGTGGTCATCGCCCAGGGTTCTCTGGAGGCGCGCCGTCTGGCGATGGTCTACGGCTACCAGGGGCGGGTCACCGCGGCGGTCACCGTCGACATGGCCAAGTCGCTCGACTACTACCGGCACCTGATCGAGACGGCTGCGCCGTTCCCGCCCCCGCCCGGCGCGGCGGACCGCGCGCTCGCGGCGGACATCCCGATTCCGTCCGACGTGCCGGATCCGAAGGGGCTGTCCCACGGCCCCACCGTGGCGCTCACCGGATACCTGCCCGACCGTCGACTGACCGTGGTGCAGCCCCGCGGCTGACCCACGTCCCGCCCAACGACGAGGAGCCACCATGGACTCCGACACCTTGCTGGCACGGATCACCGACTACGCGAACCGCCCCAACCCCTACCCGCTGTACGCGGAACTCCGCGAGGCCGGTCCCGTCGTGCGGCAGGCCGACGGCAGCTACCTGATCGGCACCTACCACGAGGTCGCCGCCCTGCTCCACGATCCACGGATGAGCGTCGATCCCCGCACCTGTGGCGAGACGACGCACAAGCCGCCGTTCCTGCGGCTCGACGACCCGGAGCACCACAGACTGCGCACCTTGGCCATGCGGCCGTTCGGCCCCCCGCACAGCCCGTGCCGGGTCGATGCCATGCGCGGCGAGATCGTCCGGCTCACCGGGGAACTGATGGAGCCGTTCCAGGCGGGCGGCCGGATCGACATCGTCGACGACCTCGCCTATCCGCTGCCTGTCACGGTGATCTGCCGCCTGCTCGGCGTGCCGCGCGAGGACGAGCCGCTCTTCAGGGCGTGGTCCGACGCGATCGTCGCGTCCGCCGACGTCCGGCCCGAAGAGGACTCCTCCGAGCGGGACGAGACGGGCGACCAGGCGGGCGAACAGGCGCGGGGCGAGATGGGCCGGTACCTGGCGGGCCTCGCCGAGAAGCGCCGTGGCAATCCGAGCGACGACATGCTCTCCGCCTTCGTCAACGAACCGGACCCGGCCCTGCGGCTCACCCAGGAAGAACTCGCGGAAACCGCCGTGCTGCTGCTCATCGCCGGACACGAGACCACGGTGAACCTGATCGCCAACGGGGTGCTCACCCTGCTGCGTCAGCCCGAGCAGCTGGACCGGCTGCGTCGCGAACCGGACCTGCTTCCGCGAGCGGTGGAGGAACTGCTGCGCTACGAACCCCCGGTCCACATGCGCGAGCGCATCCCCCTCGCCGACATCGACGTCGGCGGCACCACCGTCCCCCAAGGCGCCACCGTCGTGCTCGCGCTGGCCTCGGGCAACCGCGACCCCAAGCGGTTCCACGCGCCGGACCGGTTCGACCCCACCCGCCCGGACAACCAACACCTCGGCTTCGGCAGCGGTATTCACCTGTGCTACGGCGCACCACTCGCCCGCATCGAAGCCGAGGCCGCGCTCGGTGCGCTGATCCCTCGCCTCGGCCCGGCACGCCTGGTCCAGGACCCGCCCCCCTACCGGCAGAACGCCATGCTCCGCGGACCCCGCCACCTGCCCGTCCACCTCTGAAGCCAGCGGGCCTGGAGCCGGCGGGCCGAGGTGTGGAGGATGCCGTTGGTCAGGACCCCTCAACCTGGACAACCTCGTCCAGATCGCCGCCGACCGCGGAGCGACGGTGCGCCTGCTCGGCGACTACCGCCAGCCTGTCGTCCTCACCTGACCCGGCTCAGAGGGCGGCTGAAGTCGACGGTCACGAACGTGCGGTGCCGTGCTCCGCCGGCACGACGACCACGGGAAGGCCGGCGTGGTGGACGACCTCGGTGCTCGTCGACCCGAGGGTGAGTCGGCCCCAGGCACCCGACCCTCGGGAGCCGACCACGAGCAGGCTGGCGTCCTTGCTCGCCTCGAGGAGGACCTGCGCAGGGCGGCCGCGTTCGCAGACGATCTCCACCTCCACGGATGGCCCACCGAGCTGTTGCTGCAGTTCCTCGACCGAGTCCGCCACGGCCTGCGTGACGAGATCGCGCTGCTGGGGGATCGGACCGGAGTCGACCGTCCGTTCGAAGCCGGAGTGCTGGGTCGGGGTGTACTCGTACGCGCAGACGGCCCGCAGGCCTGTACCGCGCAGCTGGGCCTCGCGCAGGGCGAAGGTCACAGCGTGCCGGGCTGGGGTCGAGCCGTCCGTGCCGACCACGATCGGGCCGGCCGGGTGGGGGACAGGAGGATCGGTCACGGGGGACCTCCAAGGAGTCGGCGGGCTCGGAGACGCGTGGGGCCCTCTCCATGTGCCCGGTGGCGGGGCCTGCGCGAGCCGCCTCTCAAGCCTGCTCCTGTCCGCCGGTGGGCACCAGTGCACGGGTGAGCTGTACGCGGTCGGGTCCCATGGCCGCCCCGCCGCGGTGCACGAGGAACGCCACGGTGGTCACGGCGATCTCCGGCAGGGGCCGTGGTCGCTGACCAGTCACGGCAAGGGCCGCAACCCACAACGGCGGCGGTCCTTTCAGCCACCCGCTGTTACCGGCGGAGAGTACCTACTTCTCGGTCATGTTCGTCCACGAGGACTGCTGGCTGTCGGACGACGAACTGCGCCGCGACCACCAACCTGGGCTTCACCACCGACCCGGACGGCACCCGACGCCTCCCGTCCGATATGACCGACGGGAACCTGGACACGTACTACTGGAGCGCACGCACCCCCGAGTTCAACGACTGGATCCAGATCGACCTCGGCAGCCAACGCGACATCACCAAGATCGACATCTATCTCGGCAAACCCGACGGCAGCTTCACCCTGCCCGACTGCAACCTGGAATCGTCAACAGACGGCACCAACTGGACCCATTACGCACCCGTCGTGGCATATCAATCGGAGTATCGCGGCACCACAGCCCGAACCACCCGCTACATGCGCCTGAGAATTCTGATCTCACGCAGCACCCGAATCGCCATCCGCTCCTTCCAGATCACCACCAAACCCCGCGGCGCCACCATCACCCCCGACGGCGCCACCTTCCACACGGGCAAGGTAGAAATCGTTGGAGACCTCGTCGTCACCGGCAACGTCACCGTGCTGGACGGCGGGAAGCTCAAGGTGAACGACGTCACCAGTCAGGTGGTCACAAACGTCATGCTCGGTCTCCGTTGACGCCGACATGATCACCACGGTCAGGAAAGAATCCAACAAGAAGCAGTTCATCAACGCCTGGTTCGGCGGAAATGAGCTGTTCAACATCGGCCTTGACGCCTGGGAAGTAGCGACCGTGCCCCTCAAGAAGGGATGGGTTTCTCAGAAGACCTCTCCGAACGGAGCAGCGGACTTGATTGTCTGGAGGTTCTACCTGGGAGCCGAGCCGTAGGCGCAGCCCCACGAGGTCAGCGGCTGGCCCTCCGTTGGCAACCTTCCCTGCGTGCGACCGTTGAGGTCCGCCCGCTGCGACGAGCGGGCCGCCACGTGGGGAAGGTGTACCGACCTGGCTGCCTGTGGCCGAGCCGACCGCGGGGCTCGGCCACAGGTCGCAGGATCAGACGGAGATGACTTTGCCCTTCGCGAAATCCGTGCCTTGCTGCCCGTAAATACTGATCCTGTACTGCGTGCTCGACACGTGCTCCCCCATGGCGAACAGCATCAGCTTGCTGCCGTTCGCATAGAAGAAAAGGGTGACACTCTGCTGCCCGTTACCCGAACTGGCGTGCAGGACCGGCTGATTGTTGAACTTGTGCGATCCGGTGGGCTTTCCCTGGCCGTCAAATGCCTGGTTCAGGGACTGCTTCAGGTTTGCGAGCCTGTTCCCCATGCCTGCCTCATTGAGGACGTTTTCCAGGTAGGACTGGGCTTGCGGCTGGCGCATGGGACTGGTCTGAGTCCCATCGCTCTTGATGACCACCATCTCGGAAATTGCGGCAGGTGACGCCATGCTCTTCCCCCTCGCGCTGTCGTGCAGGAAGTTCGGGATCTCCCGACCTTTCCTCAGCGTATCCCGGCAGGAAGGTCCGGGTGAGACTCTTTGGGTAATCAGCTGCGGCATTCTGAGCTTGGCTCTGTCGGTGATCTTGGTGTTCGGCCGCCTGGGATCGTGATGGTGCGTCAGCCTTGCGGGTGCAGGAGGTCCGTGAGACTGGCGAGGAGTGTGAAGGCCTCGACGACCCTGTGGTCGAACGTGTCCATCCGACGGCTGTGGAAGGCGGGGTGGAGATGGTGCTCAAGCAGAGATTCGAGGTGCCGGAGCGACGCGGGGCTGAGGTCGCGCTGGTGGGCCTTCCACTCCTCGACGTAGTCCCCGACCTGCATCGGGCTGTACTTCTGGATCCGTTCCGCCTTGCGCTGGCTTTGCGGAGCGTTCTTCCGGGCCTGGTAGACCTCGGCGAGCCGGGCCTTGGCCTTGTCCTGCGTGGTGAACCCGGACTCCTCCGCCTGCCTTCCGGCCGCGTTGCGGTACCGGATCTTGTACTCGCGCGGGCACCGGGGCCACCGGGACCCGGGGTGCTCGCACTCCTTGAAGAAGGAACCCATGCCGCGGATGAGGCTGGTGGTTGCCATGATCGATCTCGCTCCCCGGGCGTCCTGCTGACGTTTTGCTGACCCCGGATGGTCGATCAAGCCCCTGAGCTGGGACGAACCGCCGAAAGCGTGCTATGTGGTGGGGATGTGCTGATGGCCTCTCAGCTCGGGTCCGCCCCTTGGAGCATCGCGGGCCGGTGCGGCGTCGTCCTATGCGGGGCCGATCCCGTCCGCCGCAGTGGGCTCAGAAGCTGCCGCCGGCGTGCGGAGGACCCGGCGGACGGTGTCGCGGAGCCAGCGGTGGGCCCCGTCGGCCGTGTGCCGGGGGTGCCAGGCCATGCCGATGGTCAGGGGCGGCAGGGCCAGGGGGATGTCGAGGAGGTGCAGTCCGAGGGCGCCGGCGTCGTGGGTGAGGGGCGAGGGAGCGGCGCCGGGGAGTGCGGCGGGTACGAGGCAGACGAGGTCGCTGCGGGTGGCGAGGGTCATCGCGGCCAGGTGGCTGGGGAGGACGACGCTGACCCGCCGGTGGAGGTCCTGCTCGGCCAGGGCGGCGTCGAGGGGGCCGGTGAACCGGCCGCGGCGGCTGACCGCGGCGTGGTGGGCGGCAGCGAGCCGGGCCGGGGTCAGCGGTCCTTCGGTGAGCGGATGGCCGGGCCGGACGGCCGCGACCATGCGGAGGCTGACCAGTTCTTCGACCTGGGTTTCGGGGTCCACGTGGTCGATGGATCCGACCTCCAGGTCGATCCGGCCGTCGCGCAGGGCGGGCCCGGCCTCCAGGTCTTCGGCCCGGATCCGGAACGAGACCCCCGGCGCCTCCCGCTGGGCCAGTCGCAGCAGCCCGGGCGCCAGCGCCGCGCCGACCAGGTCGGCGGCCTGGAGGGTGAAGGTGTTGCGGAGGCCGGCGGGGTCGACGCTCGTGCCGGGACTGAGCAGCGCGCCGAGGCTGCGCACCACTGTGGCGGCTTCCTCGCGCAGGGCCTGGGCGCGCGGGGTGGGAACCATGGTCTGTCCGGCCCGGACCAGGAGGGGGTCCTGGAGGATGCGGCGCAGCCGGGCCAGGGTGCGGCTCATGGCGGCGGGCGAGGTGTGCAGTCGTGCGGCGGCGCGGGTCACGCTGTGCTCGGCCAGCAAGGCATCCAGAGCGATGGCGAGATTGGCGTCGATGACCGGATCCGGGCTGCTCACCAGCATCATTCCATTTCAGTCAATGATTCCGTGCTGAAGTTCCCATTGTGGCAGCACGGCGGACCTCGGCAGGATGAGGGCGTACCGAAACCAGCACCAGCTACGAGGTTTTCATGATCGTCATCACTGGTCCCACCGGGAACATCGGCCGCCACCTGCTCTCCTGGCTCCTGGAGTCCGCCCCCGCCGCGGGCGAGGAACTGCGCGTGATCGTGCGCGATCCCGCCCGGCTTCCGGACGCGGCGCGCGGACGCGTCGAGGTCGTCACCGGCTCGCACGCGGACGCCGAGGTCCTCGACCGGGCCTTCGAGGGCGCGGACGCGGTCTTCTGGCTCGTCCCCCCGGACGCCTCCCTGACCCCGTACGACGCCTACAGCGGTTTCACCCACCCCGCCACCGAGGCGCTCGTCGCCCACGGCGTCGGCCACGTCGTCGGCGTCTCCGCGCTCGGCCGCGGCACCCCGCTCGCCGACCGGGCCGGCCTCGTCACCGCCTCCCTCGCCATGGACGACCTGATCGCCGGCACCGGCGTCGCCTACCGGGCCCTGGCCAACCCGTCCTTCTTCGAGAACCTCCTGGAGGAAGCCAACTCGATCCGCGAGAAGGGCGTCTTCACCGACTCCGTCGACGCCGACCGCAAGGCCCCGTTCGTGGCCGTCGCCGACATCGCGGCGGCCGCAGCCGGCCTGTTGCTGGACCGCTCGTGGACCGGCACCGGCAGCGTCCCGGTCCTGGGGCCGCGGGACCTGTCCCCGAACGACCTGGCCCGCATCATGACCGAGCAGTTCGGCCGCCCCGTCCGTTACGAACGCCAGTCGTTCGACGAGCTGTACACCACCCTCGTCGGCTACGGCCTCAACGAGGCGTTCGCCCAGGGCGTGGTCGACATGAAGCGGGCCAAGGACGAGGGCCTCGACGCCGGCGTCGCCCGTACCCCGGACACCGCCTCCTCCACCGGCTTCGAGCAGTGGTGCGCCCGGACCCTCAAGCCCGCGGTCCTCTCCTGAAGTCCAGCACCCGGCGCCGGGGCAGCACGGAGCCCGGCGAACCAAGACCACTACCCACCTGCCGCTTTGGAGGCACCCCGATGTCCGCTGAAATGTCCGAACCGCCGGTCACGGCGTTCATGCTGGTCAAGACCACGCCCGAGTGGCTCGCGCTGACCGTCAAGGAACGCGTGGACGCCTTCACCACCCAGGTCCTGCCGGCCATCAAGGCCAAGACCACCGGCGTCCGGTCACGCTTCTACGACACGGAGTTCTACTCCGCTCGTGTCACCGACGTCTGGGTGTGGGAGGCCGACGACCACCACGCCTACCAGCTCCTCGTCGACGCACTGCGCGAAACCCCCTTCTGGGACCGCTACTTCGAGGTCGTCGACCTCCTCGTCGGCACCGAGAACGGCTACGCCCGAACCTACGGCCTCGAACCCGTCGCCACCATCGCCACCTGACACACCGCCCGCCCACCCACCCACCTGCGCACGAGCGCCGATGCCCCCTGACCGGTCGGCGGTTTCTAGGGGTCGTTGCAACACGTGGTCGGTTTGATCAGGCCGCGATGAGTTTATGCAGGCGCTCGGCTGGGGTTTCCCAGCCGAGCGTTTTGCATGGGCGGCCGTTGAGTTCGGCGGCGACCGCGAGTCCGGTGGCGTCCTTGAGCCGCACCGCGACCCGGACACCCTCGCCCTGGTGCGGGCCACCATCGGCACGGGCGGAGAACAGGGTGCCGAGGCGTGCCGCGGAGAGCGCGAGCAAGGGCTCGAAGCCGTCCTCGGACGGGAACGGGCCCGGGGCGAGCCCGGTCCGGTCCACCAGCAGGCCTCCTGAAGTTCGCAGGAGGCCCGAAGAACCTGTTCGGTTTTCTTGGGCGAGGACCGAATGGAACTCGATCACCGCAGGTCGGGGGCGTGGCTTCGGCCCCGTTGCTTCAGGTGTTGAGCAGGCGGTTGAAGAACGAGCGGTAGCGCTGGAGCGCGACGCGCAGTTCTTCGGTCGGCACCTCGTCGCCGCGGTGCCACTGGCCTTCGAGGTCCTGCTTGTGCGCGGAGAAGGTGGTGGCGAGTGCCTGCATCGTCTCGGCGACCAGATTATCGGCCGCGGACACGGCATGGCGCGGGTCGTCGACGAATTCGCCCTGGATCTTCTGCCACCGGGAGCGGAACTCCTCCTGCTGCCCGCCCAGCAGGGGTTCGTTCTCGGCGGCTTCCGGGTCCTCGGTGCGCTCGGATGGCTCGGATGCCTGGGTGTAGCCCCTTTCCTGCTCCTCTTCCTGTCCGCGTTCCTGCCCGTAGTCCTGCTCGCGGTCGCGGCCTTCGAGCGTGAACTCCTGCTCACCGCTCCGCTGTTCGGTGGTGGCTTCCCCGGGGAACGCCGGTGGCGAATCCGCCCCGGAGGTATCGCTCTGTTCGTCGGTGTCCTGTCGGGCGCCGGCCAGATCCTCCGTGGACAGGCCGCCCTCGCGCGGTTCGGATGTTGCTCGGCTGTGCATCTCTTCACTTCCCTCTCGGCAGTTCCGGTCGGCGGCCGTCGCCGGGTGCGTCCCGTCAGCTCAACTCGCCGGTCCGGGGCTCACGCACGGCTGCCCTGCGGACGGTCACCGTTGTGGAGCAGTTCCTCGAACAGGGTGCGGTAGTGCACCATGGCGCCCCGCAGTTCTTCCGTGGTCGCCTGGTGGCGGCTGCTGCGGTCGTTGACCTCGTGAGCGGACCGGAAGTGCGTCAGCACGCTCCCGTGTTCGACGGAGAGGTCCTTGAGCTGCTGCTCGTACCCCTCGGTCGGGTATCCGCGCTCGCTCATGAGCGTGGTGACGAGCCGGTCCGCCTCGTGCACCGTGTCGTCGGGCCGGTCGACGAACTGTTCCTGCACCCGTGCCCAGTCCTTGGCGTACCGGTCACGGGCACCCGGTGACAGCGGTTTGATGTTCAGCGAGTCGTGGCGCGACTCGCGTTTGCGCAGCTCCCGGTCGGCGGCGAAACGGCCGTCCTTCGCCTCCGCGGTCCGGTCGTACTCCGGGCCGAACCGCTCCTGCAGATGGCGGCGGCGGATGACGAACGTCGCCACCAGCGCGCACACGACCAGAAGGACGACGACGATGGCGATGACTGCGATGAGGGTCCCTGTTGACATTTGGGTCCTCCGCTTGTAGCTCCAGACCTCCCTGAACGGCGCGTGCCCTGCTGCCCGGAGCCAAAACACGGACGAACCGAAGAAGTCGAACGATGTGCCACGCGGACGTGCCCGAGACGCAGCGTCGGCTTCTGGTTCGCACACACCTCGCGGGTGGGCGGGCTCCTCCAGGGGGCGATCGACGGCGTGCCCGGAGATGCTGACGGGGCTGCCCGTGGAGTGACCCGGGCGGACCCGAGGGGGCAAGGGCGGCGGAGGACGGGCGGGTTCCGGGGTTGGTGGGGCGGCGGGCGTCGCCGGTGTGGATCTTCGCGTTGCGGACGACGACGTCGGCGGCGTCCTCGAGGGCGTCCTCGGCGGCGCGGGGGACCAGCCCACCGACGGGTATTGCAGGCACCTCGACGGCCTCCTGTCACGGGATCGACCTGCCGCCCGGGTGCGGGCGGCAGGCGGAGGCTTCCGGGCGGGCCGGGGTCACAGCCACGCCCCGTTCGGGCTCCTGACGAGACGTCAGGCGCAGGGGTGGTGCCGGACTTGGCCCACAGCACACCGGCCCCGGTCCGCGAGCGCGCCAGCCGCCCGCAGCGGCGATCGTTCGGGGGTGGTCAGGGGGTGGTCGACGGCGAGGGCCGAAGAGGTCCGTGGTGCCGAAAGGGGAAGGTGCCCGGCTGTCGGACACCTTCCCCCGCTGGTCGCCGAGGTAGCTCCCGCCGGCGACGGCGTTGTCGAGTTCCCGCCGCCCGGCCCGGCCCGGCCCCGCCGCGCGGGCTACAGCGCGGCCCGCTGGGGCCGGGTGGGAACGACGATGACGGTGGGGGTGCCGGCGGTCAGGGCCGCGGTGAACTCCCGCTCCAGGTCCTCGGTGGTCTCCACGTCGACGGCGCGGCAGCCGAAGCCGCGGGCCACCGAGGCGATGTCCAGCCCGGGCAGGTCGAGCCCGGGCACCCCGGGGGTGTCCTCCAGCAGGGCGAACGACTTGAGGATCGAGTACTCGTGGTTGCGCATCACCACGTAGACGATCGGGAGGCGGTGCCGGGCCGCCGTGTAGAGGGCCTGCACGGAGTACTGGAAGGAGCCGTCGCCGATCAGGCCGACCACCGGGCGCAGCACTCCCCGGTCCCGGTCGCCCAGCGCGACGCCGACCGCGGCCGGGACGGCCCAGCCGATGCCCCCGCTGGCCGTGGCGAAGAACGAGCCCGCTCGGGTGGTGGGCAGCCATTCGAGCTGCTGCGCCATGGTCGAGGTCGACTCGTTGACGAAGACCGCGTCCGGCGGGCGGACCCTGCTCAGGGCGGCGTACACCTCGGGCGGGGTGAGCGGCCGGTCCGGGGCGGACGGCAGCACGCGGGGCCGCGGCATCGGCTCCGGAGCGGTCCGCGTCGAACCCTCCTCGACCAGGTCCAGCAGCAGCTCGATCGCCCGCCGGGGATCGCCGAGCAGACTGTCGCCGACCCTCGCGGCCGCGGCCGCCTCCGGGTCGCCGGTGATCTGGAGCAGCCCGGTGCCCGGGGGGAGGTAGTCGCCGGGCACGTACGGGTAGTAGCGGAACACCTCCGCGCCGATCACCACCACCAGGTCGTGCCCGGCCAGCCGGTCGCTGATGGTCTTCACCGACATGCCCAGCGGGCCGGCGAAGAGCGGGTGGTCCTCGGGGAAGGAGACGCGGTCCCCCAGCGGGGCGCCGTAGACGGCGGCGCGCAGTCTCTCCGCCAGGGCGACGGCCGCGTCCCAGCCGCCACTGCGGTCGACCTCGGGCCCGAAGACGAGTGCGGGCCGGCGGCTGGCGGTGATGCGCTCGGCGAAGGCGCGCAGCCGCCCGGGGTCGGGGGCCACCCGCTCGCTCACCGTCCGCACCCGGGTGAAGCCGGACAGCGGCCGCTTCCAGTCGTCCATCGGGATCGACAGGTAGACCGGGCCGGCGGGCGGCTGGAGCGCCTGCGCGTAGGCACGCATGAAGGCCTCGGGGACGTCCTCGGCGCAGGCCGGCTCGTAGGACCACTTCACCCAGGGTTTCGGCAGCTGGGTGGCCTCGCGGTTGCCGAGGTACGGCTCGCCGATCACCAGCTCCCGGTGCTGCTGGCCGGCGGTGACGATCAGGGGCGTGTTCCCGTGGTGGGCCGCCACCAGGTTGCCCAGCGCGTTGCCGGTGCCGGCCGAGGAGTGCAGGTTGACCAGCGCGGGGCGGCCGGTGACCTGGGCGAAGGCGTCGGCCATCGCGAGGGCGGACGCCTCCTGGAGCGCCAGGACATAGCTGAAGTCCGCGGGGAAGTCCTGGAGGAACGGCTCCTCGGTGGAGCCCGGATTCCCGAAGACCGTGGTGAGTCCGAGCGTGCGCAGCAGGTCGTACGTCACGGTGCGGACGGTGGGGTGCTCAGCCATGGGTGCCAACGCTTTCACCCGGGGCACCAGGGCCTCGGGGTTCGCAGGGACGGGTCTCGGTCCAGCCGACCAGCAGCCTCCTGGGGCGGGACGGCGACGGGGGACGGCACATCGGTTCCGATCGTCACGCCGGCCGGCTCTTGCAGGAGAGCATCGGCACCGAGGGCCCCGCAACCGGACGAACGGGTGCCGGGCCCTGGGGCAGGGCGGGTCGGCCGCCGCCTCGGCCGGTGCGCGGGCTAGGTTCGGGTCCGTGACCGGCAACGACGCGGTCCTGGCGCTGATGGTCGCCACGGCGCTGGGCTTCGACTTCACCAACGGCTTCCACGACACCGGCAACGCGATGGCGACCTCGATCGTCACCGGCGCCCTGCCGCCGCGCGTCGCGGTCGCGGTGTCGGCGGTGCTGAACCTGGTGGGCGCGTTCCTGTCGACCGCCGTGGCGGCGACCATCGCCAACGGCCTGGTCGCCACGGGAGAGGTGACCTTGACGGTCGTCTGCGCCGGTCTGGTCGGCAGCATCCTGTGGAACCTGGCCACCTGGTTCCTCGGGATCCCCTCCAGTTCCTCGCACGCGCTGATCGGCGGGGTGGTCGGGGCGACGGTGGCAGCCGCCGGGGCCTCGGCCGTCAAGTGGCAGGGGCTGGTCTCCAAGGTGATCGTGCCCGCGGCGCTGTCGCCGTTCATCGCCGGTGGGGTGGCCGTGGTGGGCACCCTCCTGGTCTACCGCCTCACCCGCGACGTGCCCGAAGGCCCGCGCGGGCGCGGCTTCCGGCTCGGCCAGATCGGCTCGGCCTCCATGGTCTCGCTCGCCCACGGCACCAACGACGCGCAGAAGACCATGGGCGCCATCACCCTCGCCCTGATCGCCAACGGCACCCTGCCCGCCGGGGCGAAGGCACCGGCCTGGGTGATCCTCTCCTGCGCGCTGGCGATCGCCCTGGGCACCTACATCGGCGGCTGGCGGGTGATCCGGGCCCTGGGCAAGGGGCTGGTGGAGATCGAACCGCCGCAGGGGATGGCCGCCGAGTCGGCCTCGGCCGCCGTGATCCTCTGCTCCACCGACTTCGGCTACTCGCTCTCCACCACGCACGTGGCCACCGGGTCGATCCTGGGCTCGGGGATCGGTAGGAGCGGCGCCGTGGTGCGCTGGCAGCTCGCCCGCCGGATGGTGACGGCCTGGCTGCTCACCCTGCCGGCTTCCGCCCTGGCCGGCGCGCTGGCCTACTGGGCCGCGAACGGGATCGGCGGGACGGCCGGTGTGGTGGTGATCGTCGGCGCGCTGGTGGCGGCGTCGGTCGCCTTCTTCGCCGCCTCCCGCCATCCGGCCGTGACGCCGGAGAACGTCAACGCCGCGTGGACCGGTTCGGCGGCCCCGGAGCCCGCCAAGGCCAAGGACGAGGTGAGCCCGTGAACTCCTGGATCAACCTGGACGCGGTGTGGAAGATCGTCGTGGTGGGCCTGCTCACCGGCGCCGGACTGCCCGCGCTGTTCGCCCTCGGCCTGCGCCTGCTCAACCCGACCGGCGCGGGCGGGGGGGCGGGCTCTGTCCGGCGCGCCGCCGAGACGAGCGGGGCCCACCCCATGGGAGTGAGCTTCCTGGTGGTGTTTTTTGTGGCGCAGTTGGGAATTTCCTT
>NZ_JBWKEQ010000081.1:0-7617 GCF_056435365.1 Kitasatospora sp. NPDC043949 | reverse complement strand
GGGGGAGGGGGGGGAAGGTTTTTGGTGGGGGCCTCTCTCACGGACCCGTGCCTCCCCCCCTTTTTCCCCTCCCTCCCCCCCCCCCCCCCCCCCCCCCCCCCCCCCCGCCCCCCCCCCCCGCTCCGGCCCGCCGCCGGGCCGGTCGGCTCCACCCTGGCGGGACTGATCTTCGCGGTGGTGCTCGCGGCGATCGGCTGGGGCATCTCCGTCATCGTCAGCCACCACTGACCGCCCGGCGCCCGGCACCCGAGAACCCGGCACCCGAGCACCCGAGCACCCGAGAACCCGAGCCTTCATGACCGATCGCCCACGGCGTCGGCTCCGCCCCGGCCGTGCAAGGCCTCGGGTGCCGTATCCGGTCCTGAGCGGGTGTCAGTGGTCGCGGCGAGGTGGGTGCCGAAGAAGTCGGTCAGCCTCGCGACGGCGGGGGTGACGTACTCGTCCTTGTCGTAGAGGTCGACGTGCGCGGCGCCGTCGATCCAGTGCAGTTCCTTCGGCCCGGTCGAGCGCTGGAAGGCCCGCACGCTCATCCAGGCGGTCACCGCCTCGCGCCCGACGACCATGAGCAGCGGGCGCGGGGCGAGCAGGGGCAGGGAGGCGAAGGCGTCGGAGGTCGCGATGCGGTCGATGCTGGACCAGGTCAGGGCCTTGGCCGCCCGGGGGTGTTCGGCGCGGGGCGTGCAGTAGTACTCCCAGCCGTCGTGGACGTGCGGGCCGCCGCGGCGGGCCTCCTCCTCGGTCGCGGGGAAGATCGGGAAGGTCCGGACGCCCTCGCCCCGGCCCTCGGCGGTGCGGGCCGCGGCGGCGCCTTCGAGCATGGCCCGGAAGACGGCCGGGTCCTGGGTGCCGTCGGCGCCGTCGCGGAACTGACGGGCCATGTCGGTGGCGCTGACGGTGGCGACGGCCCTGATCCGGTGGTCGGTCGAGCCGGCGGCCAGGGCGTAGCCGCCGGAGGCGCAGATGCCCAGCGCCCCGGTCCGGCCCGGGTCGGCCTCGGCGCGGGTGGTGAGGAACGAGACGGCGGCCTTGAGGTCCTCGATCCGGTGCGCCGGGTCCTCCAGGCCGCGCGGCTCGCCCTCGCTCGCGCCTTGGAATGCGGAGTCGAAGGCGAGGGTGACGAAGCCGCGCTCGGCCAGGCGCCGGGCGTACAGGCCGGCGGCCTGCTCCTTCACCCCGCCGCCGGGGTGGCCGACGACGATCGCCGGGCGGGGGCCGCCCGTGCCGCCGTCGTCGGGGGTGTACAGGTGGCCGGCGAGGTTCAGGCCGGCGCTGGGGAAGGTCACATCGGTGATCACGGTGCTGCTCCGGTCGTCGTGCGACGGGCGGGTCGGCGCGGGGCCGACTCCGGCGGCTCTCTTCGGTGGCCGTTCCTCCACCGTGGCGCCGGAGCGTGCGGGGGTGCCAGGGAGGAAGCTGCCTATGCACGCCGGTACCAGGCACGAGGCCGCTCCCGTGCCGGACACTGGAACCATGACCGTCCGCGACCGGCCCTCCCGCGACAACGAGCTGGGGGACTTCCTGCGTGCCCGCCGCGCCGCCCTCGACCCCCACGGGGCCGGATTCCCCGACGACGGACGGCTGCGGCGGGTGCCGGGCCTGCGCCGCGAGGAACTGGCGCAGCTCGCCCACGTGAGCGTCGACTACGTCGTCCGCCTGGAGCAGGGACGCACCCGAACGGTCTCCCGGTCGGTCCTCGACGCGCTCGCCGACGCGCTGCGCCTGGCGCCGGACGAACGCGCCTACCTGTTCGCGCTGGCCGACGCGGCCCCGGCACCCGCTGCCCCACCGTCCGGCCGCCCACCCGTGGACCCGCAACTGCGGCAGCTCCTGGCGACCATGCACGACGTCCCCGCCATGGTCCTCAACCGGCGCCTGGACGTCCTGGCCTGGAACCACGCGGCCACTGCCCTGCTCACCGACTTCGGCGCACTCGCCCCCGGGGAGCGCAACCTGATCCGCCTCACCTTCCTCGACGACGCCTACCGCGCGCTGTACGCGGACTGGCCCCGCGCCGCGCGCGACTGCGTCGCCACGCTGCGCATGGAAGCCGGGCGCCATCCGGAGGACCGTGAACTCGCCTACCTGATCGCGGAGTTGACTTCCCGAGACGCGAACTTCCGGGCCTGGTGGGCCGACCGCCGGGTGCGCGGCCCCCGGCAGCTCACCAAGACCTACGTCCACCCGCTGGCTGGCCCCCTGACCCTCGACGTCCAGCAGTTCACCGTCGACACCCGGCCCGACCAGCAACTCATCGCCTACACCGCCCCTCCCGGCTCCCCGGCCCACGAGGGGCTGCGATTCCTCCTCCAGTGGGCACCTGCTCCGCGCGGATGACGCTCGCGCGCGGAGCCCGCGCGGAACCGTCGTTGGGCGCGGGTGCAGTCGTGCAGTCCTACAGCTGCACCCGCGCCCGCCCGCGGCGGCGGGCGGATCGGGCCTGGGGCGGATTCTCGGAGAGGGCGGGAAGCCGAGCAGCGTCCTCGTTCAGCGCGAGGTTCAGTGCGAGCCGGCACAACCAGGTGCGGTACCGGCCGACTTGTCGGTATTCGACCTGCTCTGACGGGAGCCGCACGGCCGTCCACCCATCCCCCTGCGAGGCCGGGCCGAGGGAGGCGTAGTGTGCGCGGTGTGAAAGAACTGATCTTCCGGGGGAAAGACAGATTCCGCCCGGACTGGTCCGATCTCGGGCCGGTGCTCATCGTCGTCACGGTCGAACTCGTCGCCGGCCACCTGAAGTTCCACCTCGGCCTCGGCCCCATGGTCCTCCTCGTCGGCGGGACCGTGGTGCTGGCCGCCGCGAGCCGCCTCCTCTCCATGCGGTACTGGAGCAGGGTCGGCACCGACGGAGTCACCATCTGCTGGGGGTTCGGCCGTGGCCGCACCTACTCCTGGCAACAGATCTCCTGGATCGACGTGTCGGAGATCCAAGGCCGCGGCGCGCCCACACGCGTGGCCCGGATCCACACCACCGACGGTCGGCGCCACTGGATGTCCACCGTGATGGCCAGCGACCTCCACCCGTCGGAGGACTTCGACGCCGACTTCCGGCGGGTCGTCGACTGGTGGAAGCACAGCACCAGTCCGAGCCTGCGCGTCCTGCCGGAGAAGAAGTTCCGGGACCGGCTGACGCCCGTGAGAACCGCGGTGCTGTGTACCGTCGTCCTCGCCGTCGTCCTCTTCGCCTTCACCGTGGTGCTGGCCCAGTAGCCACCTGAACGCGTCGGCTCGGCTCTCCTGACGGGCGGTGGGCCGTGGCGCCGGGTTGTGGAGATCAGTCGGCCCTTGTCAGCGAGCCGGTGGGGTGAGGACTGCGCGGTCGAACGGGCCACCGTGTGAGGTGGCGTACGTGACGGCGTCGTTGACGGCACTGATGCCGAAGGACCGGACCCGTTCGGGGGCGAGGTCGAGGGCGCCCGAGGCGAGGAGCCGGATGATGCCGACGTTCGCGGTACGCGGGTACTCCAGCCGTGCGGACACGGTGCGGTACTGCTCGGTGAGGTAGGGGCCCATACCACTCGCCCGGACCTCGTCGGCGGTGGTCCGCTCGGTGGTGTAGCCGCGCAGGACGCCACGCAGCCGGGCGTCGACCCGTCCGGCGGCGACAGCTCCCTCAACGACGAGACCGGCGTCGTCGGCCTCGGCCTCGACTACCAGGACCACCTGTACGTCGTCGCCGACGAGTCCGACACCCTCGGCGCCAACGACTGGGGCCTCACCGCCTGCCGGCTCGCGCTGCAGCTGCGCGCGGACGCGATCGTGGTCGAGGCGAACTACGGCGGCAACATGGCCCGGCAGATCCTCAGCCAGGCGTGGGACCAACTCGCCCGCGAAGGGGAGACACACGGCCAGCTGATGCCGCTGATCGTCGAGGTCAACGCCAAGGTCGGCAAGCGGCTGCGCGCGGAGCCGGTGACGCAGCTGTACGAGCCGGGCCGGGTCCACCACGTCGGGCACTACCCGGAGCTGGAAGGACAGATGGTGACCTGGGTCGCCGGGATGGACAGCCCCGACAGGATGGACGCTGCGGTGCACGGCCTGACCGAGCTGGCCGGCGGAGGTCCGGCGGCCCTTCTTCGCCCGCAGCTGGTCACGTAGCGTGTCGTGGATCCGCTCGGTGGTGCCGTCGCGTTCCCACTCCTTGAAGTAGCCGTAGACGGTGGTGTGGGGCGGGAAGTCGTGCGGCAGGTGGCGCCAGGCGATACCGGTGCGTGCGACGTAGAGGATCGCGTTCACCACCTCACGCAGCGCTGTCGTGGGCTCACGCCCTTCGGCGCGGGTGCGTCGCCACTCCACCAGCACTGGCTCGATGAGCTCCCACTGATCGTCCTTCAGGTCCGATGGATACCTGCGTCGTTCCGTCACGTTTGATGAATATCGCGGACACGGACCCGGCCGCCACGAGATCCTGAAAACGAGTCCGTGCCGCAAGAACCAAAGCCGGACAGTTGGGGGGAATCCCCTATCGAACACCCTCTCACACGTGGTCAGCGTCCGCCTGTACATGGCGGTGCGTCATCAGCGCACGGAAGCGCGATCGACTTCACGAAATCTGCGCCTGAACCACCTCGCCCCGCTAGAAACACTCACGCGCACCGGCGGTTGAGTGGCGGCGGCGCGGAGGGTCGGGGAGGCCCGCCCAGGTGTTCGGAGTCGAGTGTCACGGGTGTGGCGTGATCGGTGTCCGGGTCGATACGGGCCGTTCCGGTTATCAGATCGCGCCGTTGCTGACCATCACGAAGCCCATCCAGTGGTGGCTGTTGGAGAAGTCGCCCTGTGTGTCCGATCCGGTTGGGACGAAGATCCCGGGGCCGCCGATGTGGCCGAAGGGGGAGCCTGCCTGCGCCTGGAAAGGGATGTAGACCACGGCGGGCGCCTCGGGGCCGAACAGGCCGACACCGGGCGGAACCGCGAGCCGGTAGATCGACGGGATGGCCGGATCGTCGTTCTCGTACAGGACGGAGAATCCTGCCGGTCGGCCGGCGGCCGGAACGCGTGTGTAGAACGGGGTGGAGAAGGTGAAGTGCGAGAAGTTCTGGGTCGGGTGGCTCGTTCCGGCCCCGTTGTAGAAGTGGAAGGCGATCGGCGCCGCGTGGCCGCCGATGACCAGCGGCGACCCCTGGTGGGTGTAGTACAGGTTCACGTTGCCCGGGGCCGGGTTGTTCTTGGTGCTGCGTACGCTCAGGACCGGCCACTCGTTGTGGGTGAGGTCGGAGTCGGTGTCGGTCGTGTTGCCCGCGTCGGTCGTGAAGATGACCCGCCCGGAGGAGGGAATGTTGGGTGCCTGCGGGTCGAGGGCGAGCGGGACCACGACGTCGATGCTGGCGCCCGCGGCGATCCCGGCGAAGGAGACCTTGAACATGGACGGCGCGTCCACGGCGGTGTTCTGGTAGAGCCAGGTGGCGGTGCCCCCGGGGGTGCTGGGCAGGGTGGGGACGTTGATGAAGAACGGTGTGATGAACTTCAGTGACACCGGGCCGGTGGCGTTGTCGGGGCCGAAGTTGCCGCAGGTCACGGTCATGGTGCCGTTGCCGGAGGCGTCGAACTGCCCCATCTTCACGCTGCAGTACAGATCCACGGTGTTGGTCGTCCGCGGGGCGCTTGCGGCGGCCGGGCGGCCCGGTCGTCCCGCGGCTGTGGCGGGGGCCGTCGCTCCGAGGCCGAGGGCGGCCACGGTACCGCCGACGCCCGCCGCTTTGAGTAGCGATCGGCGGGGGACGGAAGCGGTGCCGGACCGGGGGGATGCGGGCGATGCTTCTCCGTGCTGATCGTCTTTCATATGCGTAACCTCTGCCTGGCGAAGGAATGTGCCGCTATCCCCGGGAATCCCCCCGGTCCGGGACGGCGATCACTTTTGTTTGTTGGCAAACTGCTTGACCCGGTGAAGCCTCGCGGGCATCCCGCCCCGGCATGTCCGAGACAGTCGACGCCACCCTCGGCCGTCTGGGCGAATCGGTCCAGGTTCTGACATCCGGGCCCGTCGACACGATGCCGAGGGAGGTGCGTGCGGCGCCGACTGCTCTACCGGCCTTGCGGATTGGGGGTGAATCCTCCGGCTGTGCGCGTTCCCTGAGATCGGCTACCCGCTGCTCTGGCGGAAACCGGCCGCACGTCCGGCGGGCAATGGTGGCCACCGCCCCGCCCGAGGTCCCTCGATGTGCCGAGCCATCTGGGCGGCCGCCGCCCGTGCGAGCGGATGGCCTCCGAACGACACGTGGTCATGGCGCGAACTTTCTTCGTCTCGCGATGCCTCAGAGTCCATCGGCCGCGTGTTCCACTGAATCGTCAGGCCCGGCGACCCGGCCGGCGCCTGCTGTTGCGAAGGCCGGGCAGGGGATCCCTGACGCCACGCGGGCCCCGCCGACCCCGCGCAGCACACGCCGGTCACCGCCCACGAGAAGCCTGCCCGCGGCCCGCCCCCCAGGGGGGAGCGTGCAGCGGTGCGGGTGCCGTGCAACGGACAAGGAGGACGAAGTGGACCTGACGCACTGGCTGGGACAGGCGGTCGAGGAGATCCGGACCTGGGCCGACGGCTACGGGCCCGTCGCCCGGCACCCGTCGCTCGCGGTGGACGAGGACGCGATGCGCACGGCGTTCGGCGACCTCGCCACACGGCTGGGCGCCAGCTATCCGTTCTTCCATCCGCGCTATGCCGGCCAGATGCTCAAGCCACCGCATCCGGCGGCGGTCGTCGGGTATCTGGCGGCCATGCTGATCAACCCCAACAACCATGCCCTGGACGGTGGACCGGCCACCTCCGACCTGGAGGTGGAGGCCGTCGAGGCCCTGGCCGGCATGTTCGGCCTGGGCGTCCACCTCGGCCACCTCACCAGCAGCGGCACCATCGCGAACCTGGAAGCCCTGTTCGTCGCCCGGCAGATCCACCCCGGCAAGGCCGTCGCCTACAGCACGGAGGCACACTACACGCACAGCCGGGCGTGCCACCTGCTGGGCGTACCCGTGCACGCCGTACCCGTCGACCGCCGGGGCCGCATGGACGTCGACGCGCTGGAGCGCCTGCTGCGCACCGGTGACGTCGGCACCGTCGTCGCCACCGCCGGGACCACCGGCCTCGGCGCGGTCGACCCCGTCCACGACATCCTCCGACTCGCCCGCCGCCACGGGGCCCGGGTGCACGTCGACGCCGCGTACGGGGGCTACTTCACGCTCCTGGCCCACTGGAACGAAAGCCGAGGGGCAGGCGAGGGCCCGGTCGAACCCCTGGTGGACCCGGAGCCCTGGCGCGCCGTCGCCCACTGCGACTCGGTGGTCGTCGACCCGCACAAGCACGGTCTCCAGCCGTACGGCTGCGGTGCGGTCCTGTTCGCGGACCCCTCGGTGGCCCGCTTCTACCACCACGACTCCCCGTACACCTACTTCACCTCGCAACGCCGGCACCGGGGCGAGATCAGTCTGGAGTGCTCCCGTTCCGGGGCCGGCGCGGCTCAGGTCTCCTGGCGTAGCGGCCGGTCGGGTCGGATGGCACGGGGGTGGTCGTCCGCCGTGTGGGGCCGAGCACTTCGCACGCTAGTGTGATGCGCCACAAATCATGAGGGTAAGTTGATACCCTTTTATGGTGTCGCATCCTGGGCCTTCTGCCGTGGTGATCTCGCTGTCTGA
>NZ_JBWKEQ010000080.1:0-28104 GCF_056435365.1 Kitasatospora sp. NPDC043949 | reverse complement strand
TCCGCATATCGCATGCGAGACGGTCTACGCCGACAGGTGACCGTCCGTCAGTAAAACGGCAGATCCATCACCCCAAAGAGCAAATGTCAGTAACCATGTGTGTGCAACTCCTTCTCGTCGAGAAGGGGTCAATCCCCCCTGTGGCATGACGACGGTACAGGGGCCCTCCGTCAGTGCACTGACGCACCCTCCGTGTTCGCGGTCGCACGGCGGGTGGATGGGGGAGGAGGTCTTGTTACCGGCGGGTCGCTTCCCTATCATCACGGGTGTTACAGCTTTACTGTCAAACCCAGAAGGGTTCTGCAGCCAGTGCGTGACACGAACAGTCCGCCGGGCGCCACGGCCGCCGGCCCCGGCCCGTTGGCGGGGGTGCGGGTGGTCGAGCTCGCGGGGATCGGGCCGGGGCCGTTCGCGGCGATGCTGCTGGCCGACCTGGGCGCCGACGTGGTGCGGGTGGACCGGCCGGATCCGTCGCCGCTGGGCATCGACCCGGCGTACGACGTGACCAACCGGAACAAGCGGTCGGTGCTGGTCGACCTCAAGTCCCCGGCGGGGCCCGGCCTGGTGCTGGACCTGGTCGAGCGGGCGGACCTGCTGATCGAGGGCTACCGGCCCGGGGTCGCGGAGCGGCTCGGGGTCGGGCCGCAGGACTGCCTGGCCCGCAACCCGGCGCTGGTGTACGGGCGGATGACCGGGTGGGGGCAGCAGGGCCCGCGCGCCGCCAGCGCCGGGCACGACCTCGGGTACGCGGCGGTGGCCGGGGTGCTCGGCCTGGTCGCGGGGCCGGGCGGGCCCGAGGAGGCGCCCGGCATCCCGGCCAACCTGCTGGGCGACTACGCGGGCGGCTCGCTCTACCTGGTCGTCGGCCTGCTCGCCGGGCTGCACCACGCCAGGAGCACCGGCGCCGGCCAGGTCGTCGACGCCGCGATCGTGGACGGCGCGGCGCACCTGTCCAGCATGCTGTGGGGGCTGCTCGCGGCCGGCCACTGGCAGGACCGCCGGGGCGCCAACCTGCTGGACGGCGGCGCGCCGTTCTACGCGGTCTACCGGGCGGCCGACGGCGGACACCTGGCCGTGGGGGCGCTGGAACCGCAGTTCTACGCCGAGTTCGCCCGCCTGCTGGACCTCGGCCCGCAGGCACCCGGGCAGTACGACCTGGCCCGCTGGCCCGAACTGCGGGCCCTGATCGCCGACCGCTTCGCCACCCGGACCAGGGCCGAGTGGGAGGCCGTCTTCGCCGGGTCCGACGCCTGCGTGGAACCGGTGTTGACGCTGCGTCAGGCAGCCCGGGAGGAACACCTGTTGGCGCGCGGCACCTATGTCGAGGCGGGCGGCGTCACCCAGCCCGCCCCGGCCCCGCGCTTCTCCGCCACCCCCGGCACGCTGCGCCGCCCGCCGGCCCGGCCGGGCGCGGACACCGCCGAAGTGGCCCGCGACTGGGCCGTCCCATCCCTCAACTCCGATGCAGGACAAGGAGCGTAGCGTTGCAGCGCGAGATCTTCACCGAGCAGCACGAGGACTTCCGGGCCGCCGTGCGGGCCTTCCTCGCCAAGGAGGTGCTGCCGCACTACGACCGCTGGGAGAAGGCCGGCATCGTCGACCGCTCCGCCTGGCTGGCGGCCGGCCGCCAGGGCCTGCTCGGGATGGCCGTCCCCGAGGAGTACGGCGGCGGGGGCGCCCCGGACTTCCGCTACGCCGCCGTGTTGGCCGAGGAGTTCGCCCGGGCCGGCGCCTCCGGGCTGGCCGTCGGCCTGCACAACGACATCATCGGCCCCTACCTCACCTCGCTCGCCACCGAGGAGCAGAAGCGCCGCTGGCTGCCCGGCTTCTGCAGCGGCGAGCTGATCACCGCGATCGCGATGACCGAGCCCGGCACCGGCTCCGACCTCCAGGGCATCCGCACCCAGGCCGTCGACCGGGGCGACCACTACCTGCTCAACGGCGCCAAGACCTTCATCTCCAACGGCATCCTCGCCGACCTGGTGGTCGTGGTCGCCCGCACCACCCCCGAGGGCGGCGCGCACGGGCTGAGCCTGCTGGTGGTCGAGCGCGGCACGCCCGGCTTCGAGCGCGGCCGCAACCTGGACAAGATCGGCCAGAAGGCCCAGGACACCGCCGAGTTGTTCTTCGAGGACGTCAGGGTGCCGAAGGCGAACCTGCTCGGCGAGCTCAACGGCGGCTTCGTCCACCTGATGCAGAACCTCGCCCAGGAGCGGCTGACCATCGCGGCCGCGGCGATCGCCGGCGCCGAGTACCTGGTCGAGATCACCACCGACTACGTCAAGCAGCGCGAGGCCTTCGGCCGCCCGCTGGCCAAGCTCCAGCACGTGCGTTTCGAGATCGCCGAACTCGCCACCGAGTGCGCCGTCGCCCGGGCCTTCGTCGACCGCTGCATCACCGAGCACAACCGCTACGCGCTCACCCCGGTGGACGCCTCGATGGCCAAGTGGTGGGCCACCGAACTGCAGAAGCGCACCGCCGACCGCTGCCTCCAGCTGCACGGCGGGTACGGGTACATGAGCGAGTTCCCGGTCGCCCGGGCGTTCACCGACGGCCGGATCCAGACCATCTACGGCGGCACCACCGAGATCATGAAGGAGATCGTCGGCCGGTCCGTCCTCGGCTGAGACCTCCCGCGAAACCCCCTGCCCCGAAAGGCGTTTGACCGTGACCACCGAAGCGTACGTCTACGACGCGATCCGCACCCCGCGCGGCCGGGGCAAGGCCACCGGCTCGCTGCACGGCACCAAGCCGATCGACCTCGTCGTCGGCCTGATCCACGAACTGCGCAACCGGCACCCGGAGTTGGACCCGGCGGCGATCGACGACATCGTGCTCGGCGTGGTCAGCCCGGTCGGTGACCAGGGCTCCGACATCGCCCGGATCGCGGCCATCGCGGCCGGCCTGCCCGACACGGTGGCCGGCGTCCAGGAGAACCGCTTCTGCGCCTCTGGCCTGGAGGCCGTCAACCTGGCCGCCGCCAAGGTCCGTTCGGGCTGGGAGGACCTCATCCTGGCCGGCGGCGTCGAGTCGATGTCCCGGGTCAAGATGGCCTCCGACGGTGGCGCCTGGTTCGCGGACCCGATGACCGCGTACGAGACCAACTTCGTCCCGCAGGGCATCGGCGCCGACCTGATCGCCACCATCGAGGGCTTCTCCCGCACCGACGTGGACGCCTTCGCCGCCGAATCCCAGGCCCGCGCCGCCAAGGCGCAGGCGGACGGCCTGTTCGACCGCTCGGTGGTCCCGGTCCGCGACCGCAACGGCCTGGTCGTGCTGGAGCGCGACGAGTTCATCCGTCCCGGCACCACCGTCGAGACCCTGGCCGGCCTCAAGCCCTCCTTCGCCGGCATCGGCGAGGCCGGCGGCTTCGACGCCGTCGCCCTGCAGAAGTACCACTGGGTCGAGGCCATCGACCACGTCCACCACGCCGGCAACTCCTCCGGCATCGTCGACGGCGCCGCGCTCGTCGCCATCGGCAGCCGGGAGATCGGCGAGCGGTACGGGCTGCGCCCGCGCGCCCGGATCGTCTCCGCCGCCGTCTCCGGCTCCGAGCCCACCATCATGCTCACCGGCCCCGCCCCGGCCACCCGCAAGGCGCTCGCCAAGGCCGGGCTCACCGCCGCCGACATCGACCTGGTCGAGATCAACGAGGCCTTCGCGGCGGTCGCCCTGCGCTTCATCCGCGAACTGGGCTTCCGGTCCGAGCAGGTCAACGTCAACGGCGGCGCGATCGCCCTCGGCCACCCGCTCGGCGCCACCGGCGCGATGCTGCTCGGCACCGTGATCGACGAGTTGGAGCGGCGCGACCTGCGCTACGGCCTGATCACCCTCTGCGTGGGCGGCGGCATGGGCGTCGCCACCATCGTCGAGCGCATCTGACCCACTGTCCCTCGGATCCCCTCGGAGACCCTGAACTCATGAGCGACACCACCACCATCCGCTGGGAGCAGAACCAGGACGGCGTGGTCACCCTCGTCCTCGACGACCCGACCCAGTCCGTCAACACCATGAACGAGGCCTTCACCGCCGACCTCGATGCCGTCGTCGACCGGCTGGCCGGCCTCGCCGCCGCCGACGGGCTGCGCGGCGTCGTCGTCACCTCCGGGAAGAAGACCTTCTTCGCCGGGGGAGACCTCCGGCTGCTCTCCGCCGCCCGCCCCGAGGACGCCGCCGCCGTCTTCGAGAAGTCCCAGCGGATCAAGCGCGCGCTGCGCAGGCTGGAGACCCTCGGCAAGCCGGTCGTCGCCGCCGTCAACGGCAGCGCGCTCGGCGGCGGCCTGGAGATCGCCCTCGCCTGCCACCACCGGATCGCCCTGGACAACCCCGCCAGCCGGCTCGGCCTGCCCGAGGTCACCCTCGGCCTGCTGCCGGGCGGCGGCGGAGTGGTCCGCACGGTACGGCTGTTCGGCATCACCGACGCCCTGCTGAAGTTCCTCCTGGAGGGCCGCCAGTACCGCCCGGCGCAGGCCCTGGAACACGGGCTGGTCCACGAACTCGTGGCCACCCCGGAGGAGTTGACCGCCCGGGCGCGGGCCTGGATCGAGGCCAACCCGACCGCCGTCCAGCCCTGGGACGTCAAGGGCCACAAGATCCCCGGCGGCACCCCGGCGAACCCGGCGTTCGCCGCCAACCTGCCCGCCTTCCCGGCCAACCTGCGCAAGCAGCTGAACGGCGCGCCCTACCCGGCCCCGCGCAACATCCTGGCCGCCGCCGTGGAGAGCGCCCAGGTCGACATCGACACCGCGATGGCGATCGAGGCCCGCTACTTCACCGAGCTCGCCTGCGGACAGACCAGCAAGAACATGATCCAGACGCTGTTCTTCGACCTCCAGGCGGTCAACTCCGGCGCCGGCCGCCCCCAGGGCGTCGAGAAGCGACTCGTCCGCAAGGTCGCCGTGCTCGGCGCCGGGATGATGGGCGCGGGCATCGCCTACACCTGCGCCAAGGCCGGCATCGAGGTCGTGCTCAAGGACGTGAGCATGGCCGCCGCCGAACGCGGCAAGGCCTACTCCGCCGGGCTGCTGGACAAGGCGATCGCCCGCGGCCGATCCACCGAGGCCAAGCGGGACGCGCTGCTCGCCCGGATCACCCCCACCGCCGAGGCCGCGGACCTGGCCGGCTGCGACGCGGTGATCGAGGCCGTCTTCGAGAACACCGAGCTCAAGCACAAGGTGTTCCAGGAGGTCGAGGGCGTCCTCGCCCCCGACGCGCTGCTCTGCTCCAACACCTCCACCCTGCCGATCGGGCTGCTCGCCGAAGGCGTCGAGCGCACCGCGGACTTCATCGGGCTGCACTTCTTCTCCCCGGTCGACAAGATGCGCCTGGTCGAGATCATCCGCGGCCCGCAGACCGGCGACGAGGCCCTCGCCCGCGCCTTCGACCTGGTCCGGCAGATCGACCGGACCCCGATCGTGGTCAACGACTCGCGCGGCTTCTTCACCTCGCGGGTCATCGGCCAGTTCCTCAACGAGGGCGTCGCCATGGTCGGCGAGGGCGTCCCCCCGGCCAGCATCGAGCAGGCCGCCGCCCAGGCCGGCTACCCGGCCAAGGTGCTCTCGCTGATGGACGAGCTCACCCTCACCCTGCCGCGCAAGATCCGCGACGAGTACCGGCGCGCGGTCGAGGCCGCCGGCGGCGGCTGGACGCCCCACCCGGCCGACGCGGTGGTCGACCGGATGGTCGACGAGTTCGGCCGCCCCGGGCGCAGCGGCGGCGCCGGCTTCTACGAGTACGGCGAGGACGGCAAGCGCGGGCGGCTCTGGCCGGGGCTGCGCGAGCACTTCGGCGAGCCGGCCGCGGACGTCCCCTTCGAGGACCTCCTCTTCGAGGACCTCAAGGAGCGGATGCTGTTCAGCGAGGCGCTGGACTCGGTGCGCTGCCTGGAGGAGGGCGTGCTGACCTCGGTCGCCGACGCCAACGTGGGCTCCATCCTGGGCATCGGCTTCCCGGCCTGGACGGGCGGCGTGTTCCAGTACATCAACGGGTACGAGGGCGGCCCGGTCGGCTTCGCGGCCCGGGCCCGCGAACTCGCCGCCGCCTACGGCGAACGGTTCGCGCCGCCGGCGCTGCTGGAGCGGATCGCGGCGGAGGGGCGTACCTTTACCGACTGACCGTCAGGCCTGAGCGGGTGGGGCCGGGTGCCGGACGGCCCCACCCGGCTCCTCCTGCGGTTGCCCGCCCAGGTCCTTGCTCAGCTTCCCGCTCAGCTCCCCGCCGAGTCCTCCCGCAGTTCCTCGCCGAGTTCCTCCCGCAGCGAGCGCTGGAACGCCGTGACCAGTGCCTGCGCCACCATCGGCTGGATGTGGTCCGTCAGCGCCCTCATCCGGGCGAGCTCGTCCGGCGCCGGCTCGCTCTCCCGGTAAGGCCGCCACACCGTCTCCCGGAACAGCCGCTGCAACTCCCGGGCCGTCGCCCGGCTGTGCTCCAGCACCACCGCCCGCGCGGCCAGCAGCGTCTCCAGCGGGATCGGCACGTCCAGGATCCGCACCCCCAGCGGCAGCAGGCCCGGATCCACCCGGAACAGCTCCGGATCGGCCGTCCGCTCCAACGCCCCCATCGCGACCAGGCGTTGCACCTGTTCCTCCGACAGCCCCCGCCCGGCCCGCCGCTCCAACTGCGCCCGGCCCAGTTCCTCCGCCGCCTCGGGCGTCCAGGACGCCACCAGCGCCCGGTGGATCGCCAGGTCCAGCGGCGTGCTGTCCTCCGGCAGCCGGGACAGGTACCGCTCGATCGCGGCCAACGTCAGCCCCTGGCGCTGCAACTCCTCGATCAGCTCCAGCCGGTCCAGGTGCGCCGCTCCGTACAGCCCGACCCGGCGCGGCCCCAACTCCGGTGGTGGCAGCAGGCCCTTCGTCCCGTAGAACCGCACCGTCCGGACCGTCACTCCGGCCCGCGCCGCCAGTTCGTCGACCGTCAGCCGCACACCGCCCCCGTCTCCCACGGCCCCGCGCTCCCCCATCTGCCGCCTCCTGCACTGGCACACTTCCACTGTGACAGCAGCAGTGTGACAGTGCCCGTCCCCCTGGTCCACCGGCTGTTCCACCGGCGACGACGGCCCGTCGCGCACGTGAGTCCGCCCCCGCCGCTGGGGAGCGGCGGGGGCGGACTCGGGGTGCCGGTGACTCTGGCGGCGCCGCTTCTGGCCGGAGCCTGCTCTGACCGGCGCTGCTCCTGCGCTGCGGCGCGACTGGTCCCGGCCTCCGCGGCGTGGGGCTACCGGGAGGCGGCGTCGGCCAGGTCGGCGTGGTGGCGGCGGGTGACCTCGGGATGGGCCCTCGTGTAGCCCTTCCACTCGTTGAGGCCGAACTCGGCGAACAGCGGGTTGTCCGGATCCTCGGTGGCGCCGGGGGCGTGCCGGGCGAACGGGAAGTCCAGCGGCTCGATGTGGGCGTCGAGACGGGGGTTGTAGAAGAACGGGACGGAGAAGCGCTCGCGGGCGCCGACCGGGCTGACCACGCGGTGGTTGGTAGCCTTGAGGTAGCCGTCGGTGGCCACCTCCAGCAGCTCGCCGAGGTTGACGACGAAGGCGCCCGGCATCGGCGGGACCTCCAGGAAGGTGCCGTCCGGGCGCTCGACCTGGAGGCCGCCGACGGTGTCCTGGAGCAGCAGCGTGATGAAGCCGTAGTCCTTGTGGGCACCGACGCCCTGGCCGGCGCCGTTCGGAGCGGTACCGGGGTAGCGGACCAGCTTGAGCCGCAGGTGGGGGTGGCCGGCGAAGGCCTCGTCGTAGAAGTCGGGGCGGGCGCCGATCGCGGTGAGGAGCTCGTGCAGCAGTCGGCGGGCGGTGCCGCTGAGGTGGTCGATCCAGCCGAGCGCGGCGGTGCGCAGCTCGGGGAGCGCAGCGGGCCACTGGTTGGGGCCCTCCAGCCACCAGTACGGGGGCTCGTCGGTGCCGGGGACGTGCGGGGGCAGCTCGGCGCCGATGTCCAGCTGGTCGCGCCAGTCCTGGCTGCCGCCGGTGCGCTCGTCGCCGGTGCGGGTGTAGCCGCGGTAGTGGGGGGAGTTGAGGTTGCTCACGGCGAGCCGGTCGGCCTCGGGGAGGGCGAAGAAGGCGCGCATCGCGTCGGCGAGCGCGGCCGTCTCCTCCGGGGTGATGCCGTGGCCGACGAGCTGGAAGAACCCGACGTCGGTGGCCGCGGCACGGAGTTCGTCGTGCAGCCGGCGGCGGTCGTCCGGGCCGCCGTCGGCGAGCGAGAGGTCGATCACCGGGAGGGAGTCGGATATGGGGGTGTACTGCTGCGACATGTGTGACATCCGCTGGTCTCGTCCCGGCCGGTCCCGGTGATCGACCGGGGGATGGCCGGAGTGGCCGCCTGGTGCGGCGGGTGCTCCGGGAGCCGGGAGGCGGAGGCGGCCGGGTGGAGGCTGCCCTTGAGGGTGGTGGCGCGAGGTTCAGCTGGAGCGTCGACAGGACATGCTTGTCACGCGGAGCAGGTCCACGTGGCGACGGCGAACAAGGATGAGCACGTCACCAGCGTAGATGACCTTGACCGGAGCGGGCGAGCCCCCTGCGGCGGAGGGCTGCCTCTCACTTGGCAGTGGCCCTTCAAGGGTGGAAAGCCTTCGTGTGTCGCCCCTCTCAGCCGTTGTTGAGGTAGGCCAGCACGGCCAGGACGCGGCGGTTGTCGTCGTCGGAGGGCTGGAGGTCGAGCCGGACGAAGATCGACGCGGTGTGCTTGGCGACGGCCCGCTCGGTGATCACCAACTGCTGGGCGATCGCCGCGTTGGAGCGCCCCTCGGCCATCAGCGCCAGCACCTGCCGCTCGCGCGGGGAGAGGGTGGAGACCGGGCCGGCCGAGGAGTTGTGGGCGAGCAGCCGGGTGATCACCTCCGGGTCCATCACGGTGCCGCCCCGGGAGACCCGCTGCACCGCGTCGATGAACTGGGCGCCGTCCAGCACCCGGTCCTTCAACAGGTAGCCGATCCCGCCGGTGCTGCCGGCCAGCAGCTCGCGCGCGTACAACTGCTCCACGAACTGCGACAGCACCAGGACGGGCAGCCCGGGGTGCGCCTGGCGGGCGGCCAGCGCCGCCCGCAGCCCCTCGTCGGTGAAGCCGGGCGGCAGCCGGACGTCGACCACGGCGATGTCCGGCCGGTCGGCGGCCACTGCGGCGAGCAGTTCGTCGCCGGTCTCGACCGCCGCGGTGACCTCCATGCCGCTGGCCTCCAGCAGCCGAGTCAGGCCGTCCCGGAGGAGGAAGAGGTCTTCGGCGATGACAACGCGCACGGGATCTCCAGGTTCACAATGGTCGGGCCACCGGATGGGCTGCTGATCGCGAGCACCCCGTCGAAGGCGGCCAGTCGGCGTTCGGTTCCGCTGAGGCCGGTCCCCCGGGACGGGTTGGCGCCACCGCGCCCGTCATCGGTGACCGATATCCGCAGCAGCCCGCCACTGTGCCCTATCTCGATCCACACGTGCGAGGCGCCGGCGTGTTTCACCACGTTGGCCAGCAGCTCGCTCACCGCGAAGTAGACGGCGGACTCCACCGGAGCGGGCGCCCGGCCGGGCAACCCGCCGGTGAAGGTGACCGGCAGCGGGAGGTCCAGCGCGGTCGCCTCGACCGCGTCGGCCAGGCCTCGGTCGGCGAGCACCGGCGGATGGATGCCCCGGACCAGGTCGCGCAGCTCGCTCAGGGCCTTGACCGAGGACATCCGGGCCTCGACCAGCAGGGGTTGCAGGGCCTTCGGGTCGTCCTTCACCTGCTCGGCCACGGTCAGCAGCATGCCCAGGGCGACCAGCCGGGCCTGCGCCCCGTCGTGCAGGTCCCGCTCGATCCGGCGCAGCTCGGCCGCCCCGGCGTCGATGGTGTCCGCCCTGGTCCGGGCCAGATGACTGACCTGGCGGGCGAGTTCGCTCCGTCGGGACGGGCCGAGCAGAGCGCGGGCGGCCCGCTCGTGCACCCGCAGGACCGGCGGCGCGGCCCACAGGGCGGCCAGCGGGGAGATGTAGAGCCCCATCAGGTAGAGGGGCCCCAGCGGGAGGAACGGCCCGTTCCGGCCGAGCACCTGGAGGGCGATCGGGGTCAGCACGACGATCACGGCGGTGATCGGGATGGCGCAGCCGGAGACGAGCACCCAGAGGAGGTCCCGCCACGTCGCCGGATCGGCCAGCCAGCCGCCGGCGCGCAGTCGCTGCCACGGCCCGGCGTCGACGCGGTGGTACGGCACCGGGATCGGCCGGCCGCTCCACCGGCCGACGATCCGCCGGTTCTCCGTCGCGATCCAGCGCGTGCCGAGCAGGCCGAGCACCAGCATCGCCGGCCCCAGGCAGAGCGATCCGGACCGGCCGCCGGGCGGGGCGCCGCCGTAGAGGTCGGTGGCCATCAGCGCGAGCGAGCCCGGCGCGAACAGGACGGCCCCGGCCGCCCGGCCGCCGCCCCCGGTGGCCCAGCAGAGCGCCCAGAGGGCGACCGGCGCCAGCGGCACCAGCAGGATCAGCGGCCCGCCCGGACCGTGGGCGAACGGCTCGGTGTCGTCGGGGCCGAGCAGGGCGGCGGCCAGCAGGACCGGCCCGGCCAGCAGCGCCATCAGCCCCGTGACGGCCAACGTGACCATGTAGAGCGCCCGCACGCCGGCCACGACGGCCCCCTCCAGCTGCGCGACGGCCCTGGACACTGCGCTCGTCCTCATCCCGCGCCTCCCCTCCGGTCGGTGGCCCCGCGGCCCCGGTTGATCATCCGGCGTCAGTCTGCCGCGCCGTGACGTGCGGCGCTCTAGGTCTGCGCCCCCAATCCGGGGTGTACCTGGATACACCCCCGAGAGGCCGTCCAGACGGCTGTCCGCGCCCCGCCCCGGATTCGTAGCGTCATGTCCCGTCAGCCGGCCCGGACTTCCGGCGCCGGACCTCGAATCGTGGAGGGCCCGTGAACGCGCCGATCATCCGGATCCGCGGCGTCAGCAAGACGTACGACCGATCCGACGCCGCCCACCCCGCGCTGGCCGGGCTCGACCTGGAGGTCCGGGCCGGCGAGGCGCTGGCCGTGCTCGGCCGCTCGGGCAGCGGCAAGTCCACCCTGCTGAACCTGGTCGCCGGCCTCGACCGCCCGAGCGAGGGCGCCGTCGAGGTGGACGGCGTGGCCGTCCACGAGCTCGGCGAGGCCGCCCTGGCCGAGTACCGGCGGAAGCGGATCGGCATGGTGTTCCAGTTCTTCAACCTGCTGGACGACCTGAACGTCGAGGACAACGTGCTGCTCCCGGCCCAGCTCGCCGGGATGCGGCGGGAGCGGGCCCGGGTCCGGGCCGGCGAGCTGCTGGAGCGGCTCGGGGTGGCCCGGCACGCCAAGGCCTTCCCCGGTCGGCTCTCCGGCGGCGAGCGCCAACGCGTCGCGGTGGCGCGGGCCTTGATGAACCGCCCGCCGCTGCTGCTCGCCGACGAGCCGACCGGGGCGCTGGACACCGCCTCGGCCGCCGACGTCCGCGACCTGCTCCGGGGGCTCAACGCGGAGGGCCAGACGATCCTGCTGGTCACCCACGACACCGCGCTCGCCGAGGCCTGCGCCGACCGGACCATCGAACTGCTCGACGGCCGGCTGGTCCGGGACACCGCGGCCGTGCCGGCCCCCGGCGGTGCGCGATGAGCGAGCGGTGCGCGATGAGCGAGTGGTGGGGGTGCCCCCGGCCGGAGGCTGGGGGAGAGCGGATCACGGGAGGGCGCGTGCGGGCGAACGCCCCCGCCGGGCGAAGGGAGGCGGGCGCATGAGCGTACTGGGCAAGGTGGTTCGCGCCGGCGTCGGCCGCAAGCGGGTGCAGACCCTGGTCATGGTGCTCACCACGATGGCGGCCGTGACGGCGTGCATCCTCGCCACGGGCCTGCTGGTCGCCTCCCAGGGCCCGTACCAGCGCACCTTCGCCGACCAGCGCGGCGCGCACCTCAACGCGCTGTACGACCCGGCCAGGGCGAGCCCCGCCCAACTCGCCGCGACCGCGCACGCCCCCGGCGTGACGGCCTCGGCCGGCCCCTACCCGGCGCTCACCGTCCAGCCGCGCGCCGGTGACGAGCTGCGGATCCCGCCGGCCGGCAGCCTGCTCCCGCCGGTGACGCTGGTCGGCCGGGCGAAGGACGGCCCGCTGGACGGTCTGCGGATCACCATGGGCCGCTGGCTCGCCGGCCCCGGCGAGGTGGTGTTCCTGGACGGCCACTCGCCGCTGGGCGTCGGCGACAGCATGCAGTTCCCCGACCTCCCCGGGCACCCGGTCCTCAAGGTCGTCGGCCTGGCCGCCTCCCCCTCCTGGAGCGCGGACGGCTGGATCGCCCCCGAACAGGTCGCCGGGCTCACCGCGCCCGGTGCGGCGCCCGCCGCCCAGTACCTCTACCGCTTCGCCCACGCCGACACCGACGCCGAGGTGGAGGCGGACCGCGCCGCGCTCGCCGCCGCGGTGCCGGGCGGCGCCCTCGCCAGGGCCACCTCGTACCGGCCGGCCCAGGCGGAGGCCAACCGGACAGCCGCGACCTTCGTCCCGTTCGTGACGGCCTTCGGGGTGCTCGGCCTGGCCATGTCGGTGCTGATCATCGGCGTCGTGGTCAGCGGCGCCGTCAGCGCCGCCACCCGGCGGATCGGCATCCTCAAATCCCTCGGCTTCACCCCGTCCCAGGTGGCGCGCGCCTACGTCGGCCAGGCACTGATCCCGGCCGGGGTCGGCACGGCGCTCGGCGTGCTCGGCGGAAACCTGTTGTCCGTGCCCGTCCTCGGGATGGCGCACAAGGCCCTGCGCGGCGGCCTGCTCGGCATCCCGCTCTGGGTGGACGTCGCCGTTTCGGCGGTGGCCCTGGCGGCCGTGGCGGGCACCGCCCTGGTGCCCGCGCTGCGGGCCGGCCGGCTGCGCACGGTGGAGGCGCTCGCGGTCGGCCGGACGGCGCCGGGCGCCCGGCGGGCAGCCTCCCGCGGCGGCCCGGGTCCGGCCGGGGCGTCGGGTCCGGCCGCCAGGATCCAGCAGCTCATCGGCCGCCTACCGGTGCCGCGCGCCCTGAGCCTCGGGCTGGCGACCCCGCTCACCCGGCCGGGCCGCTCGGCGACCACGGCCGCCGCGGTGGTGCTCGGCACGGCCGGAGTCACCCTGTGCGTCGGCCTGACGCTCTCGCTCGGCTCCTTCCAGGACGGCCTCCAGGCCGGGCGCTCCGGCAAGGTCGTGCTCCAGACCCCGATCGAGAGCTCGACGAAGGCCCCCGACCACGTGGACGAGGCCGCCGCGACCAGGGCGATCACCGGCCGCCCCGGTACCCGGGCCTGGTACAGCACCGCTCCGACGCCGGTCGCCGTGGCCGGGAACACCGGGCGCACCGCGGTGATCGCCTTCACCGGGGACGCCTCCTGGGGCGGCTACCAGCTGATCTCCGGCCGGTGGTTCCAGGGCCCCGGCGAAGTGGTCGTCGCCACCGCCTTCCTGCGCGCCAACCAGGTGCGCGTCGGCGACACCGTCACCCTCACCGACCACGGGCGCAGCACCCCGGTGCGGATCAGCGGTGAGGTCCTGACCACCAGCGACCAGGTGTTCGTCGACCGGGCCGCACTGGCCCCGCTCGGCACCGCCGTCCAGGCCGACGCGGTCGCCTTCCAGATCGACCTCACCCCGGGCACGGACGCGAAGGCGTACGCGGACGGGCTCGACGACGCCGTCCGGCCGCTGGGCCTGAGCGCCGAAGCGGGCGGGCAGCAGATCAGCATCGTGATGCTGGCCATGAACACCCTCGCCGGGACGCTCACCCTGCTGCTGGCCGTGGTGGCCGGCCTGGGCGTGCTCAACACGGTGCTGCTGGACACCCGGGAGCGGGTGCACGACCTCGGGGTGCTCAAGGCGCTGGGGATGTCGCCCCGGCAGACGGTCGGCATGGTGCTCACCTCGGTCTGCGGCAGCGGGCTGACGGCCGGGCTGATCGGGGTACCGATCGGGATCCTGCTGCACCACCAGGTGATGCCGGCGATGGCCCGCGCCGCCGGGGTCGGGGTGCCGGAGGCGGACCTCACCGTGTTCCACCCCTCGGTGGTGGGGCCGCTGATACTCGGCGGCCTGGTGCTGGCGCTGCTCGGGGCCCTCCTCCCCGCCGCCTGGACGGCTCGCACCCGGACGGTCACGGCGCTGCGCACCGAGTGACGGCGGGGCGGGGCGGTAGGGAAGGCCCGCTCCGCCGGTGACTCAGACCAGCCGTGCCGCCGCGTACGCCTCCAAGGCGGCCCGCTGGTACGCGGCCAGGCCCGGGGTGATGGCCTCGTACGCGGCGCTCCACTGGGCGTTCTCCGTGCAGGAGCGCGCGATCGCGCGGAACTCCTCGACGGAGACCGTCCGGAGCGCGCTGAGCGCCCGGTACTCGGCGTCGATGTGGTTCTGCACGGGCTCGGCGTCCGCCGGGTGGCCGGCCGTCAGCAGCTCCGCCAGGCGGATCATCCGCGCCGTCCGCTCGCGCTGTCCGGCCTCGACGTCGGCCTGGCTCATCGCGGCGGTGGCGCGCCGCGCCGCCTCGGCGTGCTCGGGGAAGTCCCGCAGGCTCTCCTCGACGTCGCCGGGCTGGATGCCCTCGAACAGGTTCTCCGGTCGGTTGATGCTGGTCATGGGTGTGCCGTCCTCTCGGGAACGTTCCAGGTCGGCGATCGTGCGGGAGACGGTGGCGGCCAGGGTGTCCAGCCGGTCGCGCTCGGCGAGCAGCCGGTGCCGGTGGTCCCGCAGGGCCTCCAGCTCGTCCACCTGGTCGCCCAGGATCCGGGCGATCTCGGTCAGCCCGACCCCCAGCGCCCGCAGTACGAGGATCTGTTGCAGCTGGAGCAACTGCCGTTCCTCGTAGTAGCGGTGGCCGTTGGAGCCGATCCAGGCCGGTGGCAGCAGTCCGATCTCGTCGTAGTGCCGCAGGGTCCGGGCGGTCACGCCCGACATCCGGACGACTTCCGCGATCGGCCAGACCACTGCCATGCGCCGTCTCCCTCGTTCACGTTCGCTTGGACCAGGGCCGGTTCCTCCGGCCCTGGTCACGACGGTAGAAGCTGACGCTGCGGCAGCTTCAAGCCCCGAGACCGTCCCGGGGCTGGAACCAGTCGAGGGACTGCCCGTGCGGTCCGGTGAAGGCCACCGGCCGCTCGTCCAGGGCGAGCGCGAACAGCCCGGATCCGACGGGCGCGGGGTGGGGGAGACGTCGCTCGACGGTCGGCAGCACCGAGACGGCCTCGTTGGAGATCCAGTGCCCGGGCAGGCCGCGCATGGTCACCGCGAACTCCTCCCGCGCCTCCGGGGACAGGTAGGCGAGCACCGCGCTGTGGAACACCACCGGCGTGGCACCGGCGGGCACCTGTGCCACCAACTCCCTCACCGTCGCGTTGAGGTCGCCGCGCACCAGGTGCGGCGGCTCGGCCCGGGCGACCTGGACGGCGCCGCGCAGCCGCTCCAGCCGGTGGGCCTGCTCGGGCCAGACCAGCGACTCCAGCCAGCGCATGTCCTCCTCGTCCCGGACGTCCAGCGGGTTGAGGTCGATCCCGGCGCGCCACACCACCTCGGGCAGCCGCTCCCGCAACGACGCCGACAGCGGTACCGGCCCGCGCACCGCGCACTCCAGCGTCACCGGGCTCTCCTGGGCGCCGAACTCGATCGCCGGGCCGCCTGCTTCACCGGCTTCGCCTACTTCGCCCACCTCAACCGTGTATCGGTACCGATACCGGTCCGGGTAGAGGCAGAGCCCCGCCGAGGCCCCCACCTCGATCAGCGCGAGCGGCTGCGGCAGCGCCGCCAGCAGCGGCAGCAGGGTGGCGCACCGGCCGGCCTCGTTGGTCTGCGTCCGCCGTCGCAGCATCGTCGCCGCAACCTCGTCCCAGTGCGCCGACACCCAGGTGCGGAAGGCCGGATAGCCGGCCGTCACCGGTCCGCCGAGGTGGCGGACCGAGCCGAACAGCAGGTTCGGCTGCCGCTTCGCGGCCGGCAGCCCGTCCAGCAGGGCGCACAACTCATCGTCCCCGGCGGCGCGTTCGGCGAGGCCCTGGTAGCTCGCCGAGTTGCCGCGCGCCTCCCGCTCCGCGAAGGCCCGGTAGAGGTCCCCGATAGCACTGTCCACGTTCCGTACTTCCTTTCTCTTCGACTCTCTTCAGCTCTCTTCAGCTCTCTTCAACGAATTGGCACAGCCCGGCCCGTGCCTTTCCGGTCGGGCCGGTGGTCCTACGGCTGCGCCGCCGCCCGCAGCGCGGACACCAGCGCGCCGAGCGCCGGCTGTCCCCAGGCGCCCTCGCGCACTGCGGCGTGCAGCGCACGGACCGGCTCCGGGCCGCGGAGCCGGCGCACGGTGACGCCCGGGTGGCGCTGGGCGAGCCCGAGGGCGGGGACCAGGGCGACGCCCAGTCCGGCCGCGACGAAGCCCTGCGCCGTCGCGTAGTCGGCGCTGTCCACCGCGACGGACGGCCCGAACCCGGCCGCGTCGCAGGCCCCCCGGACGACCTCCCGGCACGGGCCGGGCGGCTCGGCCCCCACCCAGGGCTCGTCCGCGAGCTCGGCGAGGTCCAGGACGCGTTTCGCGGCGAGCCGGTGGCCCTTGGGCAGCACCGCCCGGTACGGGTCGTCGCGCAGGTGAACCAGCCGCAGGCCCGGGTGCGCGGCGCCGTCGGACCGGACCACCACCGCGAGGTCGGCCCGGCCGTCCAGCACCTCGGTGAGCGGGTCCTCCGGGTCGGTCATGCCGAGGTCGAGTCGTACGCCCGGGTGCGTCCGGCGGAACGCGGCCACCGCCGGGGCCACCAACGCGGCGCCGGCCGTGGCGAAGTAGCGCACGGTGAGGCTGCCGCTGCGCCCGGCCCGCAGGTCGGCCAGCGCCGCGCCGGCCTCCGCGACCTGCCGCTCGATGACGGCGGCGTGCCCGGCGAGCAGCAGTCCGGCGGCGGTCGGCCGCACGCCGCGCCCGACGCGTTCCAGCAGGGCCGTCCCGGTCTCCCGCTCCAGCGCCGCCACCTGCTGGCTGACGGCGGACGGGGTGTAGCCGAGCGCGCCGGCCGCCGCGCTCACCGAGCCGTGGTCGACCACGGCCCGCAGGACCTGCATCCGTCGGACGTCGAGCACCTCATTCATGTAGCTCAGCTTAAAGGTGGTGAAGAACATTTCGCTTGTGCTACCGGATCCCGTCGCGGGACCGTCGTCGAACGCCCCGACACCCCCTGACACCCGCCCCCTGACACCCGCCCCCTGACACCCGCCCCCTGACACCCGCCCCCCGACACGCGCCCCCCGACACGCGCCCCCCGACACCCGACATCGACACACCCGACACCGTCACCTCGACAGAAGGAGCACCGCCCGTGCTGCGGATGGCCGTTCTCGCCCTGTTCTGGGGTTCGGGCTTCCTCTGGATCCGGCTCGCGCTCCAGCACGGGCTCACCCCCGTGCAGATCACCGTGCTCCGCTCGGTCCTCGGCGCCGCCGTCCTGCTGCTGCTCGCCCGTTCCGCCCGGCAGCGCCTGCCGCGCGGTGCCGCCGTCTGGCGCCGGCTCACGCTGGCGGCGCTGCTCTGCAACGCGCTGCCGTTCCTCCTGACCGCGTACGGCGAGCGCGGCGTCGGTTCCGGCCTGGCCGGGGTGCTGCACGCGACCACCCCGCTCTGGTCCCTGCTGGTCGGCCTCGCCCTCGGCACCGAACGCGCCCGCGGCCCGCTGCGGTCGGGTGGTCTGGTGCTCGGCTTCGCGGGCGTGCTGCTGATCTTCTCCCCGTGGCGGGACGGCGGTGGCCTCCCCGCCCTGCCCGCACTCGCCCTGCTCGGTGCGGCGGCCAGCTACGCCATCGCCTTCGCCTACATGGCCCGTGCCCTCACCGGCACGGGAGCGGCCCCGTTGGCCCTCTCCGCCGCCCAGCTCACCGCCGCGGCCGGGCTGAGCACGCTCGCGCTGCCGGTCGGCGGCTCGCTCGACCCGGTCGCGGGCGCCGATCCGCTCGGACTCGTCGCCGTCGCCGTCCTCGGCGTCGCCTGCACCGGGCTCACGTTCCACCTCAACTACCGCCTCATCGCCACGGAGGGCCCCACCAGTGCGGCCACCGTCGGCTATCTGCTGCCGGTGGTCTCCACCGCGCTCGGCGCGCTCGTCCTCGGCGAGGAGCTGACGATCCGGACCGTTGCCGGAATGATCGTCGTACTCGCCGGTGTTTTCCTGACGAAACATCACAGGGCCCAGGCCCCCGCCCTCATGCCGACCCCCACCGCTTCACGCGACTGAACGGACCATGCACCCCCACTCCCTCTGGCGAACCGCCGACTTCCGCACCCTCTTCACCGCGACCGCCCTCGCTCAACTCGGCACCAACGTCGGCTACGTCGCCGTCCCGCTGATCGCCGTCGAGGCGCTCGACGCGGGCCCGGGGCAGGTCGGCGTCCTCGCCACCCTGAGCACCCTCGCCTTCCTGCTCATCGGCCTGCCCGCCGGCGCCTGGGTGGACCGGATGCGCCACCGCCGCGTGCTGATCGTCGCCGACCTGGTGAAGGCCGCGCTGTACGCCTCCATCCCGCTCGCCTGGTGGCTGGGCGGGCTCACCCTCTGGCAGCTGTACACGGTCGCGCTGCTCACCGGCTGCGCGACGGTCTTCTTCGACGTCGGCTCGCAGAGCGTGCTGCCCCGGTTGGTCGGTCGCGGGCACCTGGTGCAGGCGAACGCCGCCGTCGTCGGCCTGATGGCGGTCGGCAACGTCGCCGGGCGCGGCGCGGGCGGCCTGCTGGTCCAACTGCTCACCGCGCCGTTCGCGATCGTCGCGACCGCGCTCAGCCACCTCGGCTCGGCGCTTCGCCTGATCGGGCTGCGCCGCACCCCCGCCTCCGAACCGATCGCCGACAGGGGCAGGGGCAGGGGCAGGGGCGAGGGCGGGGACGGGGACGCCGACAGGGGCAAGGGCAAGGGCAAGGGCAAGGGCAGGGGCGAGGGCGGCGGGCTCGGAGCGCAGATCGCCGAGGGGCTGCGGCACGTCCTCGGCAACCGGGAACTGCGCGCGCTCGCCCTCACCGCGGCCCTCACCAACCTGGGCTTCCAACTCGTCAACACGCTGCTCCCGGTGCTGTTCGTGCGGGAACTGGGCCTTTCCGCCGGGGCGTTGGGCCTGTTCTGGGCGGTCGGCGGGGTCGGCATCCTGCTCGGCTCGCGCTGCGCCCGCCCGATCGCCGCCCGACTCGGCTACGGACGTACGCTCGGCCTGGCCGGCGTCTGCGTGGCGCCCGCCGGGCTGCTGGTGCCGCTGATCGGGCATGGCCCCTGGCTGTTCGCGGCGGGGGCGGGCTGGCTGCTGGTCTCGCTCAAGACCGGGATGGACAACGTCCTCGGGGTGAGCCTGCGCCAGCGGATGACCCCGGACGCGCTCCTCGGCCGGATGAACGCCACCTTCCGCTTCCTGCTCACCGGAGCGCTCGCGATCGGCTCCGCGCTGTCCGGGCTGCTCGGCGAACTCGTCGGCCTGCGGGCCACCCTCTGGTGCGGCGGAGCCGTCCTCGCGGTGGCCTTCCTGCCGGTCTTCCTCTCCCCGATCCGCACCCGCCGCCGGCTCCCCGAAGCCGAAGCCGAAGCCGAAGCCTCCGAAGGCCCCGTCCCCGCGCAGATCCCCGCGTAGATTCCCACCCAGATCCCCACCCAGCTCCCCGCGCAGCCCCGACAGGCCTGAGACCTACCAGCCCGGCCCGTGCCCCGGCTGCCAGTCCAGCCCCAGGTGCGGGCGCGGGCGGTGGATCCGCAGCAGCGCGGTCACCGACCAGACGACCAGGGTCAGCAGGGCGTAGAACAGCAGCAGCGCCCAGAACGGCGTGGTGGACATGCTCCCGTCCTCGAACCGGCACCACGCGTCCGGCGGCAGCCAGGACGCGCCCGTCTCCAGCAGCCGTCCGCCGCCGGGTACCAGGCCCTGCTCGCAGCGCTCGCCGAAGTCCAGTGACCGCACGTACAGCAGCCCGTACAGCGAGCCCGCCGCCGCGAGGGACAGGACGGCGCCGAAGGTGAGCAGCACCGCCCGCCGTCGCCCGGTCGCCGTACGGATGTTCGTCACCGGGGCAGCGTACCGGCGCCCCAGCCGGGGCGCCCCGCGATCACCCGAGCAGGCCGCCCATGTGCGCGTCCTCGGCGAGCAGCCGCCACGAGCACCCGGGCGAGGCGAACGCCTCCGGGTCGACGGCCTCGACGAGCCGGTCCACCACGGTGCTCAGCAGCGACTGCGGGTCGAACACCGCCCAGGTGTCCCGGTCCCGCCCGCAGTCCCAGCGCTCCCACTCGGCGCGCAGCCGCTCGTACGTCCACAGCGCGTACAGCAGGGCGGACAGGTCGCGGTTGAGGTAGGCCTCCGGCTGGCCGTCGTCGTACCAGTCCGGCAGCTCCAGGCGGCCGGTGACACCGTCCAGGGCGATCGTCAGATCCGTCGGCCAGTCCCCGAGGGCCAGGAACTCCCGCTGGTACGGGCGCTCCTCCTCGCCGTCGAAGTACTCCGGGTACGCCTCCGCCATCGTGACCAGCGGTTCCTCGCAGACCCCGAACATCGCCCCGCCCAGCGGCAGTCCGATCTCGGTCAGCAGCCGCCGGGTCGGCTCGTGCACCAGCCCGGCGGGCAGCTCCTGCGCCCGGTAGCGGTGCACCAGGCCCGCGCCGCCCTCCTCGCCCGTCAGCGCGGCGAGCTCCGCCACCAGCTCCGGGCCGACCTCGTACGCCGGACCGCCCGGACCGCCCGGCAGCGCGCCCCAGCCCAGTGCTCGCACGAGCAGCGCCGTGCCCCAGTGCGCGGGCGGCGTCGCGGACCGCCCGAACAGCCCGGGGTCGATCTCCCGCATCCGCCGTTCGGCCCCGGCCGTCACCTCGGCGACCACCGCGGGGCCGCGCCGCCCGTCCAGCGCGTCCGCCCGCCGGGCCGACTCGGCGACCGCCTCCACCTCCCGCACCAGCCCGGCCAGCGCGGGCAGACCGGAGGCCAGCAGGTCCCGCCGCGGGCCGGGTTCGCCGAGGAACACCTCGCCGGTCGTTCCGTCGAGCAGCACCAGGCCGCCGGCCGCGGCGAACGGCGCGCAGTACTCCGTCTCGCCCAGGACGAACAGCCGCTCCGCCTCCGGCAGCGCCGGAGGCGGCCCGCCGCCGAGCACCCCGAAGTCCAGGAACGCCCCCGAGAGCGGCAGCCCCTCCCGGACCAGGAACTCCCGGCTCCCCGGATGCACCACCCCACTCGGCAACCTGTCCGCCGCCACCCGCGCACACCCCGCGTCCCCCATGCCCCCCACGTCCCCCACATCCCCCCGCCCTCCACCGCCCCGACCCTTGACCCCCAGACCCTAGCCGCCCCATCCGACACCAGAGCCGGCAAGCCGCCGCAAGCCGCCGCAAGCCGCCGCAAGCCGCCGCAAGCCGCCGCAGGGCTCCAGCTGGACCAGAGCGGACCAGAGCGGACCAGAGCGGACCAGGGCGAGCCGGTTTCCCGGATCCGCCCCCCACCCCACCCGGGCGCCGTACGGGGCGGGTCAGACGAGCCCGCCGGCCTCCCGGGCGGCCCGCTCCACGCGGGCGTGGTGGGCCTGCCACCAGGCCGCGTCGCCGGGGGCGGTGTTGATCCCGTCCGGGCGCTGGCCGGTGGTGCCGTCGACGAGTTCGCGGAGGAGGTCGGCGTGGCCGGCGTGGCGGTGGGTCTCGGCGATCATGTGGACGAGGACCCGGTGCAAGGTCTGCTCGGCCCGCCGGCCGAACGGTATCCGGCCGATCGCGTCCAGCGGCAGCGCCTCGATGGTGGCGTCGGTGTGCGCCCAGACCCGGCGGTAGCGTCCGGTGATCTCCTCCGTGGTCTCGTCCGCCCGCGCCCACAGGTCGGCGTTCGGCTCGGCGTCGCCGGTGAACCACAGCGGCGTCGGTTCGGGGAACGGCCGCCCGAAGGTGTCGCCGAAGTACATCGCCTCGGCCCCGGTGACGTGTTTGACCAGCCCCAGCAGATTGGTCCCGGTCGGGGTCAGCGGGCGCCGGAGGTCGTATTCGGAGAGGCCGTCGAGCTTCCACAGCAGGACGTCGCGGGCGTCCTGGAGATAGATCCGGAGGTCGGTCCTGGGATCGGTCTTGGGATCGGTTGCCGTCATGGCATCAGTCTGTTGATCGCGTCGGACCTGTCCACCGAATTCCGCGCACCCAGGGGCCGGCAAGGGGGACTACAGAGTGTGACGGGTTGGGCGGGGAGGGTGTGGACTTGAATCTTTGCGAACGAATGTTCGATCCTGGGGTTGTGTCCGTTTTCGAACCTGTTTTCGATTCCATCGCCGAGCGACCGACGCTCCGGCCGGTGGCGTCGGCCGCCGTGCCGGCGGAAGGGCGGGCCGGGCGGGGCGTGGTGCCGGTGGTGCCGGCGCTGCGGGAGGTGCTGCCGGACGGCGGGCTGCGGCGGGGGACGGCGGTGTCGGTGGCGGGCGGGGACACCGGGCTGCTGCTGGCGCTGGCAGCCGGGGTGAAGGAGACCGAGGGCGGCTGGGCGGCGGCCGTCGGGCTGCCGGACCTGGGGCTGGCCGCGGCCGAGGGGTACGGGCTGGACCTGCGGCGGCTGCTGGTCGCGGACGACCCGGGGCCGCACTGGGCCGAGGTGGTGTCGGTGCTGGCCGGCGCGGTCGAACTGGTCATGCTGCGCCCGGACGGCCCGGTGCCGCCGAAGCTGGCCACCCGGCTGGCGGCGGTGCTGCGGCGCAGCGGCTGCGTGCTGCTGGTGGCCGGGCCGTGGCCGGGGGCGGCCCTGCGGCTCGGGGTCCGGTCCGGGCGCTGGTTCGGGCTGGGGGACGGTTACGGGCAGCTCGCCGGGCGGCAGGTGGAGGTGGTGGCCGAGGGGCGCGGTTCGGCGGTGCGCGGGAGGACCGCCCGGCTCTGGCTGCCGGACGAGCACGGCGCGGTACGGGCGGTCCCGGACAGACCGGTCCTGGACCGGCCGCCCCTGGAGCGCCCCGTCCTGGAGCGTCCCGTTCCGGGGCGGCCCGGGGCCGTCGAGCAGCCGCTCGAACGGGTAGCGGTGGTGTGAGCGATGGCGGACGACAGGACACCGCGGGTGCTGGTGGTCTGGTGCCCGGACTGGCCGGTGGCGGCCGTCACCGGCGACGACCCGGTGGCGGTGACCGAGGGCGGGCGGATCCTCGCCTGCTCGGCGGGTGCCCGGGCGGCCGGGGTGCGGCAGGGGCAGCGGCTCAAGCTGGCCCAGCGGCTCTGCCCGGCGCTGGAGCTGCGCGACCGCGACCCGGAGGCGGAGACCGGCCGCTTCGAGCCGGTGGTCGCGGCGGTGGAGGCGTTCACGCCCCGGGTGGAGGTGGTCCGCCCGGGCCTGTGCGCGATCCCGGTGAAGGGGCCGGGCCGCTACTTCGGCGGTGAGGAGGCGTTGGCGGCCAAGGTCCGGACGGCGGTGGCGGATGCGCTGGCGCGGGAGCCGGTCCCGGGCGCCGCCCCCGGCGCGGTCTCCGTGCCCGGTACGGACGCCACCCCCGCCACCACACCCCCCGCCACCCCTGCCGCCACGCCCCCCGCCCCCACCGGGACCGAGCACCCCCCGCCCCCGCCCGCCCAGGTCGGGGTCGCCGACGGCCTGTTCGCCGCCGTGCTCGCCGCCCGCGCCGGAGTGCTGGTGCCGGCCGGGCGGACGGCGGAGTTCCTCGCGCCGTACCCGGTGGGCGTGCTCGGCGACGAGGCGCTGGCGGAGGTGCTGGGGCGGCTCGGCCTGCCGACCGTCGGGGCGTTCGCCGCGCTGCCGTCCGAGGCGGTCGTGGACCGCTTCGGCCCGGCCGGGGCGGTGGCGCACCGGCTGGCCCGGGGCTTGCAGCCGCGTCCGCTGGTGCCGCGCGACCAGGAGCCGGACCTCGCCGTCGAGCAGCGCTTCGACCCGCCCGAGCCGCTGGCGGAGCCGCTGGTGTTCGTCGCCCGCACACTGGCCGAGCAGCTGCACCAGCGGCTGGCCGGGGCCGGGCTGACCTGCCGCCGGGTGGCCGTCGAGGTGGCCTGCGCGGACGGGCGGACGGCCTCGCGGCTGTGGCGGCACGAGGGCGGGCTGTCGGCGACGGCGCTGGCCGAGCGGGTCCGCTGGCAGCTCCAGGCCTGGCAGGGCGCGGGCACGTTCGCCGCGTCCGGGGAAGCGCCCGACGCCGGGTTCGCCCTGCTCCGGCTGGCCCCCGACGGCCTCTCCCCGGACCAGAGCCGTCAGTTGGCGCTGTGGGGCCAGGCGGTCGCGGACGACCGGGTGGAGCGGGCGGTGGCCCGAGTGCAGGCGGTGCTCGGACACGCCGGGCTGCGCCGGATCGAGCCGGCCGGCGGGCGCGGTCCGGGTGAGCAGGCGGTCAAGGTGCCGTGGGGCGAGCCGTACGAGGCGGCGGGGCCGGCCGGCGCGCCCTGGCCCGGGCGGCTGCCGGACGTGTGGCCGGCGGTGGTGCTGCGGGAACCGGTGCCGGTGCGGGTGCTGGACGAGGCCGGGCTGCCGGTCACGGTGGACGGCCGGGCGGGGGTGTCGGCCCGGCCGGCCCTGGTGGTGTTCCAGGGCCGGCCGGGCCGTGGGGGACAGGGGCGACAGGAGCGGGTGGACGGCTGGACCGGCCCCTGGCCGGCGGTCGAGTACTGGTGGGACCAGTCGCTCGCCCGCCGCCGGGCCCGGTTCCAGGTCGTGCTGGGCGGTGGCCGGGCGCTGCTGCTCACGGTGGAGGGGGGCGCGTGGTACCTGGAGGCTGGCTACGACTGACGGCCGCCGGCCCGAGGGGGGGATCCGAGGGGGATCCGAGGGGGGAGAGGTGACGAACCGCGAGAACGAAGGCGACCCCCGATGGGCTTCACCAGCCACCCCACCCTCCCCTGGAGCGAGCTGCACCGCCGCCTGACCGGCGCCGTGCCGGACCGTACGGTCGTCCCCCTGCGCCGCCCCGCCCAGGAGGAGCCCGCCCCCGGAGTCCCCGGAGCCCCCGCCCCCGGAGCCCCCGGCGACGGCGGCGAGCCCTGGGCCGAACTGCACGTCCACTCCGCCTTCAGCTTCCTGGACGGCGCCAGCGACCCGGAGGACCTGGTCGCCGAGGCGGCCCGGCTGGGCGTGGAGACGCTGGCGATCACCGACCACGACGGCCTGTACGGCGCGGTCCGGCTGGCCGAGGCGGCCCGGGGGACGGGCGTGGCCACCGCGTTCGGCGCCGAACTGACGATCCGTCACAATGGCGCAGAGGTGGAACACTTGCTGGTCCTGGCCCGAGACCCGGCCGGCTACCGCCGACTGTCCGCCGCGATCGCCGCCGCCCAGCTGGCCGGCGGCGCGAAGGGCCGCCCGGCGTACGACCTCGCGGCACTGGCCGGGGCGCACGACGGGCACTGGGCGGTGCTCACCGGCTGCCGCCTCGGCCGCGTCCCGGCAAAACTCGACGACGGCACGGCCGGGCACCAACTCCGCACCCTGACCGAGGCGTTCGGCCGCGACAACGTCCACGTGGAGCTGATCGACCAGTGGCTTCCCGGCGACGACCGGCGCAATGACGCCCTCGCCGCGCTCGCCGCCGAGCAGGGCCTCCCGGTGGTCGCCTCCACCAACGCCCACCACGCCGGCCCGGCCCAGGGCCGGCTGGCACAGAGCCTGGCCGCGCTGCGCGGTCGCCGCACCCTCCAGGACGCGGTCGGCTGGACACGGGCCGCGGGCACCGCGCACCTGCGCTCCGGCCGGGAGATGGCCGCCCGGCTGGCCCGCTTCCCGGGGGTGCGGCGGGCCACCGCCGAACTCGGCCGTTCCTGCGCCTTCGACTTCACCGGGCTGGACCCGGAGCTCCCGGGTTTCCCCGTCCCGGAGGGCGAGAGCGAGATCAGCCACCTGCGCGCCCTGGTCGCCGCCGACGGCCCGGTCCGCTTCGGGCCCGGCAACGCCGCCGCCCGACGCCAGCTGGCCCTGGAACTGGACGTCATCGACGACCTCGACCTGGCCGGCTACTTCCTGATCGTGCACGACATCGTCGACTTCTGCCGGAGCCAGGACATCTGGTGCCAGGGCCGCGGCTCGGCCGCCAACTCGGCGGTCTGCTACGCCCTGGGGATCACCGCCGTCGACCCGGTCCACTACAAGCTGCTGTTCGAACGCTTCCTGTCCACCGCCCGGGACGGCCCGCCCGACATCGACCTGGACATCGAGAACCGCCGCCGCGAGGAGGTCATCCAGTACGTCTACCGCCGCTACGGCCGCGAGCACGCCGCGCAGGTCGCCAACGTGATCACCTACCGGCCCCGGCTGGCGATCCGCGACGCGGCCAGGGTGCTCGGCTACCCGCAGGGCCAGGTGGACGCGTTCAGCCGGCAGACCGACTTCCGCTCCGCGCCCGGCGCGGACGCCGTGATCCCCGCCGACGTGCTCTCGCTCGCCGGCCAACTCCACGGCCTGCCGCGCCACCTGGGCATCCACTCGGGCGGCATGGTGCTCACCAGGGAGCCGATCGGCGAGATCTGCCCGACCGAGTGGGCCCGGATGCCCGGGCGCTCGGTGCTGCAGTGGGACAAGGAGTCCACGGCCGGCGCCGGGCTGGTGAAGATCGACCTGCTCGGCCTCGGCATGCTCGCCGCGCTGCACGACGCCTGCGACCTGGTCGCCGAGCACCACGGCCTGCGCTACGACCTGGCCACCATCCCGGACGGCGACGCGGGCGTGTACGCGATGTTGCGCCGGGCGGACACCGTCGGCGTGTTCCAGGTCGAGTCGCGGGCCCAGATGGCGACGCTGCCCCGGCTCAAGCCGGACCACTTCTACGACCTGGTGGTCGAGGTCGCGCTGATCCGGCCCGGCCCGATCCAGGGCGGCTCCGTCCACCCGTACCTGCGCCGCCGGGCGGGCGCCGAACCGGCCGGCTGCCCGCACCCGCTGATGGAGAACGCGCTCGGCAAGACCCTCGGGGTGCCGCTGTTCCAGGAGCAGATGATGCAACTCGCCATCGACTGTGCCGGGTTCACGCCCGCCGAGGCGGACCGGCTGCGGCAGGCGATGGGCGCCAAGCGCTCGCACGAGCGGGTCGCCCGGCTGCGCGAGCGGCTGCTCGGCGGGATGGCCGAGCGCGGCATCCCCGAGGAGGTCGCCGAGGACGTCTACGGCAAGATCGAGGCGTTCTCCAACTACGGCTTCCCGGAGAGCCACGCGATCAGCTTCGCCTACCTGGTGTACGCCAGCGCCTGGCTCAAGTACCACTTCCCGGCGGCCTTCACCTGCGCCCTGCTGGCCAACCAGCCGATGGGCTTCTACTCGCCGCTGAGCCTGGTCGCGGACGCCCGGCGGCACGGCGTGCGGGTGCGCGGGGTGGACGTCAACGCCAGCGCGCCGCGCCCCACCCTGGAGCCGCACCGGGGGCCGACGCCGGAGCCGCCGCTGACCGCGGGCCGCCCGCAGCCGGCGATCCGGCTGGGCCTGGAGACGGTGCGCGGCATCGGCGCCCCGCAGGCCGCGGCGATCGCGGCCGGTCAACCGTACGCCGACCTGGAGGACTTCGCGCGCCGTACCGGTCTGCCCGCGCCGGCGCTGGAGGCGCTGGCGACGGCCGGCGCCTTCGACTGCTTCGGACTGACGAGACGTCAGGCGCTGTGGACCGCCGGTGCGTTCGCCGGTATCTCGGCCGCACTGATCCCGGGGACCACCCCCGGGACGGAGGCGCCGCCGCTGCCCGGCATGAGCCCGGTCGAGGAGACCATCGCCGACCTGTGGGCCACCGGAACCTCCGCCACCAGCCACCCGCTCCAGCACCTGCGCGCCCGCCTGGAGCGCGGCGGCGCCCTGTCCGCCGCCGAACTCCCGGACGCGGCACCGGGATCGGAGGTGGTGGTCGGCGGCCTGGTCACCCACCGGCAGCGGCCGCCGACGGCCGGCGGGGTGCTCTTCCTCAGCCTGGAGGACGAGACCGGCCTGATCAACGTGGTCTGCAACCGTCCGGTCTGGGAGTCCCAGCGCCGTACGGCCCTCGACCGGGCCGGCCTGCTGGTTCACGGCCGCATCGAGCGCGACCGCGGCGCCACCAACCTGATCGCCACCCGGCTCACCCCGCTGCGGATCGGACTCTGAGCGGGGCAGGGGGGTGGCCTCCAGGCCTGCCGTCCGCACCGCCGCATACTGACATTTGCTCTTTGGGGTGATGGATCTGCCGTTTTACTGACGGACGGTCACCTGTCGGCGTAGACCGTCTCGCATGCGATATGCGGATGG
>NZ_JBWKEQ010000079.1:12214-28142 GCF_056435365.1 Kitasatospora sp. NPDC043949 | reverse complement strand
AACAAGCAGCGGGCCACGCGTCACGACGTCGGAAAGACGGTCAAACGCGCCGAATCGATCAAGGAACACCAAGCCCGACGAGGATAAATTCCAAGTTGAACCCATGGCTGGTTCGCGCCCGATCCGCACTCCCAAGGAACTGCTCGCACAGCACCTGATCCAGGAGGATCAGGTCGCGGCGATCACCGATGTCGCCAAACGGTACGCATTGAGCATCACACCGGCGATGCGCAGCCGCATCGTCGAGCTGGACGACCCGGTGGCCCGTCAGTTCGTGCCCACCGAAGACGAGTTGACCTCCCTGCCGGAGGAGCGGGAGGACCCCATCGGCGACGATCCCTTCACCCCGGTGAAGGGCGTCACCCACCGCTACCCGGACCGCGTGCTGCTCAAGCCCGTCCTGGTGTGCCCGGTGTACTGCCGGTTCTGCTTCCGCCGGGAGGTGGTCGGCCCCGGCGACTCGATGCTGAAGGAGTCCCAACTCGCCGCCGCGCTGGACTACATCCGCTCCCGCCCGGAGATCTGGGAGGTGATCTTCACCGGTGGCGACCCGTTCATCATGTCGCCCGACCGCCTGCGGCCGATCCTCAGGGCGCTCGACGGGATCGAACACGTCAAGGTGATCCGCTTCCACACCCGCGTGCCCGTGGTGGACCCGGACCGGGTGACCGAGGACCTGGTCGAAGCCCTCACCATGGACACTCCGGTCTGGGTCGTCGTGCACACCAACCACAGCCAGGAGATCGGCGACGGCGCGCGGCGCGCGCTGCGGCTGCTGGCCGGCTCCGGGATCCCGCTGGTCAGCCAGACGGTGCTGCTCAAGGGGGTCAACGACAACCCCGAGGCGCTGGAAGACCTGTTCCGCACCCTGATCGTCAACCGGGTCAAGCCCTACTACCTCCACCACGGCGACCTCGCCGTGGGCACCAGCCACTTCCGCACCACCATCAAGGAGGGGCAGGCGCTCGCCCGCAGCCTGCGCGGCCGCGTCTCGGGCCTGTGCCAGCCCACCTACGTGCTCGACATCCCCGGCGGCCACGGCAAGGTGCCCATCGGCCCGACCTACCTGAACGGGAACGGGACCGTGACCGACCCGTGGGGCATCACGCACACCTACCCGCCCAAGAGCACCGAGGACTGACCGCCCCCGCCGAAGGGAACCACCGGCCCATGGTCTCCGAACCCACCCCGCGCCGGCCGAACCCCACCCTGCCGCCCCCGCCCCGGGGCTCCGGCACCGGCGTGCTCGGCAACGCCGTCCGCCACCCGGGAGGGACGCTGACGCTGATCGGGGCCTCGGCGATCTGGGGCCTGTGGACCACCGCGGAGAAGTACTCCATCCGGGGACTTCCCGTCATGACGGTGCTCGCCGTCTCCCTGTTCACCGCCGCCGCCCTGCCGTGGGCCGTCCTGCTGTACCGGGGCGGCCACCGGCGCCCGTCGCGCGACCAGTTGAAGCGCCTCGCCCTCCTCGGGCTGTTCGAGCCGATGGTGGGGTACGGGGCCATCGGACTGGGGATGGCGCGGATCGACGCCACCCAGGCGTCGATCCTCCGCGGCTCCGAGGCCTGTTTCGTCGTGGCGCTGGCCGCGGTGATCAGCCGCCGGGCACCCACGCCGCGCGGTGTCGGCGGCGTCGTGCTGGGTGCGGTCGGCGTCGCCGCGCTGGGCGGGAGCCACGCCCTGCTGGGGCTCGGCGTGGGGGATCTCCTGGTGCTGGCCGGGACGTTCGCCGCCGCGGCGGCCACCATCATCACCGGACGCGTCGTCAGGGAGACCGATCCGCTGGTCGCCACGGCCTACCAGTTCGGCTTCGGCCTGCTGTTCTCCCTGCCGCTGTTCGTGGGCCAGTGGGTCATCAGCGGCAGTCTGGTCACCGGCGGCGCCCGCCCGCTGCACTGGATCGTCGCGGCGGGCGTCTGCGGCGGCGGGCTGGCCGGGGCGTTCCTGATGTACAACTACGCCGTGACGCGGACCCCGGTCACCACGGCGGGCGTCCTGCTCAACATCATCCCGGTGTTCGGACTCGCCTTCGCCGTGGCGCTCCTGGGCGAGCGCATCGACGTCTGGCAGTACGTGGGGGCCGCGCTCATCCTGGCCGGGATCTTCCTCTTCTCGGAGATCCCCGGGGCGGACTCCGACGGCTGAGCCCCGACCGGCCGTCCCCGACGATGGTCCCGAACGGCGGCGGCCCGCCGGGCGCGTGCTGCGCCGGGCGGGCCGTCGTGGGGCGGGCCGGTGGCCGTGAGTCGGGCCGGTGACCGTGGGGCAGGGAGGTGGTCAGCTCACGGAGCTGTTGTAGCTGTCGATGGCGGGCTGGAGCTCCTTGGCCGCGTCGGCCAGGGCCTGCTGGGCGGTCTTGGAGCCGGCGATGGTCTGCTCGATGGCCGTCTCGACGCCCTTGCGGGCCTGCGGCATCACGCCGAGCAGGCAGCCGGCGGTGGCCGGGGAGGGCTTGGTGGCCTTGAGCTGCTCGATGGCCGTCTGGAACTGCGGGTACTTGGCCACCCACTCCTTGTCCTTGGGGTCGTCCAGGGACTTGCGGTTGACCGGGAAGTAGCCGGTGCCGGTGTGCCAGGCGGCCTGCTGCTCGGGGGCGGTGACGAACTTCTCGAACTCCCAGGCGGCGCGCTTCTCGGCGTCGGAGTGGCCGGGGCCGCTGATCCACAGCGAGGCGCCGCCGATGACCGGGCCGCCCTGGTCGGCGGCGGCGACCTTGGGGAAGGCCGCGGTGCCGACGGCGAACTTGGCGGCCTCGGTGTAGCCGCGCAGCACGCCGGTGGACTCCAGGTGCATGGCGACGGTGCCGGCCTTGAACGCGGCCTGGGCGTCGTCGGTGTTGCGGCCGGTGTTGGCCGCGTAGCCGCCCTTGACGAGGTCGGCCCACCACTGGACGATCTGCGCGCCCTGGGCGGAGTCGAAGACGGCCTTGCCGGCCTTGTTGGTGCGGCCGTTGTCCTGGTCGCAGTACATGGTGCCGGACTCGGCGAGCAGCTGCTCGACGAACCAGCCGTAGATGGCGGCGCCGAAGCCGTAGCGGACGGTCTTGCCGTCGGCGTCCTTCTTGGTCAGCTTCTTCGCCAGCTCGCCGAGGTCGGCGAGGTCCTTGGGCGGCTGGGCCGGGTCGAGACCGGCCTCCTTGAAGGCGTCGGCGTTGAGGTAGAGCAGCGGCATGGAGGAGTTGAACGGCATCGAGACGAGCTTGCCGCCGACGGAGTAGTAGTTGCGGATGTTCGGGTCGAGGTCGTCGAGGGCGAAGCCGTCCTTGTCGGCGAAGGCCTGGGCCGGGACGGTCTGCTTGGAGTCGATCATGAACCGGGTGCCGATGTCGTAGACCTGCACCAGGGCGGGGGTGCCCTTCTGCTGCACCGCGGCCTTGTACTTGGCGACCAGGTCGTCGTACTTGCCCTGGAACTGCGCCTTGACCTCGATCTTGCCCTGGTGGGCGGCGTTGAACTGGCTGACCAGCCCGGTGAGGACCTCGGCGTTCTTCCCCGTCATCGAGTGCCAGAACTCGACGCCGGTGACGCCCGAGGCCTGGTCGAGCGCCTGGGCACCGGGGACGGCGTCGGAGGAGCCGCCGGAGCCGGAGGTGGAGTCGCCGGAGCTACAGGCGGTCAGGGACAGGCCGGCCACCAGCAGGGCCGCGAGCGCGCGGGCACTCTTCTTCACGGGAGGGTTCTCTCTCTGTCGGGAGGGACGTGCTCGAAGGAGCGGGAGGAAGCGGCGGAGCGGGTCAGCGGACGGCGCCCGCGGTGAGACCGCGGACGATGAAGCGCTGGCCGAAGACCACCAGGGCGAGCGTGGGCAGCAGGGAGAGCACGACGCCGGCCAGGATCAGGCCCGGATCGGACATCTCGGAGTCGCGCAGCGAGGTGAGGCCGATCTGCAGGGTCTGCATGTTCGCCGTGCGGGTGATGATGAGCGGCCAGAAGTACTGGTTCCAGGCGGACAGGAAGACGTAGATCGACAGCGCCGCCAGGGCCGGCTTGTTGAGCGGGACGACGATCCGCCACAGGAACCGCCAGTGGCCCGCGCCGTCGATCCGCGCGGCGTCGCGCAGTTCGCCGGGCAGCTGCCGGAAGGCCTGCCGCAGCATGAAGGTGCCGAAGCCGGAGGCGAGGAAGGGCAGCACCAGGCCGAAGTAGGTGTTCCCGAGCCCCCAGCCGGACAGTGTCAGGTAGTTGGGGATGATGATGGCCTCCCACGGGACCATCAGCGTCGCCAGGAACACCCCGAACACCACGGCCCGCGCCTTGAGCGGCAGGAACACGAAGGCGTACGCGGCGAGGACCGAGGTGAACAGCTGGGCGAGCGTGATGACGGTCGCCACGATCGCCGAGTTGGCGTACTGCCTCGCCAGCGGGACGGTGTCGACGGCGCCGGCGAAGTTCCGCCCGGTGACCGAGTGGGGCACCAGCGCCGGCGGGTAGGAGGAGAGTTCGGACGGGCTCATGAAGGCGCCGGCGATCGCGTAGTACACCGGGAAGGCCACGGTGACGACGGCGACGGCGAGCAGCAGGTAGACGGCGGCGCGGCCGAGCAGGTCGCGCGGCGAGCGGCCGGCCAGCACGCGGGGGCGCGGGCGCGGCGCGGCGGCCCCGTCCTGGGCCCCGGGCCCGGCCTCGGTGGCGGTCACGGTCATGCGTAGTGCACCTTCCGCTCCAGGACGCCGAACTGGACGGCCGTGCAGGCGAGGACGACCACGAGCAGCACCACGGCCTGGGCACTCGCGGTGCCGAAGTCGCTGGAGCCGTAGGCGAAGGCCTTCTCGTAGACGGAGTAGACGAGGGTCCGGGTGGCGCCGTCGGGGCCGCCCTTGGTGAGGATGTGGATCTGGCCGAAACTCTGCAGCGAGTGGACGGTGGAGACCACGGTCAGGAAGAACAGGTTCGGACCGAGCATCGGCACGGTGATCGAACGGGCCAGCCGCAGCCCCGAGGCGCCGTCGATCCGCGCGGCCTCCAGGATCTCGCCGGGGATCGAGCCGATGCCCGCGGACAGCACCAGCACGTTGTAGCCGAGGCTCATCCACACCGTGGTGACGGCCACCGAGACCAGCGCGTACCGGGAGTCGGTCAGCCAGCCGATCGGGCCCAGCCCGACGTGCGAGAGCAGGCCGTTGAGCACCCCGCTGGCGGGGTTGAAGAACACCGCGAAGACCACGGACGCGCTGGCCACCGAGAAGGCGAAGGGCAGCGCGAACGCGGAGCGCAGCAGCCGTACGCCCCGGATCCGGTTCTCCAGGAGCAGCACCAGCACCAGCGCGCCCAGCACGCCGGGCACCACGGTGAGCAGCGTGAACAGGGCGGTGGTGACGAGCGTGCGCCGGAAGTCCGCCGAGGTCAGCAGCTCGGTGTAGTGCTTCAGCCCGACGTAGCGCGAGGGCGCGCCGAACAGGTCGTTGGCGTGTCCGCTCAGGTAGATGGTCCGTCCCAGCGGGTAGCCGATGAAGAGGACGAAGACCACCAGGGAGGGCAGCAGGAAGGCCCAGGCGAGGCCGTGCTCACCCCAGCGGCTTCGGCGGCCCGGGTGGGGCTTGGTGTGTGGTGCGGTCGGCATGGGTTTGCGCGTCCCGCCTTTCGTTGCGTCGGTTCCGGCCGAAACCGTGTCCTGCCCACACGACGGGTCGGAAACCCCACGGTGAGCAATGGGTGTCGGTGGGATTACGCGTTCGCGTCAGATTCGGCCGGTCGTGGGCGGACGGGCGTTGGGGCGCGTCCCCGGCCGGTCGTGGGCGGGCGGGATGTGCGGCGCGCCCCCGCCCGTTCCGGTACGCCCTCCGGTGGCACCGGACTGTCGGTGGGGCGTCGTACGGTTCCCGGACTGTCGGTGGGGCGTCGTACGGTTCCCGGATGGACGACACCGAATTCGACATCCGGGCCGCGATGGCCGAATCCCTGCGGGGCCGCGCGGGCGCCCGGGCGCTGGTCGAGGGCTTCGCCGCCTACTGGGGCGAGCCGCTGCGGCCCGACGACGGCTTCACGGACGCCGAACTCGACGCCGCCGAAGGGCGCCTGGGCCTGCGGCTGCCGGCCGCGCTGCGCGAGGCGTACCGGCTGTTCGGCCGCCGGGAGGACCTCACCGGCAACCACAACCGGCTGCTGTCGCCGGAGGAACTGTTCGTCCTGGACGGCGCCCTGGTGTACCAGGAGGAGAACCAGGCGTGCGCGCACTGGGGCGTCCTGCTGGCCGACCTCGACCAGGACGATCCGCCGACGGTGGGCCGGCTCGACCTCGCGGACAAGTCGGAGAAGCGCTGGGAGCCCTGGGAGGAGCGCTTCTCGACGGCCGCGACGGCGATGGTGATGGTGGAGAAGCTGTTGCAGGACGACGAGTTGAGCGTGTTCGCCGAGTCCGGAGTGGAGGTGCCGGAGGGGCTGGCGGAGCTGCCCCGGCTCGGCCGTGGCTGCCGCTGGTTCACCGGGCCGGACGTGCTGGTCGTCGAGCTCGACGAGGACCTCGTGGTGGCCCGGGCCCGGACCGAGGAGGCCCGGGACGCACTGGCCGAGCAGTGACCTGATGGCCCAACGACGGTGCTCCGACCGGTCGTTGGGTCATGAGTGGATCAGGCGGTGGCCCAACGACGGTGCGCCGCACGGCCGTTGGGCCACGGGCGGATCAGGCGGTGGCGCCGCCGTCCAGGACCAGGTCGGCGCCGACGGTGAAGCCCGCCTCGGACGAGGCCAGGTACAGCACCGCGGCGGCGACCTCCTCGACCGCACCCGCCCGGCCGACGGGGAGGCTGTCCTTCATCCGCGCGGCCTTGTCGTCGGCGTTCTCGCCGGGCCGGGTGGACATGCTGGTGTCGACCGGGCCGGGGCTCACCATGGTGATCCGGACGCCGTCCGCGATGTGGTCGAGGGCGGCGCTGCGGGTCAGCGCGGTGACGGCGGCCTTGCTGGCGGCGTAGGCGCCGAGGCCGGGCACACGCATGTGGACGCCGAGGTTGGAGGAGATGTTGACGATCGCGCCGCCGCCGTGGGCCCGCATGTGGCCGATCTGGTGCTTCATGGCGAGCCAGGTGCCGGTCAGGTTGACCGCGAACACCCGGTGCCACTCGTCCTCGTCGATGTCGGCGACCGGGCCGACGGCGCCGAACACCCCGGCGTTGTTGACGGCGACGTCCAGGCCGCCGAGGAGTTCGACGGTCTCCCGGACCAGCCGGGCGGCGTCCTGACCGTCCGCCACGTCGCCGGTCAGCGCGACGGCCTTGCCGCCCGCCTGCTCGATCAGCTCGACCGTCTCGGCGAGCGGGCCCGCGCTGCGGCCCGCGACCGCGACCCGGGCGCCCTCCCGGGCGAAGGCGAGCGCCACGGCCCGTCCGATACCGCTGCCGCCGCCGGTGACCAGGACGGACTTGCCGATGAAACGCGTGGTCATGAGAGGTGCTCCTTGATCTGGATGGTGCGTTCTGGTGCGGTGTCGGTCTCTGTGGTGGTCTCGGGAGTCACCCGCGCCGGCATGGCGACGGCGAGGGCGGTGAGCGCCAGGGCGGTGCCCGCCGCCGCGAAGGCCGTGGCGTAGCCGCCGACCACGCTCGGGCGGGTGGCGGCGAGCGCCATCAGGGCGGCCACCCCGGCGGTGGGGCCGAGTTCCATCGCGGTGTTGAGCACGCCCGCGGCGAGGCCGGTCCGTTCGGGCGGCACGCCCGCGGTGGCGAGCACGGCCGCGCCGGCGAAGGCGGTAGCGGCCCCGGCGGGCAGCAGGAGCAGCCCGGGCAGCAGCCCGGTGGCGTAGTCGCTGCCGGGCGCGAGGCCCGCCAGCAGGCCGAGCCCGGCCGCCGCGAGGGCGAGCCCTCCGGCGGTGACCGCGACGGCGCCGTAGCGGGCCGTCAGCGGCCCGGCCAGGCGGCCGGCCGTCAGCAGTGCCGCCGCGTACGGCAGGAAGGCGGCGGAGGTGGCCAGCACGCCCCAGCCGCGGACCTGTTGGAGGTAGAGCGCGAGCAGCAGGAAGGTCAGCGCGGTGCCGGCGGCGGTCGCCATGACGGCGGCGAGGGCGGTGGCCCGGCGGCGGTCGGCGAGGAAGCCGGGCGGCAGCAGCGGGTCGGCGGTGCGCCGTTCGACGGCGGCGAAGGCGCACAGCAGGGCGAGCCCGGCGGCCAGCGGCAGCAGCGTCCCGGGGCTTCGCCAGCCGTGGTCGGTGGACGCCACCAGCCCGTAACTGGCCGCGCAGACACCGGCGGCGGCCAGGGCGGCGCCGGGCAGGTCCAGCCCCGGCCGGCCGACGGCCGACGGTCGGCTGGCGGGTTCGGCGGGCGGCAGCGAGCCGGAGCGGACCAGGCCGACGAGGGCGACCAGGACGGGCACCGCGAACAGCCAGCGCCAGGAGACCCAGGCGGCGACGGCGCCGGAGAGCAGGTTGCCCGCCGTGGCGCCGAGCACCGAGAGGCCGCCCCAGGCGGCCATCGCCCGCCGGTATTCGGCGGGTCCGGGCCGTAGCACCCGGACCACGGCGACCGCCGCCGGGGCTGCCAGGGCCGCGCCGACGCCCTGGGCGAAGCGGCTCGCCAGCAGGACGGGGTAGCCGGGCGCGAGGGCGCAGGCGATCGAGGAGGTGCCGAGCAGGGCCAGGCCCACCCGCAGCAGCCGGCGGCCGCCGTGGCGGTCGGTCAGCCGCCCGCCGAGGAGCAGCAGGGCGCTGAAGGAGAGCCCGTAGGCGGCGCTCAGCAGCAGCACACCGGACGGGCCGAGCCCGAACTCCCGGGCCACCAGGGGCAGTGGCACGGACAGGATCATGATCGTGAAGATCAGCGTGGCCTGCACGCCGCCGAGCAGGGCGAAACCGGGCCGGTCGGCCGTGGCGACACTCATGGAAACCCCCCTCTCCATAATGACCGTTCGGTCCAGTATTGGGACAGCAAGAGGCGGCCTCCACCGTCGCCCCGCCATCGCCCCACGATCCGTCAGCCGATCCGTCAGTCGACTCGTCAGTCGAGCAGCACCAGCGCCTGCTCGGCGGCGTCCCGCACCCGGGACGCGCCGTCGGCGGTCCGGCCCAGAACCCGCACGCCCTGCAACAGCACCAGCAGCATCCGGGCCAGCGCCCTCGGGTCCCGCCCGGCGGGCAGTTCGCCCTGCGCCTCGGCCCGGACCAGGGCGGCGGTCAGCACCGTCTCCAGGTGGCCGAGCCCGGCCTCCACCCGGCGGGCCGCCGAGGGGTCGCGCGCGGCGAGCTCGACGGCGGTGTTGGTGATGAAGCACCCGCGCTTCAGCCCGTCCTCGGCGGACTCCGCCGCGAACCGGCGGACCAGCGCGCGGACGGCCGGCAGCACCGGGCCGGGCTGGGAGAGCTCGGCCAGGAGCACCGGGTCGGCCTGCTCGCCGTACCGCTCCAGCGCCCGCAGGAACAGTTCGTGCTTGCTGCCGAAGGTGGCGTAGATGCTCGCCCGGGCGATCCCGAGCTCCTCGACCAGGTCGGCCATCGAGGTGGCCTCGTAACCGCGCCGCCAGAACAGCTCAAGGGCCGACTGGAGCACGGCGTCCGGGTCGAATTCCTTCGTTCGCGCCATGGGTGAACGCTAACCCTTTCCAGAACGGTCGGTCAAGATCCTCCCCGAAGGTCGCACACGTGGGATCTGACGGAGCATTGCCAAGTGGACTAGACCAAGGCTACCCTTACCGCCCCGTACCTCCTCCTCCCCCCACAGGAGGCGTTTCCCCATGCCCGCGAACCTTCCCACCTCTCCCCAGCAGGCGGCCGAGGCCGCCCGCCCGCTCGTCCTGACGGCCTTCCGGGTCGTCGTCGGGCTGCTCTTCGCCTGCCACGGCGCCGCCTCGCTCTTCGGCGTCCTCGGTGGCACCAAGGGCGGCGGCACCGTCCCGCTCGGTCAGTGGCCCGGCTGGTGGGCCGCGCTGATCCAACTGGTCGGCGGCGCCCTGGTGCTGCTCGGCGTCGGCACCCGGACCGCCGCCCTGCTCTGCTCCGGCTCGATGGCGTACGCCTACTTCACCGTGCACCAGGAGCACTCCCTGCTGCCGCTGCAGAACGGTGGCGAACCCTCCGTCATGTTCTGCTGGGCCTTCCTCGCCATCGCGGTGCTCGGCTCCGGCCCCTACGCCCTGGACCGGCTGCTGGCCCGGCGCACCACGGCCGAGCCGGCCGCCCAGCCCGCCCCGGCCGGGGCACACCAGGGCCAGACCGGCTGAGCACCCGGCCCGGCCCAGGGCCCGACGAGCGGCTCGACGGACTGACTGTGCGGGGTCAGTCCTCGGCCAAGTGCCGTTCCACCGAGGCGACCTTGGCGGTGAGCCCGTCGGTGACCCCGGCCCGGTCGTCGATCTTGATGACCGTGCTCACCCGGCCGCTGTAGGCCTTCACCGCCTCGATCGCCGCCCGGATCACCGGCATCACCTCGTCCCACTCCCCCTCGATGCTGGTGAACATCGCGTCGGTCCGGTTGGGCAGTCCGCTCGCCCGGACCACCCGGACGGCTGCTGCCACCGCCTCTCCCACGTCCTCGCCGATCCCCAGCGGGGTCACCGAAAAGGCTGCGATCACGGCTCTGCGCTCCTTCCGCCGACGGCACTCACCGGCAGCACTGGTCGTGGCCGGGACCAGGTTCCGGTCCGGGCCGCGACCAGGCTAACCAGCCTTGCCGGCGCTCACACCACGGTCGGCAGCGGCGGTTCGACCGCGAGCGGAGCAGTGGCGCGGGCCCGGTGCTGGGCGGCCCACGCGGTGAGGGCCACCGTGCAGGCGTGGTCCAGGTGGCGCAGCCCGGACCAGTCGAGTTCCACCGGCCGGTCGGCCGGCAGCCGTTCCAGGGCGTCCAGCAGCCGGGGCAGCCGCAGGAAGGTCGCGTTGCCGGTGAGCCGGACGCGCTGCAGGGCCTCGCCGGACGGCAGGACCAGTTCCTCCAGGCCGATCTGGAGGTGCGAGGTCTGCCAGGCGGACTTGGCCACGGCCAGGCCGATGCCGATCAGCACCCCCTCGAACAGGTCGGTGGCGATGATGGCGCTCGCGGTCACCGCGAGCACCAGCGCCTCGCCCCGGTGGCCGCGGCAGAGTGCGGCGATCCGCCGCAGCGGGACGAGCTTGGCGCCGGCGTGGACCAGGACGGCGGCCAGCGCGGTGAGCGGGACGAGCCCGAGCACGCCGGGCAGCAGCGCGGTGAACAGCAGCAGCCAGAGCCCGTGCAGGGTGCGCGAGGCCTTGGTCCGCGCCCCCGCCTGGACGTTGGCCGCGCTGCGGACGATCACCGCGGTCATCGGAAGGGCGCCGAGCAGCCCGCAGACGGTGTTGCCGATGCCCTGGGAGGTCAGCTCGCGGTCGTAGTCGGTACGCCGGCCGTGGTGCATCCGGTCGACGGCGGCGGCGCTGAACAGCGTCTCGGCGGAGGCGATCAGGGTGAAGGCGACGACCGTACCGAGGCCGGCGGTGCCCGCCACCGCGCCGAGCGCGGCACGGTCGGGCAGGTGGACGACGTCGAGCAGGCCGGACACCCGGACCCTCGCCACCGGCAGGTCGGCGGCGGCCGTGACGGCGGCGGCCAGCCCGACCGCGGCCAACGGCGCGGGGACGCCGCGGGCGACGCGCCCGGGCAGGTACTTCCAGCCGACCAGCACGAGCAGGGTGGCCAGGCCCAGGGCGACCGCGCTCGGGTCGGCCACGCCGGTGACCACGTCCGCCAGCAGGTCGGGCAGTCCGGCGATCTTCTCCGGCCCGGTGGCCGGGGCGCGGCGGTCGGCGAGCGCGTACAGCTGGCCGAACAGCAGGGTCAGTCCGATGCCGGCCAGCATGCCGTGCACCACCGAGGCGGACATCGCCCGGAACCAGCGGCCGAGCCGGAGCGCTCCCATCGCGATCTGGAGCAGCCCGGTGCCGAGGACGAGCAGGCCGAGGGCGGTGACGCCGAAGCGCTGGACGGCGTCGTAGACCAGGACGGTCAGCCCGGCGGCCGGGCCGCTGACCTGGAGGCTGCTGCCGGGCAGGAGGCTGACGACCAGGCCGCCGACGATGCCGGTGACCAGACCCAGTTCGGCGGGGACGCCGGAGGCGACCGCCACCCCGACGCACAGCGGCAGGGCGACCAGGAACACCACCAGCGAGGCGGGCAGGTCGTAGCGCCAGGGGACGGCGCGCAGCACGGCGAGCGGGGGCCGGCGGCGGCCCGGCGGGGCCTTGCGGCGGCGGGGCGTTCGGCTCACCCGGTCACCACCGGGGGCGGGCAGGGAGACAGCGCATGGCGGCGTTCCTTTCGCGCGCCCGCCGCTGCGGGCACGCCGTCACAGGGGGGTGAGGAGAGGGAAGGGAGGTGGACCGCGCGGAGGGGCGACAGCGGTACGGCCGCGGGTCCGGGCGGACCGGACGGCGGCGGGTGTCGGGTCGGTGCGGCCAGGGGGTGCGTCCCTCGCTCGGGTGCGGCGGACCGGGCACGCTGGTCCTGGACGGGACCGGCCGCCGGAGCTCCCCCGCTCCCGGACCGTCCCGAATCCCCCTGCCACGGCCTCAGTTGGACATCACGGGCCCGGCGTGCCACCGACGGTACCCAGGGGTGCGGGGTGGGCCGACCTCGGGCACCGTCCCTTCACCCGCACTGCACACCGGCCGCGCTTTCCGGCGCGGAACGACCGGCTCCCCGGGCACACCAGCGCGATAGGCGCCCACCTGTACGAACCCGGCCCCGCCTCCCCGCCCCTCGGACGCCTGCGGCGACCTGCGGTTTCACCCCCGGGGCCGGCTTCCACATTCTGTTGGACCTCCCCTTGACGCCCCACCGAGGCCAGCCGTACCGTATTTCCACATACAGAAACCGTTCTTCCGTATGGTGGAATTCTGGAGATGAGCCCTCCGACCCACTGCGGGCCGACGCAGGAGATACCCGATGCCTCGTATGACAGCCGCCCGCGCGGCCGTGGAGATCCTCAAGCTCGAAGGCGTTGAGGTCGCGTTCGGCGTGCCGGGCGCGGCCATCAACCCGTTCTACGCCGCGCTCAAGGCCTCCGGCGGGATCAGGCACACGCTGGCCCGGCACGTCGAGGGCGCCTCCCACATGGCCGAGGGCTACACCCGCGCCAAGGCCGGCAACATCGGCGTCTGCATCGGCACCTCGGGCCCGGCCGGCACCGACATGATCACCGGTCTGTACTCGGCGATCGCCGACTCCGTCCCGATCCTGTGCATCACCGGCCAGGCCCCCGTCGCCCGCCTGCACAAGGAGGACTTCCAGGCCGTCGACATCGCCTCGATCGCCAAGCCCGTCACCAAGGCCGCCACCACCGTGCTGGAGGCCGCACAGGTCCCCGGTGTGTTCCAGCAGGCCTTCCACCTGATGCGCTCCGGCCGTCCGGGCCCGGTCCTGATCGACCTGCCGATCGACGTCCAGCTGACCGAGATCGACTTCGACCCCGAGGCCTACCAGCCGCTCCCCGTCTACAAGCCCGCCGCCAACCGGATCCAGATCGAGAAGGCGCTCGCGCTGCTCCAGGCGTCCGAGCGCCCGCTGATCGTCGCCGGCGGCGGCGTCATCAACGCCGACGCCGCCGAACTGCTGCGGGAGTTCGCCGAGCTGACCGGCGTCCCGGTGGTCCCGACCCTGATGGGCTGGGGCATCGTCCCCGACGACCACGAGCTGAACGCCGGCATGGTCGGCCTCCAGACCTCGCACCGCTACGGGAACGAGAACTTCCTCGCCTCCGACTTCGTCCTGGGCATCGGCAACCGCTGGGCCAACCGCCACACCGGCGGCCTGGACGTCTACACCGCGGGCCGCACGTTCGTCCACGTCGACGTCGAGCCCACCCAGATCGGCAGGATCTTCGCCCCCGACCTCGGCATCGCCTCCGACGCCAAGGCCGCGCTGGAGCTCTTCCTCCAGGTCGCCCAGGAGCTCAAGGCCGCCGGGCGGCTCAAGGACCGCAGCGAGTGGGCCGCCGCCACTCAGGACCGCAAGGCCCGGCTCCAGCGCCGCACCCACTTCGACGACGTGCCGATCAAGCCGCAGCGCGTCTACGAGGAGATGAACAAGGCGTTCGGCCCGGACACCCGCTACGTCACCACCATCGGCCTCTCCCAGATCGCCGGCGCGCAGTTGCTGCACGTCTACCGGCCGCGGCACTGGATCAACTGCGGCCAGGCCGGCCCGCTCGGCTGGACCATCCCGGCCGCGCTCGGCGTCGCCACCGCCGACCCCGAGGGCCAGGTCGTCGCGCTCTCCGGCGACTACGACTTCCAGTTCATGGTCGAGGAGCTGGCCGTCGGCGCCCAGCACCGCATCCCGTACGTCCACGTGCTGGTGAACAACGCGTACCTGGGCCTGATCCGCCAGGCGCAGCGCAACTTCGACATCGACTTCCAGGTCAAGCTGGAGTTCGAGAACATCAACGCGCCGGAACTGGGCGTCTACGGCGTGGACCACGTCCGGGTCGCCGAGGGCCTGGGCTGCAAGGCGATCCGGGTCACCGAGCCCGAGGGCCTGCTGCCGGCCTTCGAGGAGGCCAAGAAGCTGGCCGCCGAGTTCCGCGTCCCGGTCGTCGTCGAGGCGATCCTGGAGCGGGTCACCAACATCTCGATGGCCGCCGCCGACATCGACAAGGTCAACGAGTGGGAGGAGATCGCCACCCTCCCCGAGCACGCGCCGACCGCCGTCAAGCCGCTGGCGCCCTGAGCCCGCCGCGGGCCGCTCGGGGCGGGATCCGGCCCGGATCCACCACTGCGCCCCGCCCCGAGTGGCCCGGACGCGCACCGGGTACAAACCGGAAGACGCTCGCGCCCGACCTCCGTGCGCGGGCCCGGAGCCCCCTGGAGCGGACACCATGCCCTTCAGCATGAGCAAGGCCGAGCGCGAGCGGTTCCTCGCCGCACCGCACGTCGGTGTGCTGGCCGTCGACTCCGGCGCCGGAGCGGACCGGGGCCCGCTGGCCGTACCGGTCTGGTACACCTACGTCCCCGGCGGCCTGCTCACCGTCGTCACCGGCCGCGACTCCGTCAAGGCCCGGCGGATCCGCGCCGCCGGGCGGTTCACCCTCTGCGCCCAGCGCGAGCAGGGCCCGGCCGCGTACGTGAGCGTCGAGGGCCCGGTGGTGGCGGTCGAGGACCGGCTCGACCGCGACGAGTGGGCCGCCCTCGCGAACCGCTACCTGTCACCCGAGGCCGCGCGCGACTACCTGGCCTCCGCCCGGGAACAGTTGGCCGCCGACATCACCTTCCGGATGCGGCCCGAGCGCTGGTCGAGCGCCGACTTCTCATCCTTCGGGGCCGACCTGTCGCAAGACCGGTAGGTCGGGCTCGGTCCAGGTGGTCGCGGCCACTACGGTGGCCAGGCGACCACCTGTTCCGCACTCCTTTCGAAAGGACCACCACCGTGAGCCTGTACGACATCCCGCTCCGCACCCTCACCGGCGAGCCCACCTCGCTGGCCGAGTACAAGGGCAAGGCGCTGCTGATCGTCAACGTCGCCTCCAAGTGCGGCCTGACCCCGCAGTACACCGGCCTGGAGAACCTCCAGCAGCGGTACGCCGCACGCGGGTTCACCGTGCTGGGCTTCCCCTGCAACCAGTTCGCCGGGCAGGAGCCGGGCAGCGCCGAGGAGATCCAGACCTTCTGCTCCACCACCTACGGCGTCACCTTCCCGCTGTTCGAGAAGATCGACGTCAACGGCGACGACCGGCACCCGCTGTACCGGCAGCTGACCCAGGTCGCCGACGCCGAGGGCGAGACCGGGGACGTCAGCTGGAACTTCGAGAAGTTCCTGATCTCCCCCGACGGCACCGTGGCCGCCCGGCTGCGGCCGCGGGTCGAGCCGGAGTCGGCCGAGCTGATCGCGGCGATCGAGGCCGTCCTCCCGGCCTGACCCCCACCCACCCGCCGACGGACCGGCCCCGGGCACCCGCCCGGGGGTGGTGCGTTTTTTTCCCCAGGCGTCGAGGAAACCCCCTCCCCTCTCTCACCGGGCCCGACAGCGACGGGACAGGAGAAAGGCGTACAA
>NZ_JBWKEQ010000079.1:0-12205 GCF_056435365.1 Kitasatospora sp. NPDC043949 | reverse complement strand
TCCCCCCCCCCCCCCCCCCCCCCCCCCCCCCCCCCCCCCCCCCCCCCCGCCCCCCCACCCCCCCCCCCCCCCCCCCCCCCCCGCCCCCCCCCCGGCCCCCCCCCCGCCCCCGGTCCGTCGTTCCCCCGAGCCGTCGAGCAGCCCCTCTCGATTGCCGAGTCGGCCTCGACTGAACTGGGCCAGTAGAACTGCGCACGGCCCGTATCACCCGCCGCCGGGCGTTCGGTACGGCCTCGGCAGTGGGCAGCACGCGAAAGCCGAACGGGGCAGGGGTGACCGTTTGGCGAGTGGCGACGGACATGAGCGCGGACCTTTCAACCGGACGAGGTCGGCAGGGGGCCGATTCGCGCCGGGATTCACCCGGCAGGTAGCTACAGAACCGCCTCCAACGCCGGTGAACCAGAGCAGAATAGAAGCGGCAATGAGGCATCCGTGCTGCAAACCCGGGCATGACCTGGCCTGTTATGGCTGCAGACGAACTGACGTACCTCCGGAGGACGCGGGATGGCATCCAGGAGGTCCCGGCTGATCCAGCGCAGGGAGGCGGTCGGGCACACCCAGGAATCCCTGGCTGAAGCCCTCGACGTGGACCGTACGACCGTGGGGCGATGGGAGAGCGGCAGAGGCGCCCCACAACCCTGGATGCGGCCGAAGCTCGCCCGCGCCCTGAAACTCTCGGTCGACCAGTTGGCCGACTTGCTGGCAGCACCCCCTGCAGTCGCCGAAGCAGTTCCACCGTCCAGCAGCGTCAGCGAAGCCTCGCTTCTTGTGCCTGCCCGGCGCACGGACCACGACAACGACCTCGTATCGGCCGTGGCAGCCGACTCGGCAGAGTCCGCGCTGTTCCTCCGTTTCGCGAGCGCGTCCAACGTGGACGACACTCTGCTCGAACAGATCGACGCGGACATTGCGAGGCTGGCAGGGGACTACGTGAGCAAGCCGGTGTTCGAGCTCTTCCACGACATCGGTACCCTCCGGCGAGGAGTGTTCGACTTACTCCGAGGTCGCCAACACCCTTACCAGGCAAGCCATCTCTACCTGCAGGCCGGGCGCCTGTGTGGCCTGGCCACCCATGTCGCCCTCGACCTCGGCCAGTACACAGCTGCGGCTACGCATTCGCGAACAGCCTGGCGCTGCGCGGAGTCAGCCGGCCACAACGGTCTCCGGGCCTGGATCCGATCCGTCCAGTCCCTGATCGCCTACTGGCAGCAGGACCACGGCCAGGCGGCCGAGCTGGCCAGAGCCGGGCTGCCGTATGCGGACAGCGGGACGATCGCAGCCCGCCTGCTCAGCCTCGAAGCACGGGCTGCTGCGGCGCTCGGCGACAGCGCGAGCGCGCTACGGGCCGTGGAAGCTGCCGAGGCGGCGCGGAGCGCCGTAGCCGGAGTGGATCTTCCCGGCGTATTCACGTTTCCCGATGCCAAGCAGTGGACCTACGCCGGCACCGCCCTCCTCGCCCTGGGCAGTCAGCGTCACGTGAACCGCGCCATCGAGGCGTCCTCCAGAGCCATTGCCCTGTACGAGTCCGCACCGCGGCAGGAACAGTCCTCCGGCGACCTGCTGGCGGCCCGCCTCGACCTCGCCAACGCCCACCTCGCCCACGGCGACCTCGACGGCGTGCAGGAGAAGCTCTCGGTGGTGCTGGACGCCGCACCGGACCGGCGAACAGCGAGCATCTCCAGCCGCCTTCGGGCGCTGAGCACTCGTCTCGCCGAGCCCGCCTACGCAGGCTCCCCGATCGTCCTGAGTCTCCGTGAGAATGTCAGAGAAGCCTGCTCTCGACCCGCACTCACGAACCCTCCGGAGCTGCCACAGTGACGAGCAACACCGCACAGCAGGACGCCGCAGTCGCCGACAAAGCGATCCTCGCGAACAGCGCCTACGCAGACGGACGCCACCTGGCCGCCCGCCAGTCCATCTACCGCTGGCAGCAGCCGCGGTACGACCTGCCCGGGATCGTTGTCGAAGAGCTGGCCGGCACAAGCGGGATCGTCCTCGACGTCGGTTGCGGCAACGGCAAGTTCGTCAGCCGTCTACACAAGGACCGGCCGGACCTTCAGGTCGTCGGGATGGACATTTCGGCGGGCATCCTCGCCGACGTCGAGAAACCGGTCCTGGTAGCCGACGCCCAGGCCCTGCCCTTCGCCGACGACAGCGCCGACGCCGTGTTGGCCCTGCACATGCTGTACCACGTCGGTGACATCGAGGCCACGATCAAGGAACTGGCCCGCGTCCTCCGGCCTGGCGGCATGCTCATCGCCTCGACCAACAGCGACACCGACAAGCAGGAACTGGACCAGCTCTGGGCCCAGGCCGCAGGCGACATCCTCGGGATTCCCAAGGGGCCAGCACGGGTTTCCCTCAGCTCCCGCTTCTCCCTGGAAAAGGCCCCCGGCTACCTCGGAACAGCGTTCAAGGACATCCGAGTGCGGGAACTGCCTGGCGCCATCGAGATCACCGATCCTGCGCCGATCGTTTCCCACCTCGCCTCCTATGAAGCGTGGGCTGACCAATGCGGCGTCCCTTTCCGCGAGACGGTCAGTCGGGCGGCAGAGATCGCTGCCGCCGCCATCAAGACAGAAGGCTCATTCAAGATCACGTGCCTCGGTGGCATTCTGACTTGTAGGCGGTAAGGCGGCCGAGTGACATGGTCACTGCCTAAAACGACAAGGTGGTTTCCTCGCGTCATCATGGCTGCTCTGGTCCATCTGGACTCCTCCAGGGCGAAAAGAGCAGTCGTTCATATGCCGTCCGGTCGGCCTGATCCCCACCTGCCGGCGGGGAGGGCCGCAGGTGGTGGCCCTCCCCGTCACAGCAACAGGCGGGTCCCCGGTGGGAGTTCACCGGATCCGGCGGCGTGGTGCAGATGTGCCAGCAGGGTCGTGCGCAGGGCCCCTGCGGCGCGGGTGAGCGGCACTTCGTGGCCGTGCGCGACGGCGATGGTGCGGCCCAGGCCCGGCCCGGCGAAGGGCGTGACCGCGAGGCCCGAGCGGGCCGCGACCATCCCCGGGACGACCGCGGGCCCGAGGCCGGCCCGGACGAAGCCGAGCACCGCGTCCATCTCGCCGCCCTCCACCGCGAACTCCGGCTCAAAGCCCGCCGCCCGGCAGGCCGCCAGGGTCGCCTCCCGGACGTCGTAGCCCTCCCGGAACATCACCAGCGGGCGCCCCTTGAGCTCCGCCACCCGGACCTTGCGCCGGGCCCGCCGCTCGGCGGAGACCAGCACCAGCTCCTCGTGCAGCAGCTCGGTGACCGCGAGGGCCGGCGTCGCCTCGCCGCTCGGCGGGGTGATGATCAGCGCGAGGTCCAGCTCCCCCGCCGCCAGCCAGCGCACCAGATCGCGCGAGCCGCCCTCGCGGACCACCAGCGCCACCCCCGGGTAGCGGTCCCGGAACAGCCGCAGCACGTCCGGCACCAGGCTGGTGCACAGGCTCGGCGGCGCGCCAAGCCGGACCCGGCCGCGGCGCAGCTGGACCGTCTCCTGGACGGCCAGCCGGGCGCTCTCGGTGTCCGCGAGGATGCGCCGGGCCAGCGGCAGCAGCGCCTGCCCGGCGTCGGTCAGGGCGATGTTGCCCCGGGTGCGGTGGAACAGCTCGGCGCCCAACTCCCGCTCCAGCGAACGGATCTGTTGCGAGAGTGACGGCTGCGCCACGTGCGCCGCCTCGGCCGCCCGGGTGAAGTGGCGGGTCTCGGCGACGGCCAGGAAGTAGCGGAGTTGCTGGAGCTGCACCCCACCAGGATAGGCCGCATCGATAGGTCCTGACTATCGTCGTGAGCCGCAGCATGTCTTGGACGCACCCTGGCGACCGTCCCTACCGTTGCTGCCATGACAACCGCGACTCGGACGGCCCGGCATCCGTCCACCCTGGCGACGCTCTGGCGGTCGACCGTCGGCAAGAAGGCGGTCATGGCCGTCTCCGGACTGGCCATGCTGCTCTACCTGGTCGCGCACATGCTGGGCAACCTCAAGGTGTTCGCCGGCCCGGACGACATCAACGGCTACGCGGCCTGGCTGCGCACCATCGGCCAGCCGTTCCTGGGCCACGAGTGGTTCCTGTGGATCGCCCGCTTCGGCCTGCTCGCCGCCGTCCTGCTGCACGGCGTGTCCGCCTACCAGCTCAGCCGCCGCGACCTCGCCGCCCGACCGAGCAAGTACGTCCACAAGCGCCGCCGGGCGAGCTACGCGACCCGGACCATGCGCTGGGGCGGGGTGATCCTGGCGCTGTTCATCGTCTGGCACATCCTCGACCTGACCACGCTGACCGTGAACCCCGCCGCCGAGCACGGCCGCCCGTACCAGAACATCGTGGCCTCCTTCGGCCAGTGGTACAGCTGCGTGATCTACATCGTCGCGATGCTCGCCGTCGGCCTGCACATCCGGCACGGCTTCTGGAGCGCCGCGCAGACCCTCGGTGCCAACAACGCCCGCCGGGACCGGGCGCTCAAGCTGACCGCCAACGGCCTGGCGCTCGTGCTGACCGCCGGCTTCCTGTCCGTCCCCGTGGCCGTGATGTTCGGAGTCGTCAAATGAGCTACCTGGACTACACCGTCGGCGAGCCCGTCGCCGACACCAAGGCCCCCGCCGGGCCGATCGAACAGCGCTGGGACCAGCGGCGGTTCGAGGCCAAGCTGGTCAACCCGGCCAACCGGCGCAAGCACACCGTGATCGTGGTCGGCACCGGCCTGGCCGGCGGCGCGGCCGGCGCCACCCTGGCCGAACAGGGCTACCACGTCGTCCAGTTCTGCTTCCAGGACTCCCCGAGGCGCGCTCACTCGATCGCCGCCCAGGGCGGCATCAACGCGGCCAAGAACTACCGCAACGACGGCGACTCGATCCGCCGGCTCTTCTACGACACCGTCAAGGGCGGCGACTTCCGCGCCCGCGAGTCCAACGTGCACCGACTCGCCCAGGTGTCGGTCGAGATCATCGACCAGTGCGTCGCCCAGGGCGTCCCGTTCGCCCGCGAGTACGGCGGCCTGCTGGACACCCGCTCCTTCGGCGGCGTGCAGGTCTCCCGCACCTTCTACGCGCGCGGCCAGACCGGCCAGCAACTGCTGCTCGGCGCCTACCAGGCGCTGTCCCGGCAGATCGCCGCCGGGAACGTGGAGATCCACCCGCGCACCGAGATGCTCGACCTGCTGGTCGTCGACGGCCGGGCGCGCGGAGTCGTCGCCCGCGACCTGGTCACCGGCGCGATCAGCACCCACACCGCCGACGCCGTGGTCCTCGCCAGCGGCGGCTACGGCAACGTCTTCTACCTCTCCACCAACGCCAAGAACTCCAACGCCACCGCGATCTGGCGGGCCCACCGGCGCGGCGCCCACTTCGCCAACCCGTGCTTCACCCAGATCCACCCCACCTGCATCCCGCGCTCCGGCGACCACCAGTCCAAGCTCACCCTGATGAGCGAGTCGCTGCGCAACGACGGCCGGATCTGGGTGCCCAGGGCCCAGGGCGACACCCGGCCGCCGGCCGAGATCCCCGAGGACGAGCGGGACTACTACCTGGAGCGGATCTACCCGGCCTTCGGCAACCTGGTGCCGCGCGACATCGCCTCCCGGGCCGCCAAGAACGTCTGCGACGAGGGCCGCGGCGTCGGCCCCGGCGGGCAGGGCGTCTACCTGGACTTCGCCGACGCCATCCGCCGGCTGGGCCGGGACGCCGTCGCCGCCAAGTACGGCAACCTGTTCGACATGTACGAGCGGATCACCGCCGAGGACCCGTACCGGGTCCCGATGCGGATCTACCCCGCGATCCACTACACGATGGGCGGACTCTGGGTCGACTACGACCTGCAGACCACCGTCCCCGGCCTGTTCGCCGTCGGGGAGGCCAACTTCTCCGACCACGGCGCCAACCGGCTCGGCGCCAGCGCGCTCATGCAGGGCCTCGCCGACGGCTACTTCGTCCTGCCGCCCACCCTGAACGACTACCTGGCCCGCAACCCGCTGCCCGCCGTCCCCGCCGACCACCCGGCGGTCACCGAGGCCGAGGCCGAGGTCGAGGACCGGCTGAACCTCATCCTCGCGGTGGACGGCGACCGCACCCCCGACTCCTTCCACCGCGAACTCGGCGAACTCCTCTGGGACGAGTGCGGAATGGCCCGCGACGAGGCCGGACTGCGTCGGGCCCTGGCGCGGATCCCGCAGCTGCGCGAGGAGTTCTGGCGCCGGATCAAGGTGCCCGGCACCGGGCAGGAGCTCAACCAGTCGTTGGAGAAGGCCAACCGGCTCGTCGACTACTTCGAGCTCGCCGAACTCATGTGCCTGGACGCCCTGCACCGCGCCGAGTCGTGCGGCGGCCACTTCCGCACCGAGAGCCAGACGCCCGACGGCGAGGCCGCCCGGCGCGACGAGGAGTACGGCTACGCCGCCGCCTGGGAGTTCACCGGCACCGGGACCGCCCCCGTCCTCCACCGCGAGGCCCTCGACTTCGCGTACGTCCACCCCACCCAGCGGAGCTACGCATGAACCTCACCCTGCGCATCTGGCGCCAGCCGGGCCCGGACGCCCCCGGGTCGATGACGACCTACCAGGTCGGCGGCATCAGCCCCGACATGTCCTTCCTGGAGATGCTCGACAGCCTCAACGAGGAGCTGATCACCAGCGGGGACCAGCCCGTGGCCTTCGACCACGACTGCCGCGAGGGCATCTGCGGCGCCTGCGGCATGGTCATCAACGGCCAGGCCCACGGCCCCGAGCGGACCACCACCTGCCAGCTGCACATGCGGCACTTCCGGGACGGCGACACCATCGACGTCGAGCCGTGGCGGGCGGCGGCCTTCCCGGTGGTCAAGGACCTGGTGGTGGACCGCTCCGCCTTCGACCGGATCATCGGCTCCGGCGGCTACATCTCCGCCCCCACCGGCAGCGCCCCCGACGCGCACGCCACGCCCGTCCCCAAGGAGGCCGCCGACACCGCCTTCGAACACGCCGAGTGCATCGGCTGCGGCGCCTGCGTGGCGGCCTGCCCGAACGGCTCGGCGATGCTGTTCACCTCCGCCAAGGTGGTCCACCTCAACGTGCTCCCCCAGGGCGCGCCGGAGCGCGCCTCCCGGGTGCGGAACATGGTCACGGCGATGGACGCCGAGGGCTTCGGCGGCTGCACCAACACCGGCGAGTGCGCCACCGCCTGCCCCAAGGGCATCCCGCTGCCCAGCATCGCCGCGATGAACCGCGAATTCCTGCGGGCCGCGCGAGGTTGACGGGCCACGCCGACCGGCCCCGTGCCCCCGGGCGCGGGGCCGACGGCGTGCAGTGGGGCGTACGGGGCATTCGCACGCTCCTCCGAGGGGTGGTGGATCGTCAGGTCCCGCGCCCGCACCCGGGAATTCGCGCTACCGTGGTGCTCCGCTACGGAAGGACGGCATATGCCCGAGGTTCAGTCCTGTTCCGGTTGCGGCGGGTCCGGGGGGACCCAGAAGACCGAAGCCACGGTCGAACGGGACGAGGAAGGGAGCATGGTGCCGAGGATCCACACCTTCTGGTCGCCCTGCGGTCGGTGCCACGGATCCGGGACGGTGATCGCCGGATGAGGCTGGTCTTCGAGTGTGTCGAGTGCGGCGCACACTACCTTCCGCCCGAGAGCATGGCGTACCCGGACGGGCCCGCCTCCCCGATCTGGTGCTCGCGCTGCCAGGCGGCCAAACGGTCCGCCGGTGTCCAGGATGACCCGCTGCTCACCCGCGTGGCCCTGGCCGCCGCCCGGGCCGCACTCGCCCGGCGCACCGCCGAGGGCGAGCCCGTCGCGCGCGCCGACGTCCGCCCGTCCCGGCCGCCGCTGTCCCGCCGGGCCCACTCCGGCCCGGGCGGGGTGCGCAGCAAGCTGGGCTGAGCCCTCAGCCCCCGCCCCCGCCCCCGCGCTCGCGCTCGCGAGGGACCGTCCCAGCCCGGCGGCGTCCCTGGCCCGCTCTAGAAGAGCGCCTCCTGGGTGTCCGGCTCCGGCGGGCGGACCCGCTCCTCCAGGGCCACCCCGGACGTCGGACGGCCGGAGACGGGCGCGAGCGTCCAGCCGGTGAGCAGCCGGGTGTCCAGCAGCAGCGGCCCCGAGCCGTCGGCCTGGTCCAGGAACAGGTGGCGGCCCACCGGCGGGCGCAGGGTGCCCGCGATCACCGCCCCGTCGGCCAGGCCGCCGACCTGCCGGTACGCCTCCGGGGCGCCGTCGGACAGCCCGAACCGCGCCACGTGGTCGACCACCGGGCGCTCGGCGAGCAGTTCCAGCGCGTGGCCGGCCAGCAGGCGGTGCGCCTGCGCCCGGGCCTCGGCCAGCACGGCCCGGCGGTACGGCTCGTCGCCGTGCGCCCACCAGTGCTCGGTCTTCAGCCTGGCCTTGAACCGCTCGCGCGCCAACCCGGAGGCGGCGACGGTGAGTTCGGCGCGCCGGATGGCCGGCAGCCCGCCCCGGGCGGTGAACGCGTAGGCCAGTGCGCCCTGTTCGAGCAGTCGGCTGTCGCCGCGCTGCTCGGCGGTCAGGCCGACCTTCAGCAGGCCGTCGCCGAACCAGGCGAGGTAGAGCAGGTACGTCCGGCCGTCGTCGAGGATCTGGTCCCGGGCGAGGGCCAGGCCGCGGTCGACGCTCTGGCAGGCCGGGCACTGCACCGCGGCGCCGTCCGGCGCGATCACCGCGTGGTGCGGGCACGGGGTGCGCTCCGCCGCCCCGGCCAGCCAGGCGCCGGTGCAGCGGCGCGGCCCGCCCAGCAGCCAGCCGACCTCCGCGCCGGGCGTGACGGCCCGCTCGTGCGCCTGGCCTGCGCGCACGGCGCCGAGCAGGGCGCGGCCCTCGTGCCAGCTCAGCCCGGTGGAGACCCAGCCGGCGGGCCGGTCCGGGTGCTGCGGTGCGATCGTCACGGGCATCCCTCCCTCTCGAACCAGTGCAGAGTACCCGCCACCCCTGACAGTGCTCCCCCTGACAGTGCCCCCTGCTAGCCTCCGCGATCATGACGCCCGACACCGCCGCCCAGTCCCCCGTCACCGCCGACGACCTCGCGCTCGTCCTTCAGCTCGCCGCCACCACCCTGCGCGCGGCACCCGCGGACGCCGACTGGTCCCAGCCCGCCGGAACGGTCACCTGGGACTGCTGGACCACCGTCGAGCACCTCGCCGACGACCTGCTCGCCTACGCCGCCCAGCTCGGCCCGGCCGCCCCGCCGCGCGAGCGGTACGTCCCCTTCGCCACCGAGCGCCGCTTCCCCGGCGGGCCGAACAACTTCGTCCGCGCCGACCGCGCGAGCGGGCCCGACGGGCTGATCGAGGTGCTGGAGGCGAGCGGCGGGCTGATGGTCGCGATCGCCCGCGCCGCCACGCCCGAGGTCCGCGCCTACCACCCGTGGGGTGTCGCCGACCCCGCCGGGTTCGTCGCGATGAGCCTGGTCGAGACGCTGGTACACCTGCACGACGTGGCCCAGGGCCTCGGCCTGCCCTGGGACCCCCCGGCCGACCTCTGCCGCCGCGTCCTCGCCCGCCTCTTCCCCGACGTCCCCGTCACCTCCGCCGACGCCCCCTGGCCGACCCTCTTGTGGGCCACCGGCCGCACCCCGCTGCCCGGCCGGCCGCTGCGCACCGACTGGCGCTGGCACGCCCGGCCCGAGGACGCCCCCCAGGTGCACTGACCGGTGCAGTGCAGCCGCGCTGCTCCCGGGGCTTGGCCCGGTGGGGTGTTCACGTTCTATTGTTGCGGGCGCGGTTGGCGGCGCGGCCGGGAGGTGGGCGGCGCGACCGGTCCGGCGTGCAATGAAGGGGTGGACGGTGGCGGGGCGGCGGAACGACGGAGTGCTGGCGATCTGGGCGGAGGCGCAGCGGCAGCAGCAGCGCCGGGAGGAGGCCCGCTGGCGTGCCGAGGCGGCGCAGCAGCGCCGGCTGGAGCGCGAGCAGCGGGATGAGCAGCGGGCGACGGCCCGCAACGAGCGGGAGGCGCAGCGGGCCTACCAGCAGTCCCGGGAGGCGGAGGCGGCCCGGCTGACGGCCGAACTGGACGCCCGCGTCGAGGAGTTGCGCGGGCTGCTGGCCGCCGGGCTGGCGGCGCCGGCGTTCGGCCCGCAGGCACTGCTGGCCCCGCGCCCGGTGCCGCCGTTCGACCCGGGCCCGCTGGGCCGGCCGGTGGAGCTGCCCGATCAGGGCGGCCCGAAGTACCACGTGCCGCCGCCGGACCAGGTGCAGGCGCGCAATCCGGGGGTGCGGCGGCAGTACGAGCAGTACCTGGCGCAGGCCCGGGCCCGGTTCGAGCAGGACTGGTACGCCGCCCAGGCGCAGGAGGCCGACCGGCAGCGCCGGCTGGCCGTGTACCACCAGGAGTACCTGGCCTGGGCGGCGCAGTTCCGCCGCCAGGACGAGGACCGCGCCGCCCGTACCGAGGAGTTGCTGCGGCGGCTGCGCGCGGGCGAGCCGGAGGCGGTGCAGGAGTACTTCACCGCCGGTCTGTACGCCTCGGCGGCCTGGCCGGAGGGCTTCCCGCACCGGCTGGTGGCGGCCTGGGAGGCGTCGACCCGGCAGCTGGTGGTGAACTGGGAGCTGCCCGGCCCGGACGTGGTGCCGGCCGCCGGCCGGGTGCGGTACGTGAAGACGGACGACCGCGAGGCGGAGGTGGCCCGCCCGGCGACGGAGCGCAAGGCGCTGTATCGGGAGGTGCTGGCGCAGTCGGCGCTGCGGCTGGCGGCGGAGCTGTTCCGGGCGGACCGGGACGGGATGCTGGACTCGGTGGTGCTGAACGGCTTCGTCCTGGGCATCGACCCGGCGACCGGCCGGGAGGCGGAGCGCTTCCTGTCCACCCTGACCGCCTCCCGGGCCGAGTTCGCCGGGCTGGCGCTGGACCGGGTGGCGCCGGTGGACTGCTTCCAGGGCCTGGGCGGCAAGCTGTCGGCGCGCCCGGAGCGGCTGGACGAGGTGCGGCCGGACCGGCTGCCGGAGACGGTCGGCGGAAGCCTGGCCGGACACGGCGGCGACGGCGACCCGGACCTGTTCGAGATGGACCCGATCGAGTTCGAGGAGCTGATCGCCGAGCTGTTCCGGCTGCGCGGCTTCCGGGTGATGACCACGGCCCGCAGCGGCGACGTCGGGGTGGACGTGGTCGCCGAGGACCTGGACCCGGTGACCGGCGGCAAGATCGTGATCCAGGCCAAGCGCTACCGCACGACGGTGCCCCCGACGGCCGTGCGCGACCTGGAGTCGACCGTCCGGCACCACGGGGCGAACAAGGGCATCCTGGTGACCACCGCCGGCTTCGGCCGCGGCTCGTACAGCTACATCGAGGGGAAGCCGCTGACGCTGGTCAGCGGGCCGGAACTGGTGGAGCTGCTGGCCGAGCAGGGGCTGCGGGGGCGGCTCGGCGGCGGCTCCGCGGAACAGGAGAAGCCCGCGCCGGCGGCCGCGCCGACGGATCGTCACAGCAGCCTGACGGTCAGCTGGCAGAGCCGGACGGCCGGCGGCGACGCGGTGGAGCTGGACGTCACCGCGTTCCTGTGCGCCGCCGGGCGGGTGCTGAGCGACGAGCACTTCGTGTTCTTCAACAACCCGCAGGACCCGGACGGCGCCGTGCGGCTGCACCCCACCCACTCGGTGCCGGGCGAGCCGGCCCGCGCGGTCCGGCTGACCCTGAACCTGGAGCGGCTGGCGGCCACGGTGGACGAGGTGGTGGTCGCCGTCTCCACCGAGGAGGAGGAGCCGCGGGCCCTGCCACTCGGCTACGTGCACGGTGTCGCCCTGGCGGCGACGTACGGCCCGGGCGCGGCCGGTCCGGTGGAGTGGGCGGCCGGCACCGGCGGCGTGCCGGACAGCGCGATGCTCATGGGTTCGTTCCAGCGTGCGGGCGGCGGTTGGCAGTTCAGCCCGTCGGGCCGCGCGGTGACGAACGGTCTGCTCGGGCTGGCGGGCGCGTTCGGCGTCGCGGTGGAGTAGCACGGGACCATCGTCCGCAGCACGGGGACCATGGTCCTCAGGGGTCGGTGTCATACCTGAGGAGGAGAAGACCCCCGCCGAGCCGCCGAGACGGCGGGGGTCGCCCCTCCTCGGGACATACGCATCGCGCTCGAACGGATTGGGAGGATGGAACGGAACCCCGAATGTCCGTTCCCGCCCTCAGGAGCACCCCCGTGACGACCCCCGCAACCGCCGTCCGTACCGGCCTGGCGGCCGCCCGCGCCACCGGCCTCAACAAGGTCTACGGGGACGGGGAGACCCGCGTCGTGGCCCTCGACAACGTCAGCGTCGACTT
>NZ_JBWKEQ010000078.1:0-28364 GCF_056435365.1 Kitasatospora sp. NPDC043949 | reverse complement strand
CCCCCCCCCCCCCCCCCCCCCCCCCCCCCCCCCCCCCCCCCCCCCCCCCCCCCCCCCCCCCCCCCCCCCCCCCCCCCCCCCCCCCCCCACGTCCGCACCGCTACTTCTTCAGCTTCCACACCGGCGCGGTGGCGATCGCCTTCAGCTGGTCGTTGCTCAGCGCCGGGGTGCTGCGGATCGCCGGGGTCTGCTGGGTGCCGCTGTTGAACGCGCTGATCACCACCCGCAGGCCGTCCGCGTGCAGGGTGTCGACGGTCCACATGCCCGGGTTGGAGCCCCGCTTGCCGACCACCACCCTGGTGCCGTCCGGCTGTGCCCGGGCACTGCCGAACAGCTCCTCCTTGGTCTTGTCGTCGCGGGACCAGTCCTGCACGTTGATCTCCACCATGGACTTGCCCTTGCCGTCGTCGACCACGAAATTCGCGTAGCCAGGCTGTCCCCCGGTCTCCGTCTCGGTCAGCCCGGACGGCAGCAGCTTGGCGACAATCGCCAGGATCTCGTCCTTGCCGTACTCCTTGCCGTTGTCCGGCCCCGGCTCCGGCCGCGGCTCGGGGAACTTGGCGATGATCCCGTCCCAGGCCTTGTCGGTGACGACCGCCCTCAGCTGCTCCGGCGACAGCGGCGGCGTCCGACGGCTGTCCGGTGCGCCCTTCTCCGCCTCGGCGTTCCACTCCGTCAGCTCGATCACGCGGCCGTCGGCGCCGCCCAGCCAGGCGGACCACCTCTTGGTGCCGGCCTGCTTGTTCGGGTACTCGTAGCCCTGGAACAGGGTCAGCTTGCCGCCGCCCGGCAGGCCCGCGCTGGTGCAGGCGTCGTACGGGACGAGCTTCCGGTCCGGGCAGCCGTTCTCCGTCAGGACCGGGCTGCCGGCCCCGACCCGGTTGACCGAGACCGCCATCGCGGCCCTGCCCCGACCGTCGTCGAAGACCAGCGTGCCGCCCTGGCGTTGACCGGCGTTCTCGTCGCTGGTCCGGCCGCCCGGCAGCAGGCCCCGCAGGGTGGCCAGCACCTCCTCGCCGGTGACCTCGCCCGGCTCCGCGGAGGAGGCCGCCGCGACCGGGGCCGCCGAGCCGCTCCCGCTGCCGCCGGCGGTGCTCGGGGCGGCCGCGGGCACCGCACTCGGGCGCGGCGAGGAGCCGGTGAGGTACACCGCGCCGGTCCCCACCAGGGCCAGCGCGGCCGCGCCGCCCACCACCGCGGCGGTCGAGCGGCGGCGCCAGCGTCGGCGGCCGCGCTGGTACCCGCCCGCGAGCAGGTCGGACGGCTCGGTGCGGAAGCCCTCGCCCGTACGGGTGAGGGCGTAGAGAAGATCGTCATCGAACTTGTCCGGTTCGGACATGGGTGGTCACCGTCTCCTTGCATCACGAAATTGCGTCACGGGTTGCGTCACGGGTTGCGTCACGGGTTCCGTCACGGGTTCCGTCACGGGTTCCGTCACGGACTACGAGCAGTGGTCAGCGGGCGGCGAGCTCGGCCAGCGAGTCGCCGAGCAGGCCGCGCAGCCGGTCCAGCGCCCGGGTGGTGCGGGTACGGACCGCCCCCGGGGAGGAGCGCAGCACCTCGGCGGTCTCCGCGACGCTGCGGTCCTCCCAGTAGCGCAGCACCAGCACGGCGCGGTCCTTGGGCGGCATCCGGCCGAGGGCGTCGAGCAGGGTCATCCGCAGCGCGCCGTCCGCCTCCCGCGCCTCCGACTCGGGCACGGCCCCGATGGGGCGCTCGGTGCTGGAGCGGCGGCGCTGCTGGGCGAGGAAGGTGCGCACCATCACCGTGTGGGTGTAGGCGGCCGGGTTGTCGATCCGGTTCCGGCCGCCGGTCCAGGCGCTGCGCCGCCAGAGCACGTACATCCGGCTGAGGGCCTCCTGGACGAGGTCCTCGGCGTAGTGGGTGTCGCCGCTGGTCAGCAGGCAGGCCGAGCGGTACAGGTGGCCGGTGCGGCCGGACACCAGCTCCAGGAACTCTGCGTCCTCGGCCTCCCGGCCCGCCCCGATCCACCCCATGCCCGCCGCTCCCCCGTGTCCGCGCTCCCCGACACTTCTTGGATGCGGTGAGCGGCCCACGACGTTACAGCCGTTCCGGAGGATTCTTCCGCGCACTCCCCGGGCACCGGGCGGGTGCTGCGCACACGGATCAGTCGGCGGACCTGCGGCGGAGGTCGCGCAGGACGACGCCGCCGCCGATGAGCAGCGCGACCAGCAGCGCCCCGATGCCGAGGACGTACGTCGCGGTGCGGCCGTCGCGGTCGGCCTGGGTCTCGCCGAGGCCGACCGGCCGGGGCACGATCGGGGCGGCGGCCAGCTGGACGGGGGCGTCCGGGGTGGCGGTGAACGGCGCGCTCTCGGGGGCCTTGGTGACGGCCCTGACCGGGTCGACCACGCCCCAGCCGATGAACCGGTCCGGATCGCGCTGGGTGCGCTGTGCGGTCTGCTCGATCCAGGCCCGCACCTGGGCCGGCTTCCAGTTCGGGTGGGCGCCGACCAGCAGCGCGACGAGCCCGGACACGTACGGGGCGGAGAAGCTGGTGCCGTTGTCGACGCACTGGCCGCCCCTGGGGACGGTGGAGAGCATGTCGACGCCGGGTGCGGCGACCTTCACGAAGGAGCCGTACTGGGAGAACGGGGCGCGCTCGTTGTTGCGGTCGGAGGCGCCGACGGCGAGCACGGTCGGGAACGCGCCGGGGTAGGTGTCGCCCTCCTTGCCGTCGTTGCCGGTGGAGGCGACCACCACGACGCCGCTGTCCTCGGCGGCCTGGACGGCGGCCTTCAGCTCCTGGTACCCGCCGAAGCCGGCGGCGCCGGCGCCGCGGACGTCCTGGGAGATGTTGATGACCTTGGCCTTGGCCCTGACCGCCTCGTTGACGGCCTGGACCAGGGTGGAGACGTCGCCGTTGCCGTCGCTGTCGTTCTGGCGGATCGACAGGACGGTGGCGTCGGGGGCGAGCCCGACGAAGCCCGTCCGGTCGTAACGGCGGGCGGCGATGATGCCGGCCACCTTGGTGCCGTGGCCGACCGGGTCCTCCTTGGAGCTGCCCGGGACCTTCTCCTTGGTCTCCCGGTTCACCACCAGGTTGGAGCCCTCCAGGACCTTGCCCGCCAGCTGCGGGTTCTGGTCGTCCACGCCGGTGTCGATGACCGCGACGGTCACCCCCGCGCCGGTGGTCCGACCGCCCTGCCACAGCTCGTCCAGCAGCAGGCGCTGCAGCGACCACGGCACGGTCGGCACGTCGGGCGCGTTCTTCGGGCAGTCGCCCGCGGCGGCCAGCCCTGGTCCGCTGTCCGCGTGCGCCGGGGCGGCGAGCGGGCCACCCAGCACGGCGAGCGCGGCCAGTGCCGCGGCCGCCTTCCGGTACCCGCGTCCGGACACCCTGCCACCCCTCATGTCGTCCACCCGTGCCGCGCACCGAAGGGCGGGTGCCCGGAGTCCGAGCACCCGCCCCCTCACGTTCCCGCTGGGGAACGCGTGGTCAGCTGTTCCCCCACAGCTTGGCGTTGTTGTTCTCGGTCGTCCGGTAGCTCTGCGCGGCGCCGTCCAGCGAGGAGGCGATCTGCGTGCAGACCTTCTGCAGGTCGGCGGCGCGCGCGTCCCACTGGGTCTGGTGGGCCTGGTAGCCCTGCTGGGCCGCGCCCTGCCAGCTGGACGCGATGCGGTTGACGTCGCCCTTGAGGTCGTTCAGCAGGTGGTCGATGCGGCCGGCCGAGGCGCGCACTTCCTCGGCCGCGTGGTGGACGGTCTCGAAGTTGACGAGGATGTGGTCGGACACGATGTCTCCCTTGACGAGGATGCGGAGCACCCCGCGCTCAGCCGCGGGCGCCCCACCGAGCGGAAGGTCGGAACAGAACGGTGATCAGCGCGGTGCGGCTGATCAGCCCTGGGCGTTGGAGAACAGCGCCTTCTGCTCTTCCTCGGTGCTCGCGTAGTGCTTGGTGGTCAGCTCGATCGCGTGCTGGATCGCGGTGAGCGACTCCTTCAGCTTCGCGATGTCGGTGTTGACCTGGTCCTGCAAGGCCTTGTAGGCGTTCGCCGCCTGGCCCTGCCAGCCGCCGGTGATGCCATCGACCGTGCTGATGAGCTTCTGCCGCTCAGCCTCGATCTTCCCGATCGCGTCCTCGATCCGCTTGGCGAAAGCCAGCATCTCCTGAGCCGTCATCGTGAACTGACCCTGAGCCATGCTCCACCATCCCCCATGAGACAGACATTGCGTGTACGGAGGGCAGCGCGGCCCGACCGTCCCATCACCCTAGTGATGTCCAGGAGCACTGTAGTCGGCACACGCAGCTCACCCAACACCGAACTCGGCGCAGTTACCAGACCATGACACTGAGGCCAATTCCGTTGCCGGGCTTGGTCGATCAGGCGTTCTGCGGCTGGGCGGCGCTCTTCGCCGTCAGCGGCGGGCCGGCCGGGACGAGGTCCGACCACTCGTGCGGCACCGGGAGCGGCTGGAGCTCCTTGTAGCCCAACCGGGCCTGGTTGGCGCCCGATTCGTCCTGCGGCGGCTGCTGGTCCGGCGTGGTGGCGCCCGGCTGCGGGGTGGGCGTCTTCGGGGCGCCGCCCTGGCCCGGCTGTCCTCCCGCACCCGGCTGCGCGCTCTGGCCCGGCTGCGCGCCGGGCGGGGTGGTGGCGCCGCGACCACCGTCGCCGTTGGCCGGCACCGAGTAGCGCAGACCGGTCTCGGTGATCAGGAAGTCGGTGCCGGAGCCGCCCGCCGCGTTGTCCAGCGCGCGGTAGAAGAGGCCGTGCCCGGGCGTCACGTACGCGGCGCCCGCGCCGTTGTTGTACGGCGCCGGGTAGGACGTCCCGGCCCAGACGCTGCGCCGGGGCGTGCGGCCGTCCTCGGCGACGCCGTCGAAGGTGCTGCACACGACCAGGCGCGCGTCCTGCCGGTCCTGCCAGTTGTTGGCCGGCGCACCGGACTTCAGCGGCCAGTCGTCCCCGGTGCTCGGCAGCCGGACGTCGTTGCCGAGCTTGGCGTGGTCGGCCGGGGTCATCTCGTCGCTGCGCGGCCGCTTGTCGCCGTCGTACTTGTAGAGGTCCTGGTAGTCCGGGTTCTGCCGGATCAGCTCCGCCTGGAACGGCGTCACCAGGTAGAGCCGGTCCTTGCCGACCACGTAGTGGCGGTCCTGGTAGTGCACCAGCCGGCCGATCCGGCGGTCGGCCTGGTTGCCCAGCTCCACCGAGGAGTTGGGGTTCGGGCTGTCCGCCACCCCGTCGACCTTCGGGAAGGTGATCGGGCTGCCGGTCACCAGGGTGTCCAGCCACTCGCGCTTGACGCGCTGCGGCACCGCGTTGGGCCCGAAGACCGCGGTGATCAGCGACTTGCGCTCCTTGTCGTCCGCCTGCGGCGAGCCGATGCCGTGCTTGCGGCCCTGCGCGTCGACCAGGAACACCTTCGCGTCACCCGGCCTGGCCGCGGGCTGGCCCGGCGCCGGCTGCGCGGATACCTGCTGCTCGTCCGCCTGCTGCACCAGCAGCAGCTGGTCCTGGCCGAGCATCCGGTCCTTGCCCGCCAGCGCCGCCGCGTCCGGGCCCGCCGCCACGAACACCGCCTGGTTGACGGTCTCCTGCTTGTCGTCCGAGCCCGGGCGGTCGCAGACCGACCACTTCATCGGCTTGTCCGCGTTGTCCCTCGTCGGCAGCTTGTCCGGCGCGTACGGGATGCCGATCGTCGGGCCGTGGTTGGGGTAGCTGTCGAGCACCCCGTCGTCGACCACCACCACCTTGGCGTCGGCCGGCAGCACCAGCCGCGCCGAGGACATGTTGAGCACCTGGTGCAGCCGCTTGGTCCGGCCGTCCGGGTCGGTCAGCACCACGTACCGGGTGGTCGACTTCTTGCCCTGGACGACGTTCTTGCCGTCGTCCCAGTGCAGCGGCGCGCTCGGTTTGAACACCCCCCACAACCCGAACCCGGCGACGATCACCGCCCCCACCAGCACGCTCGGCAGCACCGCCTTCACCGGGCGCGGCGCGTCCTCGTCGCTGCCGCCGCCACCGGGCAGCAGGAACGCCCCCACCGTGCGCTTGCGGGCGAAGGTGTACGCGTTCAGCTCGTCCCGGCGCGATGCCATCCTCGTCGTCCCCCTCGTCAGACACTGTCGGACCGGCCTGCACCGCCCCCCGCACCCGCCGGGCGGGAACCCGTACGAACCCTCTACGATGCGGCAGCAGACGGTGAGTACGGTACGGGTACGGTCCGCGCACCGGCCAGCCGGGCCGCGGCAACTGATCAGAGAGGGTCACCCGGGGGATGCCAAGCCAGACCGCTCCAGGACGCCGCGGACCGGCAACGGGCGGGAGGTCGCGCCGCTCCGGCCGGGCGCAGCGCGGCGGCCCCGCGCCCGGGACCGCGCCCGGGCAGCCACTGCCGCCCGTCGGCGAGAGCAGCGGCCGTGACGAAGGCGGTCGCGGGCCCGTCCTGCTCCGGATCAACCCCCGGCCCGGGCTGCTCGGCGGGCGGCTGAGACTCCAACAGCTCGTCCTGGTCGAGGTCGCGGCCGCGCTGGCCGCGGTGGGCTGGACGATCAGCCGGCCGGTCGCCGCCGGCTTCGGCGCGGTCGCGCTGGTCCTGGTGGTGCTCGCCGTGATCCCGCTGCGCGGCCGGACCATCCCCGAACTGCTACGGGTGCGCGCCGCCCTCAAGTCCCGCCGCCGGCGGGCCCGCGGCACGCTGCCGCCGGCCGGCACCGACCCGGCACTGGCCCCCGCCCTGGAACTCGAACCGGCGCTGCGCACCTGCACCCACGCCACCGAGGCCGACCTGGGCGGCCGCCCGGTCCGCCGGGAGACCGGCATGGTCGGCGACGGCACCTTCCTCAGCTCGGTGCTGCTCGTCCAGGCCAAGGACCAGCCGCTGCGCCCGGTGCGCACCGCGCTGCCGCTGCCCCTGGACGTGATCTGCTCGGCGCTCCAGGTCGACGACATCACCCTGGAGTCGGTGCAGCTCGTCCAGCACACCCAGCCGGCCCCGGCCCCGCACCTGCCCGAGCAGTCGCTGGCCGCCCGCGCCTACCGCGAGCTGCCGGACGGCACCGCCACCCCCGGGCTGCGGCTGACCTGGGTGGCGCTCAAGCTCGACCCGGAGCGCGCCGCGGCCGCCGTCCGGGCCCGCGGCGGCGGCGAGGAGGGCGCCCGCAAGGCGCTGCAACGGGTGACCGACCAGTTGGCCGGGCGGCTCAACAGCGCAGGGTTCAACGCGACCGTGCTGGACGAGCGCGAGCTGATCGCCGCGCTGGCCATCTCCACCTGCGCCAACCCGCTCGCGGTGGCCGGGCGCCAGGGCACCGGCAGCGGTGGCGGCACCACCCGCCGCACCCAGGAGGGCAGCCGGTTCTGGCGGATCGACGACCGCTGGCACAGCACCTACTGGATCTCCCGCTGGCCGCAGCTCAGCCGCCCCGGCGGCTCGCCCGGCCGGATCGCCGCGCCCGACCTGGTCAACCTGGTCACCGGCTCCCCCGCGCTGGCCAGCACCTTCAGCCTGACCGCCGGGCGCGGCACCGGCGGCTCGGTGACCGTCAGCGGGCACCTGCGGGTGACCGGGCGCAGCGAGAGCGAGGTGACGCAGGTCGGCCGCCAGGTGGAGGCGCGGGCGCAGGGCGCCGGACTCGGCCTGGTCCGGCTCGACCTGGAGCAGGCCCCCGGGGTGCTCGCCACCCTGCCGCTGGGAGGAGCGTCCTGATGGCGTACCAGACCTATCCGGCCCCCGGCCCGCAGCACGGCGCCGAACGGCCCCGGGCGCGGTCCCGGATCCTGCCCGGCTTCGGGCTGCGCGGCCCGCGCCGGGAGAAGCACGTGCTCGACGCCGCGGACCTCGGGGCGCTGGCCTTCCCGGTCGGCGACGACGGCGTGGTGATCGGCGTCGACCCGCAGGGGCTGCCCGCAGTGCTCGGCCTGTTCCGGCCCAGCGCGTACGACCTGGTGCTGGTCGGCGGCGTGTGGACGGCGCAGGTCATCGCGCTGCGGGCGGCCGCGATCGGCGCCCGGGTCGCGGTGGAGACCGCGCGCGGGCAGCTGTGGGGCCCGCTGGCGCAGGCCGCGGGCGGCGGGCAGCCGTGCGTGACGGTCCACCAGGTCGGCCGACTCGGCCCGCAGGGCGCCTCGGTGGCCTCACCGGTCCTGGTCGTGCGCGACCTCGGCGCCCGCCCGCCGCGCAGCCGGCTCTCCGCCGCGCCCTGGCAGACCACCCTGACCCTGCTGCCGTACCTGGGCCCGAACGCGGCCCGGGTGCTCAACGCGGCCGACCTGGTGGGCGTGCAGCGGGTCTCCCCACAGGAGGCGGAGCTGACCGGCCGGGTGCTGTCGCTCCCGCCGGAGGACGTCGCCGCGCTGCCCACCCTCGGCGACGACCTCACGCTGTGGGCCACCCGGATGCGGCGCCAGTACGTGCGGGCCGTGGCCGGGCAGGCCGAGCAGCAGGTTCTCGGCGGTCCGCGCCGGATGGACTGAGCGGCGGCGCCGGGCCCGGGGGGCCGCTCCGGATCCGACGCCGCCTTCAACGGGGGTTGCCGCACGGCCTAGTCTTTGATGCGGCAACGGCACCGCTGAACAAGCGGCGGCGAACACGAGGGAGCCCTAGTGAGCAGCGATCGGGACGGCGTCTACGTCGGCGACAACGCGGCAGAGGACGACGACGACTGGTCCGACGCGCCCGACTACACTCCCCCGTCCTGGTACGTGCAGACGGACGCCTCGGCGGCCCCGGCGGTGCAGGCTCCGACGGCCCCGGCCCCGGTCCTGCAGGCTCCGACGGCGGCGCAGGCTCCGCAGGCCGCCGCTCCGGCGCCGGTGCCCGCCCAGGCCCCGACGCCGGCTCAGGCGCCCGTGCCCGCGCAGCCCGTACCCGTGCCGCCCGTGCCGCCCGCACAGCCCGTCCAGGCCGGGGCGCAGCACGTCCCGTTCCCGGCGTCCGCCCCTGCCCAGGCCCCCGCCCCCGCGTTCGAACAGCCACCGGCCGTCGCCCCGGGCTGGCCGGCGGAGGTCCCGGCGCAGCCGCAGCCCGCCCCGGCCCCGCAGCCGCCGCACCCGGCCCCGGTCTCGGCCGCGCCGCCGGCGCAGCCCGCCCAGCCGGTCCCGCCGCAGACGTACCCGCAGCCGCCCGCGCAGCACCTGCCCCCGCAGCAGCCGCTGCCGCCGCAGGACGCGCAGTCCGCCGCCGCGTGGGCCGCCCAGCAGGCCGCCGCCCAGCCGCAGCCCGCACAGCCGCAGCAGCCGGCCCCGCTGTCCGCGCCGGTGGATCCGCGCCAGGGCGGCTGGCCGCAGCCCCCCGCCTACCCGCAGTCGGCCCAGCCCCAGCCGCACGAGTACCAGCCGTTGCTGCCGGGCTCGCCGCACGAGCAGTCCGGCGGGGTGCAGCCGTGGCCGCCGCAGAGCGCCGTCGCACCGCCGCCGGTCGCGTTCCCGCATTCCGCCGCCCCGCAGCCGCCCGTGGCGCACGGTGCGCCACTCGGCTACACCGCCGCGGTCGAGCTGTCCTCGGACCGGCTGCTGCGCAGCCAGCCCAAGCAGCAGCGCCAGCAGCCGCGGTTCCAGTTCGGCGGCAAGGCGGCGGCCGCCGAGAAGTCGCGCAAGCTGGAGATCATCCGCACCCCGGTGCTGAGCTGCTACCGGATCGCCGTGATCAGCCTCAAGGGCGGGGTCGGCAAGACCACGACCACCACCGCGCTCGGCGCGACCCTGGCCAGCGAGCGCCAGGACAAGGTGATCGCGATCGACGCCAACCCGGACGCCGGCACCCTGGGCCGCCGGGTCAAGCGCCAGACCGGCGCGACCATCCGCGACCTGGTGACGGCCATCCCGCACCTGCGCAGCTACATGGACATCCGTCAGTTCACCTCGCAGGACCTCAACTCGGGCCTGGAGATCCTGGCGAACGACGTCGACCCGGCGGTCTCGACCACGTTCAACGACTCGGACTACCGCCAGGTCATCGACGTGCTGGGCCGCCAGTACCCGATCGTCCTGACCGACTCCGGCACCGGCCTGCTGTACAGCGCGATGCGCGGGGTGCTGGACCTCGCCGACCAGCTGATCATCGTCTCCACCCCCAGCGTGGACGGCGCCTCCAGTGCCTCGACCACCCTGGACTGGCTCTCCGCGCACGGCTACGCGGACCTGGTGCAACGCAGCATCACGGTGGTCTCCGGGGTGCGCGAGACCAGCAAGCTGATCAAGGTCGAGGACATCGTCGCGCACTTCCAGACCCGCTGCCGCGGGGTGATCGTGGTGCCGTTCGACGAGAGCCTGGCGGCCGGCGCCGAGGTCAACCTCGACATGATGCGGCCCAAGGTCCGCGAGGCCTACTTCGAGCTGGCCACCCTGGTCGGCGAGGACATCGTCCGGGCCCAGCAGGCCGCCGCCCAGCAGTCCGGGTGGCAGCAGCAGGCGCAGGCCACGCCGTACCCGCCGCAGCCACAACCGCAGCCACAGCCGTATCCGGGTCAGGCCGGTCAGGCCGCTCAGCCCGCCCCCGGGGCGCCGTGGGCGCCGCAGCCCGGCCAGGCCCCGCCGCCGCCCCCCGGCTACGGCTACCCGCAGCAGCCGCCCGCCCCCACGGCCTGGCCGCAGCCGGGCGCCCAGCAGCAGCCGGCCCCGCAGCCGGGCCCGGGCTACGGCTACCCGCCCGCCCAGGGCCAGCCGCCGCAGCCCGCCCCGCCGTCCCAGCCCACCTCGCCGTCCCCGCCGGACGGCTACCAGCCGCCGCCCGGCTACGGCCACCCGCCGCAGCCCCCGCAGTGACGCCGAAGGGCCCGCCGACCAGGTCGGCGGGCCCTTCCCCGTGCTGCGGCAGTGCTCAGACGCCGTCGGTCAGCTCGCGGGCCTGCTTGACGTCGTCGGCCATCCGGTCGAGCAGCGCGTCGATGGAGTCGAACTTCTCCATCCCGCGCAGGTAGGCCAGGAAGTCCACGGCCACGTGCAGCCCGTACAGGTCCAGGCCGACCCGGTCGATGGCGTACGCCTCGACGGTGCGGGCGGTGCCGTCGAAGGTCGGGTTGGTGCCGACCGAGATGGCGGCGGGCATGCGCTCGCCGTCGGCGGTCAGCCAGCCCGCGTACACGCCGTCGGCCGGGATCGCGCTGTGCGGCACGGTCTCGACGTTGGCGGTGGGGTAGCCGAGCTCGCGGCCGCGCTGCGCGCCGCGCACCACCACGCCCTCGACCCGGTGCGGGCGGCCCAGCACCTCGCCGGCGCCGGCCATGTCGCCGGTCTCGACCAGCCGCCGGGTCAGGGTGGAGGAGAACGGCTCGCCGGCCCCGGCGGCGCCGCTCACCTGGAGGTCGACCACCTCGACGTCGAAGCCGGCCGAGCGGCCCAGCTCGGTGAGCAGCGCGACGTCCCCAGCGGCCCGGTGCCCGAAGCGGAAGTTGGGGCCCTCGATGACGGCCCGGGCGTGCAGGGCGTCGACCAGGACCTGCTGGACGAAGGTCTCCGGCGACTCCTGGGACAGCTCCGGGGTGAACGGCAGCACCAGCACCGCGTCCACGCCGAGGCCCGCGATCAGCTCGGCGCGGCGCGCCTGCGGGGCGAGCAGCGGCGGGTGGCTGCCCGGGCGGATGACCTCGCGCGGGTGCGGGTCGAAGGTCACCACCACTGCGGGGAGGCCGAGTTCGCGGGCCCGCTCGACCGCCCGACCGATGATCAGCTGATGCCCGCGGTGCACCCCGTCGAACGAGCCGATGGTGACGACGCTGCGTCCCCAGTCAGCGGGGATCTCCTCCAAGCCACGCCAGCGCTGCACCCTGACCGCTCCTTGTTCCGTACGGCGCGTACCCTCTGTACGCTCAAACGCTCAAACCCGAACCCCTATAGCGTGCCATGCGCCTGCTCCTGCTCCGGCACCGGAATACGGGTTGGGCGCACCGGCGGGTGCGCGGCGCGCCCGGGCACGGTCCGCTCCGCCTCGGCGGCCGCGTACTGCGGGTCGCGGCCGGCCGCCGCCAGGGCCCGCATCCGGGCCAGCCGGGGACCGTCCGGCGCGGTCGGGGCGGCGTCCCGCGGCCACTGGGCGAGCAGCTGCGCGAACGCCGCCGAGCGGCCGGCCCAGCGCACCAGCAGTTCGTCCGCGCGCGGCAGGCCGGGGGTCGCCCGGGCCAGCACCGCGCGGGCCCGGGCCGGGTTCTCGGCCGCGCAGTGCTCGGCCAGCCGCTCCACGGCCGCGGTCAGCACCGCCGGGTCGGTCTCGATGGCGAGCAGGGTGTCCAGCAGTTCGCAGCGCAGCGCGTCCGCTGCCGGGTCGGCCACCGGGACGGACAGCACCTGGGCGAACGGCCTCCGCACGCCCGCCGTCCGGGCGGCCAGCGCGCCGCCGAGCAGCACCCGCAGCTCCAGCCGGGCGGCCGGGCCGCCGGTCGCGGCGCGCTCCAGGCGGCGGCCCAGGTAGTCGACGGCGACCGGGCCGGCCAGGGCCGGGTGCTCGCGCAGCAGCCGGGCGGCCAGTTCGGCGCCCCGCCGGGTGGCCACCGGGGTGCGGGCGTCGGCGAGCACCCGCAGGGTCTCGGCGGCGGCTGCGCCGGGGGCCGCCAGCCGGTCGGCGAGCGCGGCCAGGACGGGTTCCGGGTCGCTCTCCAGGGCGGGGGCCAGCGCCCTGGGGGTGAGGAAGGCGTCGCCGCCCGCCCGGTGCAGGGCCAGCGCGGCGGGGAGGTGCTCGGCCCTGGTCGCCGGGTCGCCGACCAGCAGGGCGAGGGCGGCGCCGTGCAGGCCCGGTTCGTCCTCGCGGGCGAGCAGGGTCAGCGCGGTGAAACGCAGCAGTCCGGCGGCGGCGCCGACGGCGTGCGGGGCGGCGTGCAGGGCGTGCACGGCGGCGGCGACGTGCCGCTCGGGTCGCCCGTCGTGGCTCCAGCGGTCCACCGCCCGGCAGAGCGCGGAGGGCTCCTCGGTGGCGAGCACGGTGAGCAGTGCGTCCGCCCTCGGGTGCGCGGCGTCGGCCAGGGCGTCGGCCAACTCGTCCAGGGCGAGCCGGCGGTGGGCGTGCAGCAGGTCGTGGGCGAGGTCGGCGACGGTGTGTCCGGGGCGGCCGGGCAGGCCGCGCGGATCGTCGAACCAGGCGCAGAGCAGCGGGAACACCGCGACGGGGTCGGCGCGCAGCCGTTCGGCCACCGCGCCGAGGAACGGCTGCCCGGGCCCGTCGGCGGCCACCAGGCGGCGCAGCAGCGCGAGTTCGGTCTCGGCGGGCAGGCCGAGGCCGGTCCAGAACGCCGGGCCGAACGAGCCGAGCCCGTCCGCCGGGAGCGCGTCCAACCCGCCCTCGGCGACCGCCCGTTCGGCGATCCGACCGGCCAACTGGTCGAGCAGCGCCCGGTGTTCGGCCGGATCGGGGCTGGCGGCCAGCCCGGCGGTGAGCAGCCGGCCCGCCCACCAGGCCGGTTCGCTGCCGGGCGGGCGCAGGTCCAGGGCGCGCCAGAGCCGGTGCAGCCAGGGGTCCAGGGCGGGTGCGCCCCAGGCTTCGGCCAGTCGGCGCAGCGCGGCGGCGACCGGGCCGATCCGGTGCCGGGGGACGCCGCGCGGGGAGCCCTCCGCTGGCGCGCCCTCCAGCCCGTTCGCGGGTGAGGAGGGCGTGTCCGCGGCCTCGCCGAGCAGCAGCCCCAGCGCGGCGTCCAGGTCCAGGTGCAGGCCCTGCAGCCAGTCCGCGAACTCCCCGTGCGCGAACCGGAATCCGGGCCCGGCCGGGACGAACAGGCCCTCGGCGAGGACGGCCGTGGCCCAGCCGCCGGCCGCCGGGAACAGTTCCTCGAAGGTGGCCCGGCCCAGGCCGCCCGGCCCGGCGCCGAGCATCCGCCGGGCCGCCTCGTGCACCCGTCCGGCCACCGCGGCCGCCAGCCGCCGCACCCGCCCGTGGGAGGGCCCGGCCGGGCGGGCGGAGCTCCGGCGGTGGGCGCCCGGGCGGCGCTGCCGGCCGTCCTCGACCAGCCGCCCGGCCACCCGCAGGCAACGCAGGTCCAGGTAGGCGGCGAACAGTTCGCCCCGGCGGGCCGGCTCCCCGCGCAGGCCCTCCGCCCACAGCTCGCCGGCCAGCCGGACGGCCAGCGGGTGCCGCGCGTCGGCGTCGGCCGGCCAGCCCGGCGGCAGCCCGTAGCGGCGGCGTACCCGCTCGGCCGCCTCGGCGGGGAGCGGGCCGAGCCGGTGCCCGGCGAGGCTGGGGGCGCCCGGGCCGCCGCCGTCCATCCGGACGGTGGGGGCGCTGGCCAGGTCGCCGCCCGGCTCCGGCGGGTCCGGGTACCGGGCGTGGCCGGTGCCGCTGCCCCACTTCTCGGCCGCCAGCCGCACCCAGGCCTCCTCGCCGCAGGCGGTCAGCAGCCGCGCCCCGCAGCCGGTCAGCCAGTCCCCCGCGCCGCGCAGCCAGCGCGGGTCCAGCGGCGCCGGGGCCTCCTCGGGACCGTCCAGGACCACCAGCAGCGGCCGCCCGGCCGCCGCGCACAGCGCCGCCACCGGTTCCGGCGCGGGCGCCGGGATGCCCAGCTCGGCCGCGACGGCGGCCAGGGCCCGTTCCACCGGGGCGGCGAGCGAGCGGTCCTCGGCGCGCAGGTCGGCGCCGCGCAGCCAGAGGGTGGGCAGCGGCCGGGCGCCGCCGGCGCGGCGGGCGGCGAGGGCGGCGAGTTCGGTGGAGCGCCCGCTGCCGGGGGCGCCGACCAGGGCGGTGACGGTGGCCTGCGGCTCGTCCCCGGCCAGTCCGTCGGGCCGGTCGACCCGGTCGGCGGCGAGCCCGGCCACCCGGCCCGGGCCGGCCCCGGCGGCGGCCAGCTGGGCCGCGGTCAGCCGCAGCACGCCGGCCAGGTTGAGCGCGGGCCCGTAGCCGGGCACGGCCGCGCCGTTGCGCGCCAGCAGTTCGGCCAGCGCCGGGACGACCGCGACCGCGCCGCCGCCGGCCGGCACCGCCGGGAGCGCGCCGCCGTGCTGCGGCCCGCGCAGCGCGGGCACGGCCAGGGCCACCACGGCGCCGCTGCGGGCGTCCAGCACCGGCGAACCGGCCGGCACCACGACGCCGGCGACCACCGGCGGGTCGAGCAGCAGCACCCCGCCGACCCCGCCGCACCCGGCACCGGCGGCACCGAGCAGACCGCAGCGCAGCGCCACCACCCGCCCGTCCTCGCCGGCCAGCGCGGGCAGCAGCACCGCGCGCCCGGCCCCGAGGGCCGCGACGGGCAGCGGCGGCACGGGCAGCCCGCCGACCGCGTCGGTGCGCAGCAGGGCGAGCCCGTGCTCGGGCAGCGGCAGGACGGCGTCCGGGCCGAGCACCCTGGTCTGCCCGCCGGGGGTGTGCAGGACGATCCGGTCCAGGCCGGTGACGCTCTCGTGGGCGGTGAGGACGGTGCCCTGCGGGTCGGCGACGAACCCTAAGCCGTGCAGTCGCCCGTTGAGGTCGCGGATCCGCAGCAGGTACCGCCCCGGATCTCCCGCCACGCCGTCGCCGTCCAGGAATCCCGGCATTCGCACTGCCCTCCCCGCAGGCCGGACGGCCCGGGGGCGGGCTCGTCACGGCGACCTGCTCGCCGCCGGGGAGCCTGCCCGCCCGGGAGGCGGCCCCACCGCGCCTGCGCCGCTCACCACGGGCGTTCACCTCGCGCGCTCCCCCGGGCGGGTGACCCCTCCCTCGCCGGAACGAACCCCCGGACCTCGCCGGAACACCCCCTGAACGAGCGAAGCCCCTCCCGGGACGCCCCCCGAACGAGCGAAACCCCCGCCGGAAGACTCCCGACGGGGGTGACGCGTGCGCTGCGGGGCGTCAGCCGACGAAGACCGCGACCGGCTTCGCCTGCCCGTCCGTCTCCTCGACCAGCGCGAGGAAGCGCCCGTCCGGCCCGAACACCGCGATCGGCCCGTCCACGCCCAGCCCGGGCGCCTTGAGCCGGGCACCGTGCGACAGCTTCTCCGCCGCCGACTCGTCCAGGTCCCAGCGTGGGAAGGCGGCGGCCGCGGCCTCCCCGATCGGCAGCACCTGCAGCCCCGTCGGGGACTCGCCGGTGACCGCGGCCTCCAACTGCTCCAGGGTGCGCGCCGACTCCACCGAGTACGGCCCGACCCTGGTGCGCCGCAGCGCGGTGAGGTGACCGCCGACGCCGAGCCCGGCGCCCAGGTCACGGGCCAGCGCCCGGATGTAGGTGCCGGAGGAGCACTCGACGGTCACGTCCAGGTCGATCACCGGCGTGCCGTCCTCGGCGAGCGCCGCGCGCTGCCCGTGCACGGTGAAGGAGTGGATCGTGGTGGGCCGGGCCGCGAGCTCGAAGTCCTCGCCCTCGCGCACCCGCGCGTACGACCGCTTGCCGTCGATCTTGATCGCGCTGACCTTGGAGGGCACCTGCATGATCTCGCCGGTGAGCGCGGCGATCCCGGCGTCGATCGCCTCCCTGGTCACCCCGTCGGCCGGGGCGGACGCGGTGACCTCGCCCTCCCGGTCGTCGGTGACGGTGGTCTGGCCGAGCCGGACGGTCGCCTCGTACGTCTTGGCGGTGAGCATCAGGTGGCCGAGCAGCCGGGTGGCCCGCTCGACGCCGATCACCAGTACGCCGGTGGCCATCGGGTCGAGCGTGCCGGCGTGCCCGACCTTCCGCGTCCCGGCCAGCCATCGCAGCTTGGCGACGACCCCGTGGGAGGTGATGCCCTCGGGCTTGTCGACGATCACCAGGCCGTCCGGGCCGGTGCCTTTGCGCTTCATCAAGTTCTTTCTCTAAAAAGCGGTCAAGAGATGATCAACGTACCGGTCGCAGCGCGCTCCGGAACCGTTCGACCACCGCGGCCACGTCCTCCCGGGCGCTGAACCCGGCCGCGAAGACGTGCCCGCCGCCACCCAGCTCCGCGCAGGCGGCGGCGACGTCCACCGCGCCCTTGGAACGCGAGGAGCCCCGCAGCGTGCCGTCCGGGTCCTGCTTGAGCACCAGCGCCACCTCGGCCTCGGCCGGGCGGCGCAGGATGTCGATCAGCCCCTCGATCTCCTCGACCGTGACGCTGAACAGCACCAGGTCCTGGTACGGCACCCAGGTCCACACCAGGCCCAGCCCGCCGGCCGCGTCCGGCTCGTAGACGGCCCGGTCGAGCGCGCCCGCGAGCACCTTGAGGTAGCCGAAGGAGGAGGTGTCCCACAGCTGCCGGGAGATCAGGTCGTGCCGGATGCCGGTGGCCAGCAGCCGCCCGGCGAGTTCGTGGGTGGCGGGCGTGGTGGCCCGGTACTTGAACGAACCGGTGTCGGTGGCGACGCCGGTGTACAGGCAGGTGGCCAGGTCCTGGTCGAGTTCGACGCCGAGCCGGCGCAGCAGTTCGTCGACCAGGACGGCGGTGGCCGGCGCGGTCGGGTCGATCAGCTGGTGGGTGCCGAAGCCCGGATTGGAGGCGTGGTGGTCGATCACCACCAGCACCGGCGCGGCGAAGGCCTTGCCGTGCAGCAGGCCGAGCCGGCTCTCCGCGGCCACGTCGAAGCAGAGCACCAGCTCGGGGACGTCCGGCACCTCGACGGCCGGCACGATCAGCTCCTGGCCGGGCAGGAAGGCCAACGACTCGGGCACGATCTGCGGGTCGTCGCCGAAGGAGACCCGCACCCGCTTGCCGAGCCCGCGCAGCGCCAGCGCGGCCGCCAGCGAGGAGCCCAGGGCGTCGCCGTCCGGGCAGATGTGGCAGATCAGGTCGATCGAACGGGCCCGCCCGATCTCCGCCACCACCTGCTGCCAGAGCAGCTCGAAACCGCTCTCCTCGGTGCGCGGCCCCGGGAGCGCCACGAGGGCGTCCTCCACCGTGCTGGTGGAAGACGCCCCCGTGGTCGAACCGGCTCGCGAGGCGGCCTTCGCCGGCTCACCCGCCATGACTACTCGTCCTCGTCGTCACGCTCGGCCGCCGGAACCTTGTACGGGTCCGCCTCGCCGGCGTAGGTCGCGCCCGCGGCGGTGGTGCGCACCGCCGCGTCGATGGCCTTGGCCCGGTCGAGCAGGTCGTCGATGTTCCGGGCGTTGTCCGGCAGCGCGTCCGCGACGAAGGTCAGCGTCGGGGTGAAGCGCACCCCGATCTTGCCGACCTCGGAGCGGATCACGCCCTTGGCGCTCTCCAGCGCGGCGGCCGTGGCCTCGCGCTCGGTCTCGTCGCCGAAGACGGTGTAGAAGACGGTGGCCTCGCGCAGGTCCCCGGTCACCCGGGTGTCGGTGATGGTCACGAACCCCAGTCGCGGGTCCTTGATCCGCCGCTCCAGGGTCTGGGCGACGACCACCTGGATGCGGTCGGCGAGCTTGCGCGCCCTTGCGGTGTCGGTCACGTTGCCTCCTCGTGCAGTGGGTCCGGCATTCGGGTGAGCTACGCACCCTTCGGGGCCCACGCCCCAAAGTACCGGCCCGCGCCCGGCCTTGCGGGCGCTCTGGGTCCTGATCCGTGTGAGAACGGCGACTTCCGCCGATCGTCTCCACGGCTCTCATTCGTCGTCGTCGTTGTGGTACCTCCTCCTCGCGGAGAGGAGCTGCACCTCGGGGCGGCCGGCGACCAACCGCTCACAGCTGTCCAGGATCTCGGTGACGTACCCGGCATCGCCGGCCACCACCGCGAGGCCGATCTCGGCCCTGCGGTGCAGATCCTGGTTCCCGGTCTCGGCAGCGCACACGCTGTACTTGCGCTGCAGTTCGGCCACGATGGGCCGCACGATCGAACGCTTCTCCTTGAGCGAGTGGACGTCGCCCAACAGCAGGTCGAAGGTGAGTGTTCCCACGAACATGTATGACAGGTCTCGCCGACCTGGAAGGCCTCGGGGGGGCAGCCCGGAACCGGGCTGCCGGTGCTACGTCTGAACGCTGCTGCATCTCGACTACCCCGGACCCTACACAGCGAGACCGGGGCCGGTCGACGGAAATACCACCCGTCGACCGGCCCCGGCTTTCACCGACTACGAACGCGGCTTCTCGCGCATCTCGTAGGTCTCGATGATGTCCTCGACCTTGATGTCGTTGAACGACCCCAGGGTGACACCGGCCTCGAAGCCCTCGCGGACCTCGGTCGCGTCGTCCTTGAAGCGGCGCAGACCCTCGATGGTGAGGCTCTCCGCCACGACCTTGCCGTCGCGGATGAGGCGGGCCTTGGCGTTGCGGCGCAGCAGGCCCTCGCGGACGATGACACCCGCGATGTTGCCGAACTTGGAGGAGCGGAACACCTCGCGGATCTCCGCGGAGCCGAGGCGCACCTCCTCGTACTCGGGCTTGAGCATGCCCTTGAGGGCGTTCTCGATCTCCTCGATCGCCTGGTAGATGACCGAGTAGTACCGGACGTCCACGCCTTCCTTGTCGGCCGCGGTACGCGCACGGCCTTCGGCGCGCACGTTGAAGCCGATGATGATGGCGTCCGAACCCATCGCCAGGTTGACGTCGGACTCGGTGATCGCACCCACACCGCGGTGCAGGATGCGGAGCTCGACCTCCTCGCCCACGTCCAGCTTGACGAGGGCGTCCTCGAGGGCCTCGACCGAACCGGAGACGTCACCCTTGATGATGAGGTTGAGCTGCTCGATCTCGCCGGCGGCGATGGCCTTGTCCAGGTCCTCCAGGGACACCCGGACCCGACGCTGCGCGAAGGCGGCGTTGCGGTCGCGGGCCGAGCGCTTCTCGGCGATCTGACGGGCGGTGCGGTCCTCGTCGACGACGATGAAGCTGTCGCCGGCGCGGGGCACCGAGGTCAGACCGAGCAGCAGCACCGGGCGGGACGGGCCGGCCTCGGCGAGGCTGTTGCCGTTCTCGTCCAGCATCGCGCGGACGCGGCCATAGGCGTCGCCGACCACGATCGAGTCGCCGACGCGGAGGGTACCGCGCTGCACGAGCACGGTCGCCATGGCGCCGCGGCCCTTGTCGAGGTGGGCCTCGATGGCGATACCCTGCGCGTCCTGCTCGGGGTTGGCCCGCAGGTCGAGCGAGGCGTCCGCGGTGAGGACCACGGCCTCCAGCAGCTGCTCGATGTTGAGGCCCTGGCGCGCGGAGATGTCGACGAACATGGTGTCGCCGCCGTACTCCTCCGCCACCAGACCGAACTCGGTCAGCTGACCGCGGACCTTGGTCGGGTCGGCGCCCTCGACGTCGATCTTGTTGACGGCGACCACGATCGGCACACCCGCGGCCTTGGCGTGGTTCAACGCCTCGACCGTCTGCGGCATGACACCGTCGTTGGCCGCGACCACCAGGATCGCGATGTCGGTGGACTTGGCACCACGGGCACGCATGGCGGAGAACGCCTCGTGACCCGGGGTGTCGAGGAAGGTGATCGGGCGCTGCTCGCCGTTCACCTCGGTGACGACCTGGTAGGCACCGATGTGCTGGGTGATGCCACCGGCCTCGCCGGCCACCACGTTGGACTTGCGGATGGCGTCCAGCAGGCGGGTCTTACCGTGGTCGACGTGACCCATGACGGTGACGACCGGCGGGCGCGGGGCCAGCTGGTCCTCGTCGCCCTCGTTCGCACCGAAGTCGATGTCGAACGACTCCAGCAGCTCGCGGTCCTCGTCGTCGCGGCTGACGATCTCCAGGATGAAGCCCATCTCGCCGGCCAGCAGCTCGAGGGTCGCGTCGGAGACCGACTGCGTCGCGGTGACCATCTCACCAAGGTTGAACATGACGGAGACGAGCGCGGCCGGGTTGGCGTTGATCTTCTCCGCGAAGTCCATCAGCGAGGCGCCGCTCGACAGGCGAACGGTCTGGCCGTTGCCGCGAGGCAGCATCACACCGCCGACGGACGGGGCCTGCATGGCCTCGTACTCCTGGCGCTTCGCCCGCTTCGACTTGCGGCCACGCGCCGGGCGACCGCCCGGGCCACGACCGAAGGCGCCCTGCGTGCCACCACGGGCACCCGGGCCGCCGGGACGACCACCGAAACCACCGGGACGCGGGCCGAAGCCGCCGCCACCACCGGGGGCACCGCCACCGGGACGCGGACCGCCGAAGCCGCCGCCACCGGCCGGACGCGAGCCCGGACCGGCCGGACGACCCTGGAAGCCCGGACGGGCGCCACCGGCACCCGGACCACCCGGACGGCCACCGGGGCCACCGGGGCCACGGCCGCCGGGGCCCGGACGCGGGCCCGGAGCCGGACGCTGCGGCATCATGCCCGGGTTCGGGCGCGGCATGCCGGACGGGGACGGGGCGCCGGGGCGCGGACCGGCCGGACGCGGCATGCCGTCGGGACGCGGACGGTCGCCACCGGGACGCGGGGCGCCACGGTCGGCACCGGGAGCACCGGCGGGACGCGGACGGTCGCCACCGGGACGCGGGGCGCCACGGTCGGCACCGGGAGCACCGGCGGGACGCGGACGGTCGCCGCCCGGACGCGGACGGTCGCCGCCCGGGGCGCCCTGACCGGCCGGACGCGCACCCGGCGCGCCCTGCCGGCGGTCGCCGGGGCGGGCCATACCGGTCGCGCTGCCCGAGGTGAACGGGTTGTTGCCCGGACGCGGGCCGGCCGGACGCGGACCCGGACGGGCACCGCCGGCGGCGGGACCGGCCGGACGCGAGGCCTGCGGGGCCTGCGGAGCCTGCGAGGCCTGCGGAGCCTGACGCGGGGTGTCACCGGCCGGAGCCGGCGAGGAGAACTCGGCCGCGGGCGCGGCCGGGGCCGCCGGAGCGGCGGGACGCGCCGCCGGGCGCGGACCCGGGGTCGGGCCACCCGCCGGCTTCGCGGCGGCGGGGGCCGCCGGGGCGGCGGGCGCGGCCTGGGCCGCAGGGGCCGCGGGAGCCGCGGCCGGGGTGGGACGGGGACCAGGGGTCGCGCTGGGGCGCGGACCCGGGGTCGGAGCACCCGGCTTGGGTGCACCCGCGGCGGCGGAGCCACCCGCGGGCTGGGGCGCCGCGCTCTTGCGCGGGCCCGGCTTGGCAGCGGAACCACCACCGGTGGGGGCCACACCAAGCGCGTCAGTCAGCTTACGTACGACCGGCGCCTCAATCGTCGAGGACGCCGAACGGACGAACTCACCGAGCTCGGTGAGCTTGGCCATGACGGCCTTGCTCTCCAAGCCAAGTTCCTTGGCGAGTTCATAAACCCGGACCTTAGCCACTTCACTCCTGTCTATGAGTCCGGGGTGTCTCGTCCGCCGGACCGTCGCTACTTCATGGGCGTACCCATCGCGTACTCATCGCGTACTCATCGAGAGCTCATCGCAATCTCGACCTACTTCCACATCGCGAGGTACCTGACTGGTGACACGGCACGCGGCTGCCCGCGAACCGTGCTTGTTGCGGTGGTTCTCCCGCCGCACTGAGCGGCGGCCGTTGCGGGCGTCGCCCCACCGGGCGGCCTGAGGGACTCAGGGCGCCGGGGTGTCGACGGTCCGCTCCCCGATGAACTCGCGGAGCCGCTCCGTGTCGAGCGTCCCCTGGAGGCGGAAGGCCCGGGGAAACGCCCGACGGCGAACCGCGAGGTCGAGGCAGGCCGGATCGGGGTGCAGGTGAGCGCCCCGGCCCGGCAGTGCGCCACGGGGGTCGGGGACGCAGACGCCCTCGACCGCCGTGACACGCAACAGCTGGTGCTTGGCCGCTCGCTTGCGGCAGCCCACGCAGGTGCGTTCCGGGCGTGCTCGGACGTGCGTCCGGCCAGACGAAGGCAAGTCTACCCCTCCGAAGGGACATGGCGCCGCCCCGCCGATCCCGGGCGGAACGGCGGGGGGCTTTGACGGGGCGAACGGCCGGTCAGCGCCGCGCTCAGCGGTCGGTGTCCCGACCGCCGTCCTCGGGCTGGCCCTCGGTGTCCGGCCGGATGTCGATCCGCCAGCCGGTGAGGCGGGCGGCGAGGCGGGCGTTCTGCCCCTCCTTGCCGATCGCCAGCGACAGCTGGTAGTCCGGCACGATCACCCGGGCGGAACGCTGGGCCAGGTCGACGATCTCCACGCTGGTCACCCGTGCGGGGGACAGCGCCGCGGCGACCATCTCCCGGGGGTCCTCCGACCAGTCGACGATGTCGATCTTCTCGCCGTGCAGCTCGCCCATCACCGCACGCACCCGGCTGCCCATCGGGCCGATGCAGGCGCCCTTGGCGTTCAGCCCGGCCCGGCGCGACCAGACCGCGATCTTGGTGCGGTGGCCGGCCTCACGGGCGATCGCCGCGATCTCCACGCTGCCGTCCGCGATCTCCGGGACCTCCAGCGCGAACAGCTTCTTCACCAGGCTCGGGTGCGTCCGCGACAGCGTCACCGAGGCCCCGCGCACACCGCGGCGCACCGCCACGACGTAGCACTTCAGCCGGGTGCCGTGCCGGTAGTCCTCGCCCGGGACCTGCTCCTGCGGCGGCAGGATGGCCTCCAGCTTGCCGATGTCGACCAGCACGTTCTTCGGGTCGTTGCCCTGCTGGACGACACCGGTGACGATGTCGCCCTCCTTGCCCGCGTACTCGCCGAAGGTCTGGTCGTCGGCGGCGTCGCGCAGGCGCTGCATCATCACCTGGATGCCGATGCTGGACGCGATCCGGCCGAAGCCGTTCGGGGTGTCGTCGAACTCCTTGGGCTCGACGCCCTCGTCCAGCTCGGCCGGGTCCTCCGTCGCCCACACGGTGACGTGGCCGGACTTGCGGTCCAGGTGCACCCGGGCGCGGCGGCGCGAGCCCTCGGTGCGGTGGTACGCGGTGAGGAGGGCGGACTCGATGGACTCGACCAGCAGGTCGAAGGGGATGTTCTTCTCGTTGACCAGCGTGCGCAGGGCACTCATGTCGATGTCCACGGCTACGCCTCCTCGTCTTTCTTCGTCACGTTCGTCATGGTCCGGGCGGTGCGCAGGTCACAGCGCACCGTCGTCCCCCTCCTCGGAGGCGTCGTCGTCCGCGTAGTCCGCGGCCTCGTCGAGGAGCTTGTCGTCCTTGCGGTTGAACTCGACCTGCACGCGCGCCCGATCCACCTCGGCGTACGCCAGCCGGCGCTCCTTCGGACGGCCGCGGCCCTTCACCGGCTGCACCTCGACCAGCGCGCCGTCCTCGTCCGCCTCCAGCACCCGGGCGACGATCTCCCCGCCGTCGACCAGGTGGATCTTGGCCAGTCGGCCCTCCGCGCGACGCCAGTGCCGGGGCAGGTCCAGCGAACGCTCAGCGCCCGGCGAACCGACCTCCAGCAGGTAGGGCTCGTCGCCCATCAGGTCCGACTCGTCCAGAGCCTCACCGACCACCCGGCTGAACTCGGCGATGGCGTCCATGTCCACGCCGCCGTCGGTGTCGACGTCGATCTGCACCTGGCGGCGGCTGCCGGCCTTGGTGACCTTGACGTCCTCCAGGTCCAGACCGGCCTGCACGGCCAGCGGCTCCAGCAACGCGCGCAGCCGGTCGGTGTGGGTGGTGCTCATCCGGGTGGACTCCTCGGCCGCGTCTGCTGTTGTCAGAAGGTCGCTCCGCACCCTCCGGCGCCGGTCCGGCGCACACCGGGTCACGGCAGCTCGGCCCAAAGCCTAGCCGGTGAAGCCGCGAACCACCGATTCCGGACCACCCCCGACCGGGCGCACGCCACCCACTGCGAGCAAGCTCACACCCGCTCCCGGGGCGTCCCTGGATCCGAATCCCCACCCGGAATCGTGGGGATTCTGTAATCATTCACGCCTACGAAGGGCAGGCGGGGAGGCCGCCCTCCCGCACACGCCCCGGAGTGACACCCATGCAGCCGCCCAGCCGACGGACGTTCCTGGCTCTCGGGCTGCTCGCCCTCACCGCCCTCACCGCCTGCACCGGCTCCCACGGCGGCAACGACGCCACTCCCGGCAACCGCGGCCCGCTGCCGAACCCGGACGAACCGGTCATCCTGCGCTCGATCGCCGCCACCGACACGCTGCTGGCCGGCTACGACGCGCTGCTCGCCGGCCCGGGCGGCGCCCAGGCCGCCGTGCTGCAGCCGCTCCGGGCCGAGGTGGCCCAGCACCGCGCCGCCCTCGCCTACGGGCTGCCGGCCGCCTCCATCCCCCCGGCGTCCCCGGCCACGCCCTCGGCCGGCCCGGGCGGGACACCGAGCGCGCCGCCGAGCGGGACGGCGAGCGGGACAGCGAGCGGGACAGCGAGCGGAACGCCGGTCGGCACCCCCGCCGCGCTCGCCGCACTCGAACGGCAGACCGCCCAGGCCCGCCTCACCGACCTGGCCGCAGCCCGGCCGCCGCTGGCCCGGCTGCTCGCCTCGGTCGCCGCCTCCGACGTGCTGCACGCCGTCGCCCTCGGCGACACCACCCCGCCGGTCGCCCCGCCCCCTGCCGCCACCACCCCCACCGAGGCGCCGACCGCGCCCCCGAGCGACCAGCCCACCGCTTCCCCCTCCGCCGGGCCGTCGGCCGACCCCGCCGCCGCAGCGGTGACCGCCCTCCAGGGCGCCCTCGGCGCCGAACACGCCGCCGTCTACGGCTACGGCGTGGTCGGCGCCCGGCTCCCCGAGGACCAGCAGCGCACCGACGCCCGCACCGCCTACGCCGCCCACGAGGCCCGGCGGGACGCCTGGCAGCGGCTGATCGGTTCCCTCGGCGCCACCCCGGCCGCCGCCGCCGGCGGCTACCAGCTCCCGTTCGCCGTCACCGACGCGGCCGGCGCCACCAAGCTCGCCGCCCACCTCGAAACCCGGCTCACCACCGTCTACGCCGACCTGGTCGCCGCCGTCCCCGGCCCCCAACGGGGCACCGCCGCCGACGCCCTGCGCGACAGCGCCCTGCGCGCCCACCGCTGGGGCGCGGCCGACCCCGCCTTCCCCGGCATCCCCGAGCCCCTCCCCACCCCCACGGCCACCACTCCCTAGGGCCCGCAGCGCTGACCTGCGGTTTCCCGTTCATGGCCGACAATGGACGGGTAACACCAACGGGGGAGCGTCAACCGGAAGGCCGGCATGTCGGGAGCAGCACCGCAGATCACCGTCCCCGCCTGGCTGGCGCGCGGCGTCGCGGCGAGCGAGGGCGAACCGGGCCGGCAGTGGCTGGCCGGGCTGCCCGCGCGGGTGGCCGCCCACCTGGCGCGCTGGGACCTCACCCTGGAGCGGGTGCTCGACCCCGGCGGCAGCCTGAGCCTGGTCGCCTACGTCCACCGCGACGACCTCTCCCCCGCCGTCCTCAAGACCGGCCTGCGGACCCCCGAGACCGCGCTGGAGCACGCGGCGCTCGCCCACTGGGCCGGGCGCGGGGCCGTCCTGCTGCTGGACGCCGACCCCGCCGAGGGCGTCCAACTGCTGGAGCGGCTGCACGGGGACATCCCGCTGCGCTCGCTCGCCGAGGCGAAGGCGATGCTGGAGGCGACCAGCCTGCTGCACCGGCTCTGGAGCACCCTGCCCGAGGACCACCCGTTCCCGACCCTCGCGGCCCGGACCGCCGACACCGCGGAACGGCTGCGCGGACACCGCGCCCTGCCCGGCGCCGCCGAGGCCGAGCCGCTGATCGCCGAGGCGCTGGACACCGCCGACGGCCTGGCCGGCTCCGCCGCCGAGACCTTCCTGCTCCACGGGGACTTCCACCACGGCAACGTGCTCGCCGCCGACCGAGCGCCCTGGCTGGCGATCGACCCGCGCCCGCTGGCCGGCGAGCGCGCCTTCGACCTGGCCCGGCTGGCGCTGGACCGGGCGGACACCCTGGTCGGCTCCCCCGGCGTGGCCGCGGCCGTCCGCCGCCGGCTGCACCAGCTCGCGGACGCGCTGGAGGTGGACCGGGAACGGCTGCGCGGCTGGACGCTGTTCCGGGCCGTCGACCTCGCCCTGCGGGCCCTGGCGGCCGGCCGCCGGGAGGACGCCGAGCTCTACCTGGAGTTCGCCGGGGCGCTGTAGGGCGAGCCCTACGCCTCGCCCGGCCCGCGCAGCGGAAGCCGGGCCCCCATCACCGCGTACAGCCGGTCCGTGGCGGGAAAGCGCACCGCACGGGCGAGGTCCTGGTAGCCGAGCGCCCGGTAGAGCCGCCGGGCGGGGGTCTCCGCGTCGATCGCGGAGAGGATGCTGCGCTCCAGCCCGGAGCGCTCGCAGAGGGTGCGGATCAGCCGGGAGCCGACGCCCTGGCCCTGGTACTCGGGCAGCACGTGCAGCTCGGTGACGGCGAACACGTCGTCCAGCCAGGCGTCGTGGCCGCGTGCGTCCAGGTAGGGCTCGATCACCGTGCTCCACCAGTGGTCGCGCTGGTTGGGCATCCCGTAGCCGAAGCCGACCAGCCGGCCGCCGCTCATCGCGCCGAGCGCGATCACCCCGGGCTGGTGGGCGTGCCGGCCGACGATGTGCAGCCGGACGGCGACCTCCTCGGCCGTCAGGCCGAACGCCACCGCCTGGACCTCCAGCGCCTGCGGCGCCCAGGCCGCAAGGTCGATGGCCTCGATCGTCACCCCGGTCAGCTGATCCATGCCTCGGACGTTACTACCCGTGGGCCGCCGGCGCGGGCGAAGATCGGAACCGAATTCCCGGGGTGCGGACTCAGAACAGCACGCTCATGAACGCGCCGACCTCACGGAAGCCGACCCGCCGGTAGGCGGCCCGGGCCCGCAGGTTGAAGTCGTTGACGTAGAGCGAGACCACCGGGGCGATCTCGCGCAGCGCGAGGTCGAGGACGGCGGCCATGCCGGTCTCGGAGAGGCCCCGGCCCCGGTACCCGGGGGCGACCCAGACGCCCTGGACCTGACAGGCGCCCTCGGTGACGGCGCCGATCTCGGCCTTGAAGACGACCTCGCCGTCCTCGGTGAAACGCGCGAACGACCGTCCGGCGGAGACGAGTTCGGCGACCCGGGCCTGGTAGAGCAGGCCGCCGTCACCGGCCAGCGGGGAGACCCCGACCTCCTCGGTGAACATCGCCACGCAGGCGGGCATCAGCGCGTCGATCTCCTCCCGCCGCACCCGCCGCACCAGCGGGTCCGGCGCGATCTCGGCGGAGGGCACGGCGGTGGCCAACAGCGGCTGGTGGGCGCGGACTTCGCGGGCCGGGCCCCAACTGCGTTCCAGCAGCGCCCAGAAGGCGGCGGTGGCCCCGGCCGGGCCGACGATCGAGGAGCAGCGGCGGCCCTGCCGGCGGGCCCGCTCGGCGAAGGCGGCGACGGCCTCCGGCCCGGCGTCGACCAGGACGAGGTTGGCCCCGGCGTAGCAGAGCGCGGCGAGGGCGCCGTCCCCGTCGTACCAGCCCCACATCTCGCCGCCGAGCCGCCAGGGGTCCAGACCGACGGCCTCGACCCGGGTGGCGACGAAGGAGTTGGCGACCGGGTCGCGGTGGAGGATCTCCAAGGCGTCCGCGAGGTCGGGGGGCTCCAACACGCGGGTGGTGGCCAGGGCGCGGGCGGCCTGGAACGAGCCGGGGAGCATCACACCTCGATCGAGCATCGAGACAGCACCTCACTGAGACGAATCTGGCCGCACCCTACTCCGTGGCCCCACCCGGCTACGGCCGCGGGGGGGGGGGGGGGGGGGGGGGGGGGGGGGGGGGGGGGGGGGGGGGGGGGGGGGGGGGGGGGGGGGGGGGGGGGGGGGGGGGGGGGGGGGG
>NZ_JBWKEQ010000077.1:6248-28824 GCF_056435365.1 Kitasatospora sp. NPDC043949 | reverse complement strand
CTGGACGGTCGTAACGCTTCGTTGGGGGACGGGGTGCGGCGGGCGTTGGGGCGTGAGCCGCGGGACTTCGCCGACTTCGCCCGCGAGGCCGCCGCGTCCGGGGTCTGGGACGTGTGAGCCGCCCACCGATCCGCACAACTCGCAGGCCAGTCAGTTTCGTTGATCGTCGGTGCCGGGCCTCGCCGACTTCCTGACCGTCCATCCGGGTCGAACCCGGGAGCGGTACGGAAGCCGGTGCCCGGGCACCGTGGTGGCCCCCGCGCTGGGCGGGGGCCGGGGAGAAATCGAAGGATTACCGATGCGCTCGAACCAGACCGCGACTCCAGCTTCCTACTCCGCTCCATCCTCCTTCGGCGGCCTCGCGCCGGGCGCCTCGGCGGCCCCCGCCGCACGGAGCAAGGCCGCCGGGCCCGTCCTGGCGGGCGCCACCATCGCGATGGGCCTGATGGCGGGCCTGTTCTTCGCCTTCGACGTGTCCGTGATGCCGGGCCTCGCGGCGGGCGACGACCGGACGTACGTGACGGCGATGCAGCACATCAACAAGTCGATCGAGAACGGCATGTTCGGCCTGGTCTTCGTCGGAGCCTTCGTGGCGACGGGCGTGGCGGCCTGGCTCCAGCACAAGGCCGGCCGGCGCCAGGCGGCGCTGTGGGCTGCCGGGGCGACGGTGCTCTACGTGGTGGCCCTGATGGTCACCATGGGCGTCAACATCCCGCTCAACAACCAGCTGGCGCAGGCCGGCGACCCGTCCCAGATCACCGACTTCGCGGGCGTGCGCGCCAAGTTCGAGGGCACCTGGGTGGCCACCAACATGCTCCGCACGCTGCTCTGCGCGGGCGGCCTGGCGGCCCTGACCCGGGCGCTGGTCCTGCACGGCCGCGCCTCGCGCTGAACGGCCGGGCCCCGCAACGGGGTTGACGCCCCTGGTGGATCCCCACCGGGGGCGGTCGCCGTGCCCGGCCCTGTGCCTGGCCCTGTTCCCGGCCCTGATCCCGGCCCTGTTTCCGCGGCTGGTCAACCCGCCGGGCAGCTGGCCGAATTCACCCCCGGCCGGTCGCGGCGGCGGCGCCCTTCGGCGCAGACTGGTCGGTACAGGGCGGTTCCGGCACCAGGGGCAGGGGGCAGGCATGGCCGTACATTCCGGCAGGCGCAGGGCGGTTGGGCGGATTCGGACCGCGATCGGCGCACTCGCCGTCGCCCTGGTGGCGGGAGCGGCGGTCGCGGTGCCGGCCGCACCCGCCGAGGCGGCGGGCGCCAAGGCCGACAAGGGAGGAAAGGTCGTCTACCTCACCTTCGACGACGGCCCCAGCCCCACGTACACGCCGAAGATCCTCGGGATCCTCGCCCGCTACGGCGTGCGTGCGACGTTCTTCGAGATCGGGCAGAACGTCGCCGCCCATCCGGCGCTCACCGGGCAGGTCGCCCGGGCGGGCCACAGCGTGCAGAACCACTCCTGGTCGCACCCGGACCTGCGCCGGCTCTCCGCCTCCGCCGTCAACGCCCAGGTGGCGAACACGGACAAGGCGATCCGCGCCCAGACCGGCCGCACCCCGAGCTGCCTGCGCCCGCCCTACGGTGCGGTCGACGGCGCGGTGCGCTCGCGGGCGGCGGCGCTCGGCAAGCAGGTCGTGCTGTGGTCGGTTGACCCGACCGACTGGTCCCGGCCGGGAACGGCGGCCATCCAGTCCCGGGTGCTGAAGAACGTCCGCCCGGGCTCGGTGATCCTGCTGCACGACGGCGGCGGAGACCGCAGCCAGACCGCCGCCGCACTTCCGACGATCCTCTCCACCCTCAAGTCACGCGGGTACACCTTCGGGACCCTCTGCGGCTAGGCCCTGTCCGGGGCAAGATCCGCCGGACGGGCCATAGCCCCCGGATACGACTTCGAACTCCCACGAGGCACGCGGGAGTTCGAAGGTGTATCCGGGGGTCCGGCCGGGCGCGGGTCAGGCCTGGCCGTGCAGGATCAGCGCCCAGGCGAGGCAGGCGACGGCGGCGGTGCAGAGCAGGGCGCGCAGCACGTTGAAGCGGACCCAGCGGGCTTCGAAGCGCCCCCGGACGGCGGCCGGGTCGGTGATGCGCCGGGGCTCGCCGCCGGCGGCGAGTTCGTCGTTGAGCGGGATGTTGACGGAGCGGGTGACGCCGATCGCGGCGATGTAGAGCACCAGGGCGGCCACGGTGGCGGGTAGCGCGTGGTGGCCGTCGGAGGGCAGGTGGAGGGCGACGGCGGCGCCGGTGGTGAGGAGGGCGCCGACGAAGCCGAGGACGAACCAGCCGTTCAGGATGGCCACGTTGATGCGCTGCATGACCTCGATGAAGGTGCGGTCCTCGACCCGCGCGAGCGCGGGCATGACCGAGCACGCGAACGCGTAGAACAACCCGGCGGTCAGTCCACAGGTGACGGTGGCCGCCACCAGTGCGAGTGTGCGTGCCAGTTCCATCTTCTTAGCCCCTCACTGTCTCTGCGTATCTGCGTATCGGTTCGTCCCCCGTGCGCCGATCATCCGGCATCCGGGCCGCTCGGGCCACCTCGATCACTCAAGACCCTCTCAAATGACGAACCGTCAAATGATGTCTTGCCGTCTACACTTGGGGCCATGGACACTCTGACGGGACTCCTCGACGGCCCCAAGGCCCGCGGTGCGTTCCTGCTGCGCTCGATCCTCACCCCGCCGTGGTCGCTGCGGATCGAGGACCGGGCCCCGCTGTCGGTGGTGACGATGGTTCGCGGCGAGGCCTGGATCCTGCCCGAGCGCGGCACGCCGCTGCTGCTGCACCCCGGCGACGTGGCGATCGTCCGCGGCCCGGAGCCGTACACGGTGGCGGACGACCCCGACACCCCCGTGGACGTGATCGTCGGCCCCGGGCAGGTCTGCACGCGCGGCGGTGTGGACGTCTCCGAGGTGATGTCGCTCGGCGTCCGGACCTGGGGGCAGGGCCGGGAGGGCGACCAGGCGTCCTCGGTGGTCCTGTCCGGCACCTACCAGGCCGAGCACGAGATCGGTCAGCGCCTGCTCGCCTGCCTGCCGGCCCTGCTGGTCCGCCCGGCCGGCACCGGTGCCGACGACACCCTGGTGCACCTGCTGGCCGCCGAGATAGGGCGCAACGAGCCCGGTCAGGAGCTGGTCCTGGACCGCATCCTGGACCTGCTGGTCGTCTCCGTGCTGCGCTCCTGGCTTGCCGCCCCCGACTCCGGCGCCCCGGCCTGGTACCGCGCCCAGCACGACGCCGTCGTCGGACCGGTGTTGCGGCTGATGCACGACGACCCGGCCACCGCCTGGACGGTCGCCGACCTCGCCCAGCGGGTCGGGGTGTCGCGGGCGGGCCTGGCCCGCCGCTTCACCGGCCTGGTCGGCGAACCGCCGATGGCCTACCTGGCGGGCTGGCGGCTGGCCGTCGCCGCCGACCTGCTGCGCGAACCCGAGTGCACCGTCGCCTTCGCGGCCCGCAAGGTCGGCTACAGCAACGCCTTCGCCCTCTCGGCGGCCTTCAAGCGCGTCCGCGGCGTCAGTCCGCAGGAGCACCGCCGCCTCGCCGCGACCGGCGCCCCGGCCCAGCAGGCCGGCTTCTCCGGCCCGGCGGAGACGGTCATCCTGGCGGGCTGACGCCGCGGCCGTGGCCGCCGCCGACAGCCAAGGCCTGGGGATCCAGGACCGGGAATCCAATGTCGTAATCTCATTTGCCTAAACTTATTAGGCAATCTCATACTGGCTATAGCCGGATGGCAGAAAGCACATGGCACGGGCAGGGCCCGCACAGAACGCGATGGAACAACGATGAACACCTCTTTCACCACCCCCGTCACCGAGGCCCTGCTGCACGGCCACCTCGACGTCGAGCACACCGGACGCGGCCTGCTGCCGCACCGCCTGCCCGCCCGGGCCCGCCGGCAGATCCCCGACGAACAGCTCGCGATCGCCGAGTCCCAGCCCACCGGCGTCCGGCTGGCCTTCCGCACCCGCGCCACCGCGATCGACCTGCACACCGTCCCGACCAAGCGGGCCTACGTGGGCGTGCCCACCCCGCCCGACGGGGTGTACGACCTCCTCGTCGACGGGCAGCTGACGGCGCAGACCACGGTGTCCGGCGGCAACCTGCGCACCATCGACATGGTCACCGGCCGCGTCGAGCTGACCCAGGGCCCGCCCGGCACCGCCCGGTTCACCGGTCTGCCCGCACGGGACAAGACCGTCGAGATCTGGCTCCCGCACACCGAGACCACCGAACTCCTCGCCCTCGACACCGACGCCCCCGTCACCCCGGTCCCGAACGGCACCCGCCGTCGCTGGCTGCACCACGGCAGCTCGATCAGCCACGGCTCCAACGCCACCCACCCGACCGGCACCTGGCCCGCCCTGGCGGCGTCCGCGGGCGGCGTCGACCTGGTCAACCTCGGCTTCGGCGGCAGCGCGCTGCTCGACCCGTTCACCGCCCGCGCGATCCGCGACACCCCCGCCGACCTGATCAGCCTGAAGATCGGCATCAACCTCGTCAACGCCGACGTGATGCGCCTGCGCGCCTTCGTCCCGGCGGTGCACGGCTTCCTCGACACCGTCCGCGAAGGACACCCGGCTACGCCGCTGCTCGTCGTCTCCCCGATCCTCTGCCCGATCCAGGAGGACACCCCGGGGCCCCTCGCCGTCGACTTCAGCACCGGGGCACTGCGCTTCCGGGCCACCGGCGACCCGGCCGAGACCGCGGCGGGCCGCCTCACCCTCACCGTCATCCGGACCGAACTCGCCCGCATCGTCGCCGCCCGCGCCGCCGACGGCGACCTCAACCTGCACTACCTGGACGGCCGTTCGCTCTACGGCCGGACCGACCACGACGACCACCCGCTCCCCGACGACCTGCACCCGGACCAGGCCGGCCACCACCGCATCGCCGAGCACTTCACCCGCCTCGCCTTCGGAGACACCGGCCCGTTCGCTGACTGACCCGCCCGCCGCCGCCCTCGTGCGCGACAATCATCCGGTGATCGGGGGCAACGGGCCAAGGGTTAACGACCGAGGGTCAACGGCCGAGGGGGAGAAGGCAGATGAGGTACACCTGGAGCAGGACAGCCACCGGCCTGGCGGCGGCCGTGACGGTGCTGGCGCTCGCCGGCTGCGGATCGACGAGCGCACCGAGCAACGCATCACACACCGAATCCCGCGAGCCCGGCCAGGCCGGGGCCGAGGCCCTGGCCCGCCACGACCGGCTCTTCCCCCAGGTCGCGGCGACATGCGCGGGCGTCGCCGCCACACCGCCGTCCGCCCCGGCCGCCGCCCCCACGGGCGACGGCGGTACCTGGGCCGACAAGTACGCGGAGAACCACGCCTACAAACAGACCGTCAGGCTCCTCGCCGACGCCCAGTGCCGCGGCGAGGCCCACGCGGCACGGATCGCGGACGCCCTGCGGCCCGCCGGCACGCCGGCCGTCCTCGACGAAGCCGGCCTCCGCGCGGCGCTCCAACGCCTCGGCTACCCCGCCGAGCTGGTCAACGTCCGCACCTCCACCGGCGCCCCCGGATTCGACCTCCAAATCCCCGAAGCCGTCTTGTGCGTCAGCGGCCTGCTGACCTCCCCGCCCGACATCCACCCGCACGGCATGTACCTGGACGGCGGCTGCACCGAACCCGAGGGCGGCCACTGACCCGGCCACTGACCCAGCAGCAGAAGCCGGACGGGGAACAGGCCCGCGGGGGACGTTCCCCGGGCGTTCACCGTGCGGAGGCCGGCCGTCCGATCGGCGGTCCGCGTCGTGCCCCTAACGTCGCGATCACCGTGCACGGCCCGAGGAGCTGCCCCGATGAACCACCATCAGAACGACCTTCCCCACGACGACCACGGGTCGAGCTGCCCGCGGACCGTCGGGTTCGACTCCGACGCGCCGGCGGCGGCCGGACGCCGCGCCTTCCTGCGCGCGACGGGGCTGGTAGGCGCCGGGCTGGCGGTCCTCGGGGCGGGCTCCACGGCGACGGCGTCGGCGGACGAGCCCGCCGACGCGACGGCCGACGCCTTCGGCGCGCCCGCCGCCGCGGACGACGGCCGGGGCGCCTGGGATCCGGACCCGGACGGCCCCCGCTTCTCGCTGGCGGTGATGCCCGACACCCAGTACCTCTTCGACGACGACCGGATCCACCCCGCCCCGCTGGAGGCCTCGCTGCGCCACGTGCTGGACGGCAGCGACGAGAACTTCGTCTTCCTCGCGCACCTGGGCGACGTCACCCAGAACGGCAAGGCCGAGGAGTTCGCCGCCGCGGGCAAGGCCTTCACCCTCCTCGACCGCCACGGCGCGGCCTACAGCGTCCTGGCCGGAAACCACGACGTCGGCTCGGGCAGCGACGACCAGCGGGGCCGGACGGCGTACCTGGACACCTTCAACCCGGCCCGGTTCGCCCGCTCGGCGACCTTCAAGGGCGCGAGCCCGGACGGCTACAACACCTACCACCTGTTCCGGGGAGCGGGCCGGGACTGGATGGTGCTCTCGCTGGACTGGCGGCTGTCCGACCGCGGCTTCGCCTGGGCGAACTCGGTGATCGCCCAGCACCCGACCGTGCCGGTCATCCTCACCACCCACGACCTCGCCTACGCCGACGACGGCGGCGCCGCCCAGCTGTCCGACCACGGGCACGCGCTCTGGGACAGGCTGATCAGCGGCAACGACCAGATCTTCCTCACCCTGAACGGCCACTACTGGCCGCCCGGCAGCACCACGCTGACCAACAAGGCAGGCCACGACGTCCACGTCCACATCACCAACTACCAGAACCGGTACTACGGCGGCGCGGCGATGATCCGCGCCTACCGCTTCGACCTGGACCGCAACACCATCGACGTGCGGACGTACTCGCCCTGGATCCAGCAGCTGGCCGCGGAGAAGGTCAACCGCCTCGCCAGCGAGGAGATCGAGCTGACCGGCCCGGTGGACAGCTTCTCGGTGCAGGTGGACTTCGCGCGGCGGTTCGCCGGCTTCGCCCCGGTCCCGGCCCGCCCGGCCCGCCCCGCGCGTCAGCTGACGATCCCGGGCACGGTCGCCTACTGGCGCTTCGACGGCGGCCGGCCGGCCGGCAGCGCCGTCGCCGACTCCCAGGTCGTCAAGGACCTGAGCGGTCACGGCAACGACCTCGTCAAGCAGACCGCCCCGGGCAGCCCGGCCGGGACGCTCACCTGGTCCACCGAGTCGCACCCCGACCAGCCCGGCCGCGGCAGCCTCTACTTCGGGGGCCGGGGCAAGCCGGTCCAGGGCGCGTACCTGCAGACCGTCGCCAAGGCCCCGATGAACGCCGACACCTTCCAGCAGGGCTACACCTTCGAGGCGTTCTTCAAGCTGCCGGCCGACTGGGACGCCGGCCGCAACGCCTGGACGGCGCTGCTCAGCCGCTGGGGCACGAGCGGGGAGGCGGGGAAGACCGGCCCCGACACCGACCCGCAGGAGCCGGTCGCCACGCTCAGCCTGTCCGGCGGGCGGGAACTGCAGTGGTGCGTCTACCCGACCAACCTGAGCGGCCCCGTCACCAACTGGGGCCACGAACTCCCGCTCGGCGCCTGGTGGCACGTCGCGGTCGTCAACAACAAGCGGCTCACCCGGATGTACGTGAACGGCTGCGAGGTCGTCCGCAACCCCTCGACACCGTCCGAGGGCCTCAGCACCCTCGGCCACCCCTGGCTGCTCGGCGGCTACGAGTACGGCGGCGCGCTCAGTCAGGTCTTCCACGGCTGGATCGGCGACGTCCGCGTGGTCAACCGCCCCCTGCCGGTCCGGGACTTCATGATCTCCTGACACCCCCGCGCCCCGGGGCGCCCGCCCCACGGGCGCCCCGCCCGTCAGCCTCCCAGCGCCCGCAGCGACACCCACAGCGCCAGGACGGACAGCACCAGCGCCGACGGGACGGTGAGCAGACCGAGGCGGGTGAACTCGCCCAGCCGGACGGTGCTCCCGTGCTGGTGGACGATCTTGCGCCACAGCAGGGTGGCCAGGGAGCCGGCGTAGGTGAGGTTGGGGCCGATGTTCACGCCGAGCAGCATCGCCAGCACCGCACCCGGGCCGGAGGCCGCCGTCAGCGGCAGGAGGACCAGGACGGCGGGCAGGTTGTTGATCACGTTCGCGAGGACGGCGGCCAGCACGGCGACCGCGAGCAGGGACGGCAGGCCGGTGCCGGTGGGGACCACGTGGCCGAGCGCGGTGGCGAGGCCGTTGTCGACGACGGCGCGGACGACGATCGCGAGGGCGACGACGAAGGCGAGGAACGGAACGTTCGCGGCCCGGACGACCGCCGTCGGCGTGATGCGGCGCCGGGCGAGCGCCCGGCCGGCCAGCACGAGGGCCCCCGCCGCGGCCGCCCACGCCGGATTGACGCCCAGCGCGGAGGTGAGGACGAACCCGCCGAGCGTGCAGGCCACCACGACGAGCGCGAACAGCGGCAGCTCGGGGGCCGCCTCGTCCGGTGGCGGCGGGGCCCCGCTGTCCAGGTCGGCGGCGAAGAACCGGCGGAAGACCGCGTACTCGGCGCCGATCGCCACCAGCCACGGCAGGGCCATCAGCGCGGCGAACCGGGTGAAGCTCAGGCCGCTGGCCGCGAACGCCAGCAGGTTGGTCAGGTTGGACACCGGAAGCAGCAGCGACGCGGTGTTCGACAGGTGTGCGCAGGCGTAGACGTGCGGCTTCGGCCGGGCTCCGAGCCGGGTGGCGGTCGCGAACACCACCGGGGTCAGCAGCACCACCGTCGCGTCCAGGCTCAGCACCGCGGTGATCACCGAGGACAGGGCGAACACCTGCACCAGCAGCCGTCCGGGCCGCGCGGCGGTCCGGGCCATCCACGCCCCGCAGGCGTGGAACAGCCCCTCCTCGTCGCACAGCTGCGCCAGTACCAGCACCGCCGCCAGGAACCCGACCACCGGCCCCAGCCGTTCGGCCTCCTCCAACGCGTGCGCGGGCGATATCGCTCCGGTGGCGACCAGCAGGGCGGCGGCGGGCACCGCGACGGCGGCCTCGGGCCAGCCCCACGGCCGCACGACGGCACAGGCCAGCACGGCCAGCAGCAGTACCAGTGCCAGGCCCTCCGCGAGCGGGGTGTTCAGTGCGGGCTCCCTTCGAGACCAGCCGAGTCCGGCTGACGGCCACCCGGACGGGTGCACCGGCGCGCGTCCCTTCGAGCGACCTGCCCGGCTCTCTGGACCGGCGGCCGGACTGAACTGCTGCTATGAATTTTTTGAGCCTATCTGTTCGGCTCCCGTTTTTTTGAGGAGGCATCCTCATGGGTGCGGTTGCAACAACTTCAGCCGATGCCGCCGTGGTGCACATTCTCTGGATCAATGCGGGTCTGAGCTGCGATGGGGACTCGGTCTCCCTGACCGCGGCGATGCAGCCCAGCATCGAGGAGATCGTCACCGGCGCGCTCCCCGGCCTGCCGGAGGTCGCCGTCCACTGGCCGCTGATCGACTTCGAGTGCGGTCCGGTCCAGGGCGCGGACAACTTCGTGGAGTGGTTCTTCAAGGCGGACCGCGGCGAGCTCGACCCCTTCGTCCTGGTCGTCGAGGGTTCCATCCCGAACGAGACGATCAAGGAGGAGGGCTACTGGTGCGGTTTCGGCGACAACCCGGACACCGGCCAGCCGATCACCACCAGTGAGTGGCTGGACCGCCTCACCCCCAAGGCCACCGCGGTGGTCGCCATCGGGACCTGCGCCACCTACGGCGGCATCCACGCGATGGCCGGCAACCCGACCGGTGCCATGGGCGTGCCCGACTACCTGGGCTGGGACTGGAAGTCCAAGGCGGGCCTGCCGATCGTCTGCGTGCCGGGCTGCCCGATCCAGCCCGACAACTTCGCCGAGACGCTGACCTACCTGCTGTACCAGCTGGCCGGTTCCGCGCCGATGATCCCGTTGGACGACAAGCTGCGTCCGGCCTGGCTGTTCGGCGCGACCGTGCACGAGGGCTGCGACCGCGGCGGGTACTACGAACAGGGCCAGTTCGCCACCGACTACGGCACGCCCGAGTGCCTGGTGCGCCTCGGCTGCTGGGGCCCGGTCGTCAAGTGCAACGTCGCCAAACGCGGCTGGATCAACGGCATCGGCGGCTGCCCCAACGTCGGCGGCATCTGCATCGCCTGCACCATGCCGGGCTTCCCCGACAAGTTCATGCCGTTCATGGACCCGCCTCCCGGCTCCCGGGTCTCGACGGGTGCCAGCTCGGCGTACGGGGCGGTGATCCGCCGCCTGCGCACGATCACGGGCCGGACGGTCGACCGGGAGCCCAAGTGGCGGCACACGGGGCGCCGCCTGACCACCGGTTACCGCCCGCCGTGGTGACCCCTTTCCCCCTTCGGCCCGCCCGCCCCGCCCGGGGCGGGCGGGCCGTTGCAGAGCCTCCTCCCGCTGACAGAAGGGCATGACAGACGATGGCACCGACGACCAGGACGGCCGGCGACGGCAGCGGTCTGGTGGAGATGTCCTGGGACCCGATCACCCGGATCGTGGGCAGCCTGGGCATCCACACGAAGATCGACTTCAAGCAGAAGAAGGTCGCGGAGTGCTACAGCACCTCCTCGGTCTTCCGCGGCTACAGCGTCTTCATGCGCGGCAAGGACCCGCGCGACGCGCACTTCATCACCAGCCGGATCTGCGGCATCTGCGGCGACAACCACGCCACCTGTTCGGTCTACGCGCAGAACATGGCCTACGGGGTCAAGCCCCCGCACCTCGGCGAGTGGATCATCAACCTCGGCGAGGCCGCCGAGTACATGTTCGACCACAACATCTTCCAGGAGAACCTGGTCGGGGTCGACTACTGCGAGAAGATGGTCCGCGAGACCAACCCCGGCGTCCTGGAACTGGCCGAACGCACCGAGGCACCGCACGCCGGCGACCACGGGTACCGCACCATCGCCGACATCATGCGCTCACTGAACCCCATCGAGGGCGAGTTCTACCGCGAGGCGCTCCAGGTCAGCCGCTACACCCGGGAGATGTTCTGCCTGATGGAGGGCCGCCACGTGCACCCCTCCACCCTCTACCCCGGCGGCGTCGGCACGGTGGCCACCGTCCAGCTGTTCACCGACTACCTGACCCGGCTGATGCGCTACGTGGAGTTCATGAAGAAGGTCGTGCCGCTGCACGACGACCTCTTCGACTTCTTCTACGAGGCCCTGCCCGGCTACGAGGAGGTCGGCCGGCGCCGCGTCATGCTCGGCTGCTGGGGCAGCCTCAACGACCCGGACCACTGCGACTTCACCTACCGCAACATGACGGACTGGGGCCGGCGGATGTTCGTCACCCCGGGCATCGTGGTGGACGGCAAGCTCGTCACCAACGACCTCACCGAGATCAACCTCGGCATCCGCATCCTGCTCGGCAGTTCCTACTACCAGGACTGGGAGGGCAAGGAGCTCTTCGTCACCCACGACCCGCTGGGCAACCCCGTCGACCCCCGCCACCCCTGGAACCAGCACACCATCCCGGCCCCGCAGAAACGCGACTTCGACGACAAGTACAGCTGGGTGATGTCCCCCCGCTGGTTCGACGGCAAGGACTACCTCGCCCTCGACACCGGCGGCGGTCCGATCGCCCGCCTGTGGTCCACCGCGCTGTCCGGACTGGTCGACATCGGCTACATCAAGGCCACCGGACACAGCGTGCAGATCAACCTGCCGCGCTCCATGACCAAGCCGGAGACCACCTTCGAGTGGAAGATCCCGCAGTGGAGCAACGCCATCGAACGCAACCGCGCCCGCACCTACTTCCAGGCCTACGCGGCCGCCGCGGCCCTGCACTTCGCCGAGAAGGCGCTCGACGAGGTCCGGGCCGGGCGCAGCCAGACCTGGGAGCGCTTCGAGGTGCCGGACGAGTCGATCGGCTGCGGTTTCACCGAGGCCGTACGCGGCGTGCTGTCCCACCACATGGTGATCCGGGACGGCAAGATCGCCAACTACCACCCCTACCCGCCGACCCCGTGGAACGCCAGCGTCCGCGACAGCTTCGGCACCCCCGGCCCCTACGAGGACGCCGTCCAGAACACCCCGATCTTCGAGGAGAACCCCCCGGAGACCTTCAAGGGCATCGACATCATGCGCGCCGTGCGCAGCTTCGACCCCTGCCTGCCCTGCGGCGTCCACATGTACCTGGGTGACGGGAAGACGGTGCAGACCATGCACGTGCCCACCGGGCTGAGCGGACTCACCGCATGACCCCGGAACAGGCGGGGGCCCGCATCCAGGAGGCCCTGGACCAACTGGCCGGCGCCGACGCGCAGGAGGCCGGCGAGCACCTCGTCCGCGAACTGATGGCCCTCTACGGCGACGCCCTGGCCCGCCTCGTCCAGGCCCTGCCGCCCGCCGCGCTGGCCCGGCTGCTGGACGAACCGTCGCTGGCCGGGCTGCTCGTCCTGCACGACCTGCACCCCGAGGACGTCACCGCCCGCATCACCCGCGCACTCGCCACCCTGCCCGAACCGGTCGACCTGGCCGCCTTCGACCCCGCCACCGGCACCGCCCGGCTGCGCCGCACCCGCAGCGGCTGCGGGTGCGGCGAACAGGACATCGAGAACGCCCTGGCCTGCCACGCCCCCGAGGTCACCGCGGTCGAGCTCGAACGCCCCGCGGAACTGCTGCAGATCGGCGCTCGGCCCCCGGCGGACCCGCGATGACCTTCCGCCAGCTCGACCGGCCCGGCACCGCGCTGCTGCGCCGGCTGCGGGAGCCCGCACCCCCGCAGCCGCAACGCTGCGAGTTCTGCGGCCGGCACCTGCCCGCCGAGCACCGCCACCTGGCGGACACCGACCAGCAGGCGCTCACCTGCGCCTGCACCGCCTGCGCCCTGCTGTTCCAGCAGCCCGGCGCGGCCGACGGCCGCTACCGCGCCGTCCCCGACCGCTACCTGACCGACCCGGCCCACCCCCTCGGCGAGGACGCCTGGGCAGCCCTCGGCATCCCGGTCGCCACCGCGTTCCTGCTGCGCACCACGCGTCTGCAGCGGTCCGTCCTGCTCTACCCCGGCCCGGGTGGCGCGACCGAGGCCGAACCCGACGAGGCCGCCTGGCAGGCCGCGCTCGGCGGCAGCCGCCTCCACGCCGCGCTGCGGCCGGACGTCGAGGCGCTACTGCTGCGGCGCGACACCGATGGCATCCAGTGCTACCTGGTGCCGGTCGACGTCTGCTACGAACTCGTCGGCCGGCTGCGGCGCTGCTGGAAGGGCTTCGACGGCGGGGCCGAGGCGCGCGCCGAACAGGCCGCCTTCTTCGACCGCCTGGCCGCCCGGTCCCGCGTCCTCCCCGAAGGCGGCGCCCGGTGACCTCGATCTCCTTCGCCTGCACCGGAGTGCGGGCCGATCCCTACGCCGCCGGGCCCGCCCTCGTCTTCCGGCTGCGCATCACCGCCCCCGCCGACGTGCGGGTGCACGCGCTGGCGCTGCGCTGCCAACTGCGGATCGAACCGGCCCGCCGCCGCTACGGCGACGCCGAGGGCGGGCGGCTGACCGACCTGTTCGGCGAGCGCTCACGCTGGGCCGGCACCCTCCACCCGGTCCAGTTCGCCCAGGTCCCGCTGCTGGTCGGCGCGTTCACCGGCGAAACCGAGACCGACCTGGTGGTGCCCTGCACCTACGACATGGACGTCTCCGCCGCCCGCTACCTCGCCGCACTGGACGACGGGGACGTGCCGCTGTTGCTGCTCTTCTCGGGTACCGCCTTCGCCGGCCCCGGCGGCTTCCAGGTCACCCCGGTGGCCTGGGACCAGGAAGCCGCCGTGCGGATGCCGGTCAAGGTCTGGCGGGAGGCGATCGACGCGCACTTCCCGGGCTGTGGCTGGCTCCGGCTGCCCGCCGACCTGATGGCCGAACTGCTCGCCTACCGCTCCCGGCACGCCCTGCCGTCCTGGGAGGCCACCGTGCGCGAGCTGCTCGGCACGGCCCCGACCACGAAGCCGACCCGGACCACAGCGACGACCCAGACCACAGTGCCGACCCGGACCACAGCGACGACCCAGGCCGCGAAGCCACCCCAGGCCGTCAAGGCGGCCCAGACCGCGAAGGGGGAGCGGTGACCGCGCCCGCCCACGAGAGCGAGAACAGGTTCGCCCACGCCCGGCAGATCGCCGACGCCGTCCTGTTCGAGGGCTACGTGCTCTACCCCTACCGGGCGTCAGCGGCCAAGAACCGGCTGCGCTGGCAGTTCGGCGTCCTGACCCCGCCGCGCTACGGCGCCGACAGCGGCGAGCACTCCCACCAGCGCACCGAGTGCGTGATGGAAGCGCGCCAGGGCGACCAGCTGGCCGTCGAGCTGCGGTTCCTGCGCCTCCAACGGCGGACGGTCCAAGAGGCCGGCAGACAGGGCGGATTCCGGACCGTCGATGAGCTGGAGCTCGCCGACCGGGTGCTCGTCCCCTGGGACGAAGGGGTCGAGGAGCGGATCGAACTCCTCATCCCGGTCGAGGAATTGGCGGCCGGTGAAGCCGTCCGCGGCTTCGAACTCGACGCGTCCGAGGACGAGGAGCCGCTCGTCGAGGACGGTGCGCTGGCCGGGCGGCTCCTGCGCCGCCGCGAACGGGTCCAGGGCCGACTGCGGATCACCGCCCAGGACGTACCCGGCCCCTACCGGGCGCAGCGGCTGACCGTCCTGGTGGAGAACACCTCCGACTGGGACCCGGTGCCCGGCACCCGACGCGAGGCCGCACTGGCGCACGCCCTCGTCTCGGCCCACCTGCTGCTCGGCCTCGACCGCGGCTCCTTCCTCTCGGCGACCGACCCGCCCGAGTGGGCGGGCGAGGCGGTGCGCGCCTGCCGCAACGAGCACACCTGGCCCGTGCTGGCGGGCCCGCCCGGCAGCGGCAAGGTGCTGCTCTCCTCGCCGATCATCCTGGATGACCACCCGCACATCGCCCCCGAGAGCCCCGGCGCGCTCTACGACGCCACCGAGATCGACGAGATCCTCGCGCTGCGCACCGCGGCCCTGACCGAGCGGGAGAAGCGCGAGGCCCGGGGCACCGACGACCGGGCCGGCGCGGTGATCGACCTCGCCGACTCGATGCCCCCCGAGATCCTGGAACGGCTGCACGGCGCCGTCCGGGGGCTGCGCGAACTCACCCACCCCGAAGCCGGGGCGGACCGGCCCTGGTGGGACCCGGGCAACGACCCGCAGACCGACCCCGAACGGGACCAGGTGATGATCGACGGCCGCCCGGTCGCCGCCGGCAGCCGGGTGCGGCTCCGGCCCGGGCGCCGCCGCACCGACGCCCAGGACGTGTTCCTGCACGGGCGCACCGCGCTGGTGGAGGCGGTGCTGCACGACGTCGACGGTTCGGTGCACCTGGCCGTCACCGTGGACGACGACCCGGGTGCCGACCTGTGGCGGGCGCAGGGCCGCTTCCGGTACTTCCAGCCGGACGAGGTCGCCCCGGTGGAAGGGCCGTGAGCGCCGACCGGACCGGGCGGGTCCTGGTCGCCGGGGTCGGCAACATCTTCCTCGGCGACGACGGCTTCGGGGTCGAGACCGTCCGGCGCCTCGCCGCCCGGGAGCTGCCCGCCGGCGTCGAGCTCCTCGACGTCGGCGTGCGCGGCGTGCACCTGGCCTACCAACTCCTCGACGGCTACCGGACGCTGGTGCTCGTCGACGCCACCGCGCGCGGCGGCGAGCCGGGGACGGTGTACCTGATCGAAGCGGACGCCGGACCGGTGGAATCGATGGTCCTGGACGGCCACCGGATGGGCCCGGACGCCGTGCTCGCCCTGCTCGCGACCCTGGCCGCCGGAACGGGCGGCACCGCGCCCGGGCGGGTCCTGGTGGTCGGCTGCGAACCCGCCTCACTGGAGGAGGGAATCGGACTGAGCACCCCGGTGGCCGCCGCCGTCGACGAGGCGGTCGCCGTGATCCTGCGCGTCCTCACCACGGACGCACACACCCACAGAGAGGCGGCACCATGCTGAAGAACCTCGCCGTCGCGGCCGTCGCGGCCGTCCTGGCCGCAGCCGCGGCGCTGATCTGGCAGAGCCTTCCCGACCTGAGGCGCTACCTGCGGATCCGGCGGATGTAGGAGCGGATGCGGTAGCGGAGCAGTACGCGCGGGGACCACCACCGGCGTGCTGCGAACAGGTAGTCACGGATACGGCGGCGGCGCGGCTTCGAGCCGTTCCCGCCGCCGCACCCTGTAATGGGGCCTGTTGCTCACGGGGCCTGTTGCTCACGGGGCCCGGACACCGGGCCCGCGCCCCCACGGAGCCGGGCGCCTCCAACCGCGGGAAACGAGACAGATGCACGAGATGTCGATCGCGACGGCCGTCGTCGACCAGGTGGACCGGGCCGCCCGCGCACACGGGGAGAGCGCCGTGGCCAGAGTCCGGCTGCAGATCGGCGAACTGGCCGGAGTCGTTCCGTCGGCACTCGACTTCTGCTTCGAACTGGCCTGCGCCGGAACGCTGTTGGAAGGTGCGGTGCTGGAGACCGAGGCCGTCGCCGCACGGGCGAAGTGCACGCCCTGCGGGGTCGAGTGGAGCGTCGGCATGCCGCCCGACCTGGGCTGCCCGCGCTGCGCCGGCGCCAGGGTCGAACTGCTGGCCGGGCGTGAGCTGCAGATCCTCGGCGTCGAGTGGTCCGAGCCCCCGACGGGCGCCCGGACCGATCAAGGAGGCTGAAACCGATGTGTCGCACCGTTGATCTCCGGCAGGCGGTTCTCGCCCGCAACGACGACGACGCCCGGCGGCTGCGGGCGGAACTGGCCGCTCGGGGCACCGTCGTGGTGAACCTGCTGTCCAGCCCGGGCAGCGGCAAGACGGCGCTCCTGGAGGCCGAACTCGGCCTGGCCCGGGAGCGCGAGGTGCCCGTCGCGGCCCTCACCGCCGACCTCGCGACCGAGAACGACGCGCGCCGGCTGGCCCGTTCGGGCGCGCCGGTGAAGCAGGTCCTCACCGACGGCCTGTGCCACCTGGAGACGGCGATGCTGCGCGGGCACCTGGCCGGCTGGCTGCCGCCGGACACCCGGCTGCTGTTCGTCGAGAACGTCGGCAACCTGGTCTGCCCCGCCTCCTACGACCTCGGCGAATCGCTGCGGGTCGTCCTCGCCTCGGTCACCGAGGGAGAGGACAAACCGCTCAAGTACCCGACCGCCTTCGGACTGGCCAACCTGGTGCTGGTCACCAAGGCGGACCTCGCGGTCGCGGCACAGTTCGACGAAGCGGCCTTCCTCGCGAGCGTCGCGCGGGTCAACCCGGGGGTGGAGGTGGTCTTCACCTCGGCCCGCACCGGGCAGGGCGCCGGGGCGCTGCTGGACCGGGCGCTCGCGGTGCTGGCCGGAGCGCAGGTCCACCGGCCGGTGATGGCCGGCGCGCACGACCACGACCACGGCAACCACCACGACCTCGGCAACCACCACGACCACGACCACGACCTCGGCAACCACCACGACCACGACCACGACCTCGGCAACCACCACGACCACGACCACGGCAACGACCACGCGGGGGCCCACGACCACCCGCACCCGGCCGTGGACCTGCCGTGACCACGGATCAGCAGCCGTCCCTGCTCCAGCGCCGCCGGGTCGCCGTGCGCGGACTCGTCCAGGGCGTCGGCTTCCGACCGTTCGTCTTCACCCTCGCCACCGAACTCGGGCTGTCCGGCAGCGTCACCAACACCGGCGAGGGCGTGCTCGCCGAGATCGAGGGCACCGGCGAGGCGGTGACCGCGTTCTGCCGGCGCATCGCCAGCGACGCGCCCCCGCTCGCCGACGTCGCCTCGGTGGACCACCAGCCGCTGGCCGTCACCGGCACACCGGGCTTCGTCATCACCCCCTCCCGCGCCGACGGACCGCACCGCACCCAGATCCCCCCGGACACCGCCACCTGCGCCGACTGCCTCGCCGAACTGGCCGACCCCGCCGACCGCCGCTACCGGCACCCGTTCATCAGCTGCACCAACTGCGGGCCCCGCCACACCATCGTCACCGCCCTGCCGTACGACCGGGCCAACACCACGATGGCGGCCTTCGCGATGTGCCCCGACTGCGCCCGCGAGTACGCCGACCCGGCCGACCGGCGCTTCCACGCCCAGCCCGTCGCCTGCCACACCTGCGGCCCGACCCTCACCCTGTCCGTCCCCGGGCTCCCCGTACTCGACGGCGAGCAGGCGCTCACCGAGGCCCGGCGCCTGATCACCTGCGGAGCGGTCCTGGCCGTCAAGGGCATCGGCGGCTACCACCTGGCCTGCGACGCCACCGACGCGGACACCGTCGCCCTGCTGCGCAGGCGCAAGCGGCGCGGTGACAAACCCTTCGCCCTGATGGCCCGCGACCTCGAACAGCTCAGGGCCCTGGCGGCATCCGGGGCGGTGGAACTGGGGCCCGTCGAGGAAGACCTGCTCACTGGCCCGGTGCGGCCGATCGTACTGCTGCGCCGGGGGCAACACCGGCTCGCGGAACTGGAAGCAGCCGCTCCGCGCAGCCCCGACCTCGGCGTGCTGCTGCCGTACACCCCGCTGCACCACCTCCTGCTCGCCCCTCCCGGCCCCGGACTGCTGGTCATGACCAGCGCGAACCTGTCCGGCGAGCCCATCGTGACGGACGACCGGGAGGCCCTCGCCCGCCTCGCCCCGCTGGTCGACGGCTGGCTCACCCACGACCGCCCCATCCACGTGCCCTGCGAGGACTCCGTGGTGCGGGTGGTGGACGGGCAGCCGCTGCCGGTACGGCGCTCGCGCGGCTACGTGCCGCTCCCGGTGCCCCTGCCGGTGCCGGTGCGGCCCGCGCTGGCCGCGGGCGGCGACCTCAAGAACACCTTCGCGCTGGCCCGGGACGGCTACGCCTGGCTGTCCGGCCACCTCGGCGACATGGACGACCTCGCCACCCTCCGGGCCTTCGACCGCGCGGTGGACCACCTCGGCGCCGTCACCGGCGTGCAGCCCGAAGTGCTCGTCGTCGACCGCCACCCCGGCTACCGCTCTGCCCGGCACGTGCGCAGGTCGGCCCGGGGCCGTGAGGTGCGGGACGTCCAGCACCATCACGCGCACATCGCCTCGGTGATGGCCGAGCACGGCCTCGACGGCAGCCGGCCCGTGATCGGGATCGCCTTCGACGGCACCGGCTACGGAGAGGACGGCGCGGTGTGGGGCGGAGAGGCGCTGCTGGCCGACTACCGGGGCTTTCGGCGTCTCGCCCGGCTCGACTACGTTCCGCTGCCGGGGGGCGACGCGGCCGTGGTGCGCCCGTACCGGATGGCGCTGGCCCATCTGCGGGCGGCAGGACTCCCGTGGGCGGCCGGCCTGCCGCCGGTGCGTTCCTGCCCTGCTGAAGAACTCCGACTGCTATCCCAGCAGTTGGACCGATCGGTGAACTGCGTGCCGACCTCCAGCATGGGCCGGCTGTTCGATGCGGTGTCCTCGCTGGCCGGGGTCTGCCAGCAAGCCGGGTACGAGGCGCAGGCGGCGATCGAGCTGGAGGCGGCTGCCCTCGCGCACGGGCCGGTGGCCGGCCCGGGGGAGGCCTACGCATTCCAACTCGCCGACGAGGGCGGGGTGGTGACCGCCCGACCGGGGCCGGTGCTGGCCGCGGTGGTGGCGGACCTGGCGTCAGGGGCGCCACCCGGACTGATCGCCGCCCGGTTCCACGCGGCGGTGGCCGCGCTGGTACGGGCGGTGTGCGCCGAGATCGGGCGGCGGCACGGCACCCAGACGGTCGCGCTGAGCGGCGGCGTCTTCGCCAACGCGCTGCTGTCCTCGGCGTGCGCGCGGGGCCTGGCGGAGGACGGGTTCACCGTGCTGCGGCACCGCCGGGTGCCGCCCAACGACGCGGGGCTCGCGCTCGGCCAGTTGATGGTGGCGGCGCGGGCCGACGGCTGAGTGGCCGCCCGCACGAAGTTCGGCAGGTTCGGAGGAACCGGAGAGAGGAGGGAGACCGCGATGTGCCTGGCGGTACCCGGAAGAGTGTTGGAGATCGCGGAACGCGACGGGACCAGGATGGCGGTCGTCGACTTCGGCGGGGTCGTCAAGGATGTGTGCCTGGAGTACCTGCCGGACCTGAAGGTGGGCGAGTACGCCATCGTCCACGTCGGGTTCGCCCTGCAGCGGCTGGATGAGGAATCGGCTCGCCGGACCTTGCAGCTGTTCGAGGAACTCGGCCTGCTCCAGGAGGAGTTCGGCGACCCCTGGGAGGCCGCGGAGACTGCGGAGGCTGCCGCGGCCTCGGCAGCCTCGGCAGCCTCGGCGAAGCGGGAGGAGGAACGGTGAGATACCTGGAGGAGTTCCAGAACCCCGAGCTGGCCGGCGGCCTGCTCGCCGACATCAGGGCGACGGTCACCCGGCCGTGGGCGCTGATGGAGGTGTGCGGCGGTCAGACACACAGCATCATCCGACACGGGATCGACCAACTACTTCCTCCCGAAGTCGAGTTGATCCACGGCCCGGGCTGCCCGGTGTGCGTCACCCCGCTGGAGGTGATCGACAAGGCGCTGGAGATCGCGGCCCGGCCCGAGGTGATCTTCTGCTCCTTCGGCGACATGCTGCGCGTGCCCGGCACCGGCCGTGACCTCTTCCGGGTACGCGGCGAGGGTGGCGACGTCCGGGTGGTGTACTCCCCGCTGGACGCGCTGCGGATCGCCGAGGAGAACCCGCACCGGGAGGTCGTCTTCTTCGGCATCGGCTTCGAGACCACCGCACCACCCAACGCCATGGCGGTGCACCAGGCCAGGAAGCGGGGCATCGGCAACTTCAGCATGCTGGTCTCGCACGTACGGGTGCCACCCGCCATCGAGGCCATCATGAACTCGCCGCAGTGCCGGGTCCAGGGCTTCCTCGCCGCCGGACACGTGTGCAGCGTGATGGGGACCGACGAATACCCTGCGCTCGCCGATCGCCACCGGGTGCCGATCGTCGTCACCGGCTTCGAACCGCTGGACATCCTGGAGGGAATCCGGCGCACCGTACGGCAGTTGGAGAACGGCGAGCACACCGTCGACAACGCCTACGCGCGGGCCGTACGCCCGGAGGGCAACCCGGCGGCCCGGGCCATGCTGGAGGACGTCTTCGAAGTGACGGACCGGGCCTGGCGCGGCATCGGCGTCATCCCGGACAGTGGCTGGCGGCTCTCCCCGCGCTACCGCGACCACGACGCCGAGCACCGCTTCGACGTCGCGCGGATCACCACCGTCGAACCCGCGCAGTGCCGCAGCGGGGAAGTCCTCCAGGGGCTGCTCAAGCCGCACCAGTGCGAGGCCTTCGGCACCGTCTGCACCCCGCGCACCCCGCTCGGCGCCACCATGGTCTCCAGCGAGGGCGCCTGCGCCGCCTACTACCTCTACCGGCGGCTCGACGCGCCGGGCATCGCCCGGGAGGCGAGCCCCGTTGGCTGAGACCCAGACCCAGACCCAGACCCAGGCCCAGACCCAGACCCAGACGCAGACGCAGACGCAGACGCAGACGCAGACCCTGACCGGCGCCGGCGGCGCCCCGGACATCCTCGGGTGGAGCTGCCCGCTGCCGCTACGCGATCACCCCCGGGTGGTGATGGGGCACGGCGGAGGCGGGGTGCTGTCGGCCGAACTGGTGGCGAACCTGTTCGCCCCGGCCTTCGGCGGGCCGGTGCTCGCCGGGCTCGCGGACTCGGCGGTCGTCGAGCTCGGCGGTGCCCGGCTCGCCTTCTCCACCGATTCCTACGTCGTGCGGCCGCTCTTCTTCCCCGGCGGCAGCATCGGCGACCTCGCGGTCAACGGAACCGTCAACGACCTGGCCATGAGCGGGGCCCAGGCGGCCTATCTGTCCTGCGGCTTCATCCTGGAGGAGGGCGTGGAGACGGCCGTGGTCGCGCACGTCGCCCAGGCGCTGGGCGCCGCCGCCCGGGCCGCCGGGGTGGAGGTGGTCACCGGCGACACCAAGGTCGTCGAGGCCGGGCACGGCGACGGCGTGTACCTGAACACCGCCGGCATCGGGCTCGTCCCGGCCGGAGTCGACATCCGGCCGCAGCGCGCCGCCCCCGGTGACGTGGTGATCGTCAGCGGTGAGATCGGCCTGCACGGCGTGGCCATCATGAGCGTGCGCGAGGGCCTGGAATTCGGTGTCGAGATCGAGAGCGACTGCGCAGCCCTCGGCGGACTGGTGGCCGCGATGCTGGCCGTCACACCCGACCTGCACGTGCTGCGCGACCCCACCCGGGGCGGCCTCGCGGCGGCGCTCGGTGAGATCGCCGAGGCCGCCCGGGTGGGCGTCGTGGTGAACGAGCGGGCCGTCCCCGTGCCCGCGCAGGTCGCCAACGCCTGTGCGATCCTCGGTCTCGACCCGTTCTACGTCGCCAACGAGGGCAAGCTGGTCGCCTTCGTCCCGCGCGAGCACGCCGACGCCGTCCTCGCCGCGATGCGGGCGCACCCGCTGGGCGCGGGCTCGGCAGTGATCGGCGAGTGCGTGGTGGACCACCCCGGTATGGTCGTCTGCCGCACCCCCTTCGGCGGCACCCGCGTCATCGACCTGCCGATGGGGGAGCAACTCCCGCGGATCTGCTGAGGGTTCCGCCCGCCTCGCGCGGGTGGTGGAACAGGATCGGGGGGGGGGGGGGGGGGGGGGGGGGGGGGGGGGGAGGCGGGGGGGGGGGGGGGAGGGGTGGGCGCGGAGAGTCTGCATGCTTATC
>NZ_JBWKEQ010000077.1:0-6238 GCF_056435365.1 Kitasatospora sp. NPDC043949 | reverse complement strand
CCTCCTGTAGTCCCCTGAGGGGGGGGGAAAAACCCCGCGGGGGTTGCGGGGTTTCTCCCCCCTCCGGGGGGGGGGGGGGAAAGGGGCTCGTCCCCCCCCCCCCCCCCCCCCCCCCCCCCCCCGATCCTTGTCCAGGGCGTGCGATCAGCCCGGGGGCACCAGTGCCGCACGGCCCGACGGAGCCGGAATCCTGCCGGTCCCGGGTGTGCCCGGAACCGGCAGGGCGGCGGTCAGCGGCGGGTCCGGCGGAGCGTCAGCAGCAGGCCGCCCGCAGCGCAGTTCGGGCCGAACGCCTGCTCCGGCGGGGGAGGCGCGGAGACCGCCGGCGCGGCAGCGTCGCTGCCCACACCGGTGCAGCCCGCGAGCGGCACGAAGGCCGGCGCGACGGCTGCGGTCAAGACGGGGCAGGTCGTGCGACGACGCATGCGAAGTCCTCCTCAAGGGGGCGAACCGGCCATCCGGGCTTAATGCGCTCAGATAGCGACACGGGAACGGGATGATCCCCGGGACTGACCTCACCTGACCACCCGGCACCGAATCGGCGCCGGGATCCGGCGGACCGGCCCGCCCGGGCGACGGGCGAGCCGAACGGGCTGTCCTCGCCCGGATCCCCGTCAGGGGGTGAGTCGGAACTCCTCCAACTCCATGCCGTACCAGCGGGTGGTGCGGCCCAGCGCGGTCATGCCGAGCCGGTGGCAGACGGCCAGCGACGGCCGGTTGTCCGGCCGGACCACCGAGTGGATCTCGGCCAGGCCGTCCGCGAATCCCTTGGCCACGGCGCCCTGCGCGGCCTCGGTGGCGTAGCCCTGCCCCCAGCTGTCCGGATGGAGGTGCCAGCCGACCTCGACCTCTCCGTCGCCGTCCGGGATCGGGGCGAGCAGGACGGAGCCGGCGACCACGCCGGTGTCCTTCCGTTCCGCCGCCCAGATGCCGAAGCGCGGGTCGGCCGAGCGGGAGCGGAAGCGTTCGATCGTCGCCTCGGCGTCAGTGAGGTTCTCCAGGGTGCGGGGATCGCGGCCCAGCCACTGCGTCACCTCCCAGCGGGAGTAGATGTCGAGTGCCCGTTCGCGGTCCTCGGGCTGCCACTGGCGTATCGTCAGGCGATTGGTCGTGAACATGGACGTGATTCTGCTCCGACTGACCTGCGGGTGCCAGGCGTAGGCGCTTTCGTCATCGACCGCGCGGCCTCCCCCGCAGGGCTTCCACCTCGCAGCTTCCATCGCTCCGACCTGACGGGCTCCCGTGCGCAGGGCGACTTTGGGCCAAGATTGCCTGTTCATGCGATCGGCACATGTTGTGCACACCTCCTCCCCGCAGGGTGTGGCCGTTCCAGGAACCGGTCAAGGACGGGATCTGGACCTGTTCGGGCTCGCCGATCGTCCCCGGGTACGTCATCACCGACCACATCCAGACCGGCTGCAACGGCATCGGCTCCTGGCGGCACCGCGCACTCGTCGTGCCGGTGCCTCCGGCACGCTCCCACCAGGGCAACTGGTCGAAGCCGTCGCCGTCGACCCGCACAGCGTCGAGATCCACGCCGCCCATCGTGTCCGCACAACGGATGGTTGTGCCTTCCCGGCGGATCGGTTGTTTGATCCCGCCATTCGCCATCCGCTTTGATGCCGGTGGTCATCGGGTGGTTGTTCGGATCGGCGAAAGGCGTACGGGCATGAACGGGCGGCGGGCACTGGGGCGACGGTTCGGATGGCTGTGGGCGGCGTTCGCGGTCAGCTCCTACGGCTCGGGGCTCGGATTCGGCGCGTTCCCCCTCCTCGCTATCCTCGTGCTGCACTCCGGACCGACCCAGGTGGCGCTGCTGTCCGCCGCGGGGCGGGCAGTGGGGGCCCTGGTCGCCGTGCCGCTCGGTCCGTGGATGGAGTTCCGGCGCAAACGGCCGGTCATGATGGCGATGGACCTGACCCGGTTCGCGGTGCTGTTGAGCGTCCCCGCCGCGTTCGCGCTCGGCCGGCTCAGCTTCGCCCAACTCCTCGTCGTCTCCGTCGTCACCGCCGCGGCCGACATCGCCTTCAAGGCCGCCGGCGGCGCGTACCTCAAGACGCTCGTGCCAGCCCAGGACCTGCTCGTCGCGAACAGTCGGTTCGAATCGACGACGTGGACCGCCACCACCGTCGGGCCACCGCTCGGCGGGGCCGCCATCGGACTGTTCGGCCCGGTGGTGACCGTGGTCGCCGACGCCCTCAGCTACCTGCTCTCGGCCCTCGGCATCCGCGCCATCGGCGGCACCGAACCGCACCCCGCGCCGACCGGCGCACCACGGCTGCGCGCCGGAGACCTGCTCGAAGGGTGGCGCCACATCCTCGCCCACCCCACACTGCGCCCGCTGTTCCTCAACACGATCGTGGTCAACGGCCTGATCATGGCCGCCGAACCGCTGATGGCCGTACTCCTCCTCGGCCGCCTCGGCTACGCACCCTGGCAGTACGGCCTCGTGTTCGCCTCCCCCTGCGTCGGCGGCCTGCTCGGCTCACGCCTCGCCCGCCCGCTCGCGGCGCGCTTCGGACAGCACCGGACGCTGCTCACCGCCGGAGTGCTGCGCGCGTGCTGGCCCATCGGGCTGGCGTTCGTCCAGCCCGGCGCCCCCGGGATCGTCCTCATCGTCACCGTCCAGCTCGGGCTGGTCACCTGCTGCGGCCTGTTCAATCCGCTGCTGGCCACCCACCGGCTCGAACAGATCGACCCCGACAAGCTCGCCCGCACCCTCTCCGCATGGTCGATCAGCAGCAGTGCCGCCATCGCGGCCCTCACCGCCCTCTGGGGCCTGCTGGCCGCCACCACCAGCCCCCGCACCGCGATCGCCGCCGCCGGATTCCTCCTCCTCGCCACCCCGCTGCTGCTCCCGCGTCGCGAGAGGACGCCCCGGAAAGCGGGGGAACAGGCCGCGAGCCTGACCTGAGACGCGGGAGGACCTGGCACGCGGGAACTCGGACAGCTGCCGGTCAGATATCTCGGATGTCTTGGATGTCTCGAATATCAGTGCGGCCCACGCCGGTCGTCGAACTGGACCTCCAACTGCGGCCAGGTCGCGGCCAGGTGTGTCAGGTCGTCAGGCGTCGGGCCGGTGAGTGTCGGGCCGGTGAGCGTTGGGGTGGTGAGCGGGCCCACTGGTGCGCTCGGCTTGAAGTGGACCAGTGTCCCGGTCGTGCCGTCCACCTCGATGGGCTCCAGGCCGGTGACGGGGACGCCGAGTTCGTAGCGCTGGGTCCAGGCTCCGTTGAGACGGCGGTTGGTGTGGACGAGCCAGTCGCTGAGCGCTGCGACGACGGACATGCCGCGCCGGGGATGACCGTCGGGCAGCACTTCGGCCTGCGGGGAGTCGAAGAACCGAAGGTCCTTCGTCGCCATGACCGGCTTCTTCACGCTCCGGCCCCGCTCGTCCACCCGGGTGTCGGTGCCCCGCCCGTCGTCCCTGACGGACAGCGAGCCGTCGGCGTGGAGAACGAGGACACAGCGCCCGCCGCCACTGCCTGACGCTTCGTCGGCCGCATAGCCGAGGACTTCCAGGACGAGGTGCCACGGTCCGTCCGGAGCGAACTCCGCCGGGTTCTGCCTGATGTGCGCCAGATGGTCCGTATCGACGGCGCTCGACCAGTCATGTGTCGTGTTGACCCACTGGGCCCTCGGTGCATTCATCGGGCCAGGATGCCGCAGGCCGACGACGGCTCCGGGACCGGCCCCGTGACTGAGGACGGTTCGCTGGCCGATGGTGCTACGGCCGTTGGGTGTCAGAGCAGGAGCGCTCCCGCGACTGCCGCCGACGCCGTGACGAGAAGGCCCACGGTGCCGCTGGTGACTCCGCTCCTCCAGGACCGCTGTGCGGACGCGAGGTCCGGGGTGAAGTCGGCCGGGTCGGCGGGGGAGTAGTGGATCGTGACGTTCCGGCCGTACGAGTTGGTCGGGTCCGGCAGGCCTGAAAAGCAGTAGGCGGTGACGGCCGCGCCCTCGTGGGTGGTGAAGGCGACCACCGGCGTCTGGCTGGTGGACGTGTAGCCGTCCTCGTCGGTGCGGACGTTCCTGACGACGGCGACCACACGGCCCGGAACGGGAACCATCGCGGCCAGGGTGTCGAACCGGCTCCGCGCCTGGCGGACCTCCTGGGGCAGGGAGCACGCGAGGAACACGCTCCACGGCGCGCCGACACCGATCAGGGCCCACGGCCAGCCCCAGTCGATCGCGGCGACGACCACCAGCCCGACGTAGATCAGGAACACCGCGAAGTTCGGCCAGCCGAGCCCGTAGCGGCCGGCCCAGAGGTCGTTGGTGAACCGGAAGGCGTGCGGTCTCCCGGGCGGATAGCGGATCCCGATCTCCCGGCCCGTCCAGGCCGTGTTGATCCTGTCGCCGCAGTCACCGTCGTTCGTCACGGTGAACTCCTGCCCGGTGGAGGAGTCTTGGAAGGTGACGACGACCGCTATGCCGTCCCCCTCGGAACCTCCGTGCCGCGGCTCCTGCACCCGCTCGATCCGCCCCATCACCCGGACCGTCCGCTGGGCTCGGGTCACCCCCGCCAGCGACCGCCCGTACCCGAGCAGTGCCAATGTGCCGAACACCCCGCACCAGAGCGCCAGACAGTCGTGCCAGCCCATGCGTCCTCCTCCTGTCCCTCCGGTACGGTCCGCCGGGGTTTCCTCGCTGCCGTGGCAACCCGTCGCGTGCAAGATCTACCACGTCCGGGCCGGTGGGGAGCCGCGGCGGCCGGCCCAAGTCGGCTGGTGGAAAGCAGTCTTGATGTCGAAGCGCGTCGAGCGCGGGTGAAGCGCGGTGATCAGCGTGCCGGGGTGCGTCGCACCACCTGGCCCTCACCGTTCGCCTCCAGCGAGGCACTGCCCTCGGGCCCGGTCACGCCGACCCTGATCGTGAGGGAGCCGGCGAGATGGTCGGCGGTGATCTGCCAGGACGTCGGGGAGCGGACGCCGAGCGTCGTCTCGGCCTCCTTGACCAGGGCCGGGAACCGCTCGTAGGGCAGGGACAGCGGATCGAACTGGGGGGCCTTCGTGCCGCTCGGGGAGAACACGACCGACAGCACGCGTTCCTGCGCGAAGACGGTGATCGCCTGGCGCGGATCCTTCCCCTCGGTAAGGGAGTTGATGGCCTTGCGCAGTTCGCCGTCGTCGAGGAACGACTGGTCCGGCCCGAGGGAGACAGTCCCGGTCCCGGACGACACCACCGTGGTCGACCACGTCGAAGTGACCGTCGGTGCCGGAGAAGCGGAGTCCTGCTGTTCGAACAGGTCCACGCGGAACAGGAAGACCACGGCAGCCGCGGCGAGCAGCAGGCCGAAGAGCCCGACGAAGCCGGTCGAACGGCCCTCGGGAGGCTCGGTCACCATGGTCGACTCGGGAGCCGAATCCAGCTGAGCGCCGGCCGCCCGCTCCTCCCACTCCGGGGTCGGCCGCTTCACGATCCTCACCCGCCACGGCCTGTCCTGCGGATACTTCACCACCAGGACGCCGCGCGGCCGGTAGTCGGGGAGGTCGACCAGGTTGATGTCCTGAGTGATCCCGACGCGGTAGGCCGGCTCGTCGTCCGGTGCGACGGTGAGATCGAACCGCACCGGCACGTCGCTCGTCTCACCCCCAATGGCGCGCAGGCTCTCGATCATCGCGAGCGCTGTCCGGGGCACGACCGCCGCCTCCCGGGCCCGCCGCGGCGCCCCGGCGAGCAGGAGTAACAGGCCGTAGGCGATGGGCAGTCCCAAACCCCCGATGAACAAGGGCACCTTCTCGACGACCACGCCGACGACGAGCGCGGCCAGCGAGCCCCCGATCACGGCCCCCGTCAGGAAACTGCGGGCGAGGGTGACCGGAGTGCTGCGCGGAGGCGGCGCGCTCGGGGTGATCGTCATACGGGTGATTGTGCCGGGCCGGGGTGACAGCCGGTAGGGCTGGGGCGGGCGTTGTTCGCGCGGGGCCGGCGGGGTGCGGAGTGGGCGACGGCTGTCAGTAGTAGTCGGAGCGACGGGCGGAAAGCAGGTCCCGGGTCGCGCCCGTCGCGGGGGCGGTTTCGACGGGTGGCCCGGTTCGCCAGCTCCCGCGGTCGACTTCACGGGAGTTGGCGGTGAGCAGGTGGTCTGTGCGCGAGTCGCGGGTCGGGCACGAGGGGCCGCGGGTGGCTATCGGGTGTCTGTGTTTGTGTTGTGTGTGAGTTGGTGGTTGAGGTTGGTGAGGGCGTTGTGGGTGGCTTTGGTGTGTTGGTTGGGGATGGTGTGTTTGGGGAGGAG
>NZ_JBWKEQ010000076.1:0-28864 GCF_056435365.1 Kitasatospora sp. NPDC043949 | reverse complement strand
CGCCGACGGGGACGGGCTGGAGTTCGTCGCTGAGGACGTAGAGGCGGGTGTTGCGCACCGCGGTGCCGATGGGGACGCGGGCGGTGAGGGTGTCGCCGGTGCGGATGACGGCGTGGGTGACGTCGTCGCTGCACTCGGTCGGGCCGTAGGCGTTCATCATCGGGATGTGCGGGTGGCGGGCGTGCCACCGTCGGCACAGGTCTGCCGGAAGGGCCTCGCCGGTGACCATCAGCCAGCGCAGGTGGGGGAGTTCGGGGGCGGTGCCGTCGAGGTCCCAGGCGTCCAGGGCGGCGCGCAGCAGGGAGGGGACGACCTCCAGGACGGCGATCTTCTCGTCCCGGGTCATGGCGAACAGGGCGGCCGGGTCGGCGGCCATGTCGGTGCCGGAGACCCGGACGGTGCCGCCGACGATGAGCGGGGCGAGCATCTGCCAGACGGAGACGTCGAAGGTGAGCGGCGCGTTCTGGACGACGCCTTCCCCGGCGGCCAGGTCGAGGTCGCCGACCTTGGCCCAGAGGTGGTTCATCATGCCGGAGCGCTGGACCATCGCGCCCTTGGGCTTGCCGGTGGAGCCGGAGGTGAACATCACGTACGCCAGGTCCAACTCGCCTCCGACAGAGGTGAGTTCGGCGCCGCTGCTGGAGTCGGACGGGTCGGTCAGCGGCAGGGCGGTGGCCGCCCCGGCGGTGAGCTCGGCGGCCTGCGCCTCGTACCCGGCGCCGACCAGCAGGTGGCGGGCGCCGCCGTCCTCCAGCAGCCCGGTGTTGCGGGCGGCCGGGGCGGCCGGGTCGAGCGGCAGGTAGGCACCGCCGGCGGCCTGGACGGCCAGCACGCCGGTGACGAAGGGGACGCCGGGCTCGGCGAACATCGCGACCACCGAACCGGTGCCGACCCCGGAGGCGGTCAGCCGGGCGGCCAGGCCCGCCGCGCGGGCGACCAGTTCGCGGTAGTCGATCCGCTCGGCGCCGTCGGCCACGGCCACCGCGTCGGGCGTACTGGCCGCGACGGTGCGGACCCGCTCGACCAGGCCCTGGTCGGCGGCGGTGGCCGGATCCCAGGCGCCGAGCAGCCCGAGCGGTTCGCCGGTCGCGCCCAGGCCCACCTGGCCGAGCGGACGGTCCGCGGGCATGGTGGCGAGGGCGCCGAGGAAGGTCTCGAACCGGGCGAGGTGGGTGGCGAGTTCGGCCGGCTCGTACAGCTCGGGGTTGCCGTCGAGGTGGATCTCGACGGTGCCGTCGTCCGCGTTCAGGACCGTCATGATCAGGTCCTTGACGATGCCGGTGGACAGGTTGACCACGACCCCGCGGCAGTCGCCGAAGGCCAGCTCGGGGTCCTGGTTGAGCACGTTGATGAACGGGCCGAAGGCGCGCTGGTCGTCGATCCGCAGGCCGATGTCGCGGCGGACCCTGTCCCCGCGGTAGCGCTGGTGCTTCAGCGTGCCGGCGACCTCGACCCAGGCCGCGCGCAGCAGTTCGGTGCGGGTCATCTCCGGACGCACCCGGACGGCCAGCGGCAGGTAGTTGGCGAGCATGCCGGGGATCTCGCGGCTGACCGCGCCGACCCGGCCGGTGACCGGCAGGGTGAGCAGCGGCGCCGGGACCCCGGTGACGCGCTGGGTGTAGGCGGCCATCGCGGCGACCATCAGGACCGGCATGGTGACCTTGCCGTCCTGGGCGAGGGCGTGCAGCGCGGCCGTGGTCGCGGGGGAGAGCCGGGCGGTCTCGCGCAGCGCGACCCGGCCGGGGGCCGGCTCCTGCTCGGAGAGCGAGACCAGCTCGGGCACCGCGCCGTGCCGGTCGGAGGTGAGGCGGTCCGTCCAGTAGGCGCGGTCCTTCTCGACCATCGACGAGTCGAGGTACTTGCGCTCGGCGTCCAGCAGCCGGTGGAAGGCCGGCATGGCGTCGGCGTCCAGCTCGGCCGGGCCCTCGCCGGCGGCCAGCCGGGTGTAGGCGCTGGACAGCTTGGGGTAGAGCAGCGAGCGGCTGAAGCCGTCCGCGAGGATGTGGTGCATGCACAGGTAGAGCAGGTGGTGCTCCGGGGCCAGCCTGATCAGCGCGCCGCGGAACAGCGGGAAGTCGGTGACCTTCATCGGGTCGGCGTGGTCGGCCCGCATCCACCGCTCGGCGGCCTCCGACGGCTCCGCCTCGCCGCTGAAGTCCAGCGTCTTGAGCGGGAGCTGGGCGAGCGGGCGGATGATCTGGCCGGGGGCGCCGTCCTCCTCGACGAACTGCACCCGCAGTCCCTCGGCCTCGTGGCCGAGGCGTTGCAGCGCCCGTCCGAGCAACTCGGCGTCGAGCGGTCCGCGCAGATCGATGTAGTCCGCCATGTTGTAGGCCAGCGGCCCGGCGGCGAACTGCTCGTCGAACCAGATCTCGGCCTGTGCCGCGGTGAGCGGAAGGACAGCGTTCCGGTTTGTCGTCACTGCTTTGCTCTCCGTCATCCTCAGCCTCAGCCCCGCCTTGAAAACTCTCGACCCTCTGACCCCGCAGGCCCCGGCTCCGCAGGCCCCGACCCCGCCGGTCCGGTCAGCCGGACACCGTCTGGAGCCCGGCGGCGACGCCCGCCCCGAGGCCCCGGTGCTCGACCCCGGGCAGCAGGCCCTCCGGGCCGACCGAACCGCGCACCCACTCGTCGTGGTAGACGGTGTCCATGTAGCGCTCGCCCAGGTCCGGCGAGATGGTCACGGCGGTCACCCGCTCGCGCACGCCGCCCGCGCCGTCGCCGTAGTGCTCGTTCAGCCAGCGCAGCGCGCCGCTGACGGCCGTCCCGGTGGAGCCGCCGAACAGGAAGCCGCCGCGCATCAGTTCGCGGCAGGTCCGGACGGTGTCGGTCTCCTCGACGTGGACCGCCCGCTCCACCAGCGACTCGTCCAGCAGCGCGGGCCGCACGCTGGTGCCCAGGCCCGGGATGTGCCGGGTGGCCGGCGGGGCGCCGAAGGTGACCGAGCCGACGCTGTCGACCGGGACGACCCGCACCGAGGGCCGCCGCTCGCGGAAGTACCGGGCGCAGCCCATCAGCGTCCCGGTCGTGCCCGCGCCGATGAACAGCACGTTCAGGTCCGGGAACTGGCGGGCGATGGCCGGCGCGGTGGTCCGGTAGTGCGCCATCCAGTTGCCCGGGCTCAGGTACTGGTTGAGCCAGACCCGCTTCTCGTCGGCGGCGAGCAGCGCCTTGACGTGGCGGATCCGCGCACCGAGGAAGCCCTCGGTCTCGTGCGGCTCGGTGATCAGGTGCACCTCGGCGCCGTACGACTCCATGGTGCGGCGGGTGACCTCGTTGCAACGAGAGTCGGTGACGCAGATGAACTTGTAGCCGCGGCTGGCGGCGAGCACGCTCAGGGCGACGCCCATGTTCCCGGACGAGGATTCCACCAGGGTCGAGCCGGGGCCGAGGACGCCCGCCGCCTCGGCCTGCGCGACCATTTCCCGGGCCGCTTTCAGCTTGATGGACCCGGCGAAGTTGAACCCTTCGACTTTCAGGAAGAGACGGTGCCCGAAGAACGGCTGCAGATTCACGAAGAGGTCGCTGACCTCGAATTCGTGCGACGCGGAAATGACCGGCACTGGAGACTCCTGGCCTTCGGTAACGAATTAGCCTCGGCGGCAAGCCTCCCGCCGGGCGCTGACGAGGGGCTGACGGACTGCTGACGGGGTCGGCGACCAGGGTTTCGGACCCGCCCGGAGGCGCGCGTCAGCCGTCCGTCAGTTGCCGGTCAGTTGCTCGTCAGCGCCATCGGAAAGCGTTTGTTATTCCGCACTTGCAGGCCTTCCACGAGGAGCCCGGTTTGAATCGGCCGTCCGCCATCAGTGAAGTCCTTCCGCTCTCGCCGCTGCAACAGGGACTGCTCTTTCTCTCGGAGTACGACCGTGAGGGGACGGACGTCTACACCATTCAGCTGGTCCTCGACCTGGACGAGCTGACCGACGCCGATGCCGCCGCGCTGCGCACCGCGGCGGGCCTGCTCCTGGAACGGCACCCCAACCTGAAGGCCTGCTTCCGGCACCGCAGGAACGGCGAGGCGATCCAGGTGATCCCCACGTCGGTCGAACTGCCGTGGCGCGAGGTCGCGGTGGCGGTCGGCGCGGCCGGGCCGGAGGCGGAGTTCGACCGGCTCGCCGAGGAGGACCGGCTGCGCCGCTTCGACCTCGCCCGCCCGCCGCTCCAGCGGCTCACCCTGGCCCGCGCCGAGGGCGGGCGCTGCCGGCTGGTCTGGACCGTCCACCACATCCTGGTGGACGGCTGGTCGATGGTCTCGCTGATCGGCGAACTCGCCGCGCTCGCCGAGGAGCTGAAGGCCGGCGGCGCCCCCGCCAGGCAGCCGCAGGCCGGCGCGGCCCGCTACCAGGCGCACCTGGCCTGGCTGGGCGCGCAGGACAAGGAGGCCGCCCGGCAGGCCTGGACCGCCGCCCTGGCCGGGGTCGTCGACCCGACCCGGCTGGTGCGGGCCGGCCGCGACCGGGCCGCCGGTGCGGCCGCGCTGCCGCAGGCCGTCCCGCTGGAGCTGACCCCCGAGGTCTCCGCCGCGCTGACCGGCTTCGCCCGCTCGCGCGGCCTGACCGTCAACGCGGTGGTGCAGGGCTGCTGGGCGCTGCTGCTGTCCCGGCTGACCGGCCAGGACACCGTGCTGTTCGGCGCGGTCACCTCCGGCCGGCCGGCCGAGGTCCCGGACGTCGAGCGGATGGTGGGCCTGTTCGCCAACACGCTCCCGGTCCGGGTGGACGTCGACCCGGCCCGCACCCCGGCCGAGCTCTTCGCCGACGTGCAGCGGTCGCAGACCGCGCTGCTGGCGCACGAGCACCTGACCCTGGCGGAGGTCCAGCAGCTCACCGCCGTGCGCGGTGAACTCTTCGACACCGCCCTGATGTTCCAGAACTACCCGATGGGCGGCCTGCCGCTGGCTACCGGCACCGGCCCCCGGGTGACCGGCGCCGACGTCCGCTCCGCCACCCACTTCCCGGTCACCCTCACGGTCTTCCCCGGCACCCCGTTCGGCCTGGCCGTCAACCACGTGCCCGCGCTGGTCACCCGGGCCGAGGCCGAACTGGTCGGGCGGCGCTTCGCCCGGCTGCTGGCCGCCGCCGTCGCCCGGCCCGACGAGCCGTGCGGCCGGCTGGACGTCCTGGACGAGGCCGAGCGCGCCGAGATCACCGAGGCCCGCAACGCCACCGGGGCGCCGCTGCCCGGCGACTGGCTGGCCCCGCTGCTGGCCGCCCGGGCCGCCCGCACCCCGGACGCGCCCGCCGTGCGCTGCGGCGAGGAGCGCCTGACCTACCGCGAACTGCACGCCCGCGCCGACGCGCTGGCGCACGCCCTGCACGCCGCCGGGGCCGGCCCGGAGCAGGTGGTGGCGATCGCGCTGGACCGCTCCTGCGACCTGGTGGTGGCCGCCCTGGCCGTCCTCAAGTCCGGCGCGGCCTACCTGCCGCTGGACCCGGACTACCCGGCCGACCGGCTGCGCTACATGCTCGCCGACGCCGCCCCGGTGGTCACCCTCACCCACCGCCGGGTGCGCGAACTCCTCGCCGCCGAAGCCGCCGTAGCCGCCGAAGGCGAGATGAGCACCGGCGAGCTGTGGGTGCTGGACGGCCCGGACGCCGCGACCGGTGCGCCCGGGCAGCGCGTACCGGGCACGGCCCCGCGCGCCGACCACCCCGCGTACGTGATCTACACCTCGGGCTCCACCGGCCGCCCCAAGGGCGTCGTGGTGCCGCACCGGGCGCTGGTCAACCTGGTCGAGGACATGGTCGCCCGCTTCGAGGTGACCACCGAGGACCGCTTCCTCGCCGTCACCACCTTCGGCTTCGACATCGCCAACCTGGAGCTGTTCGTCCCGCTCGCCGCCGGCGCCGAACTGCTGGTCGCCGACCGCGAGACGGTCCGCGACCCGGCCGCCCTGGCGGACGCCGTCACCGGCCTGGACGCCACCCTGCTGCAGGCCACCCCCAGCCTCTGGCAGTCGCTCGCCGCCGACCACGCCCCCCGGCTGGCCGGCCTGCGCGCCCTGGTCGGCGGCGAGGCGCTGCCCGAGCCGCTGGCCCGCACCCTCACCGCGCACTGCGCGTCCGTGACCAACGTGTACGGCCCGACCGAGACCACCATCTGGTCCACCGCCGCGCCGCTGACCGCCGCCGAGGCCGGGCCGCCGCCGATCGGCGGCCCGATCGCCAACACCCGGGTGTACGTCCTGGACGGCGCGCTGCGCCCCGTCCCCGACGGCACCTTCGGCGACCTCTACCTCGCCGGCACCGGCCTGGCCCGCGGCTACCTGGGCCGCCCCGGCCTGAGCGCCGAGCGCTTCGTCGCCGACCCGTACGGCCCGAGCGGCGCGCGGATGTACCGCACCGGCGACATCGTCCGCTGGGACGCCGCCGGCACCGCCCTGGAGTACGCGGGGCGCAGCGACCACCAGGTGAAGATCCGTGGCTACCGCATCGAGCTCGGCGAGATCGAGTCCGTGCTCGCGGCGCAGCCCGGAGTGACGCGGGCCGTCGTCACGGCCCGCACCGACCGGGCGGGGGACGCCCGCCTGGTCGCCTATGTCGTACCGGCAGGGATCGACCGCGACCGCTTGCGGGAGCGGGCGTCATCGGTGCTGCCCACGCACATGATCCCTGCCGTGTACGTTCCCCTGGACGACCTGCCGCTGACCCCCAACGGCAAGGTCGACCGCAAGGCCCTGCCCGCCCCGCCGGACGAGCGGGCGGGCACCGGACGCGAGCCCGCGGGGGAGCGCGAGGAACTGCTCTGCGCGGTCTTCGCGGAGGCCCTCGGGCTCGACCGGGTCGGCGCCGACGACGACTTCTTCGAACTCGGCGGCCACTCGCTGTCCGCGACCAGGGTCGCCAACCGGCTGCGTGCCGCGCTCGGCGTGGACGTCCCGGTGCGGACCCTGTTCGACGCCCGGACGGCCGAGGCGCTGGCCCGCGCCCTCGACCCGGACGCGGCGGCGGTCGCCGAGGCGGCGGAGCCGGCCCCCCGGCGCCCCGCGCTGCGCGCCGTCCCGAACCGGCCGTCCTCGGTGCCGCTCTCGCACGCCCAGGAGCGGCTCTGGTTCCTGGACAAGATGGACGGGCCCACCGGCAGCTACAACATCCCGCTGGCGGTCCGCCTCACCGGCCCGCTGGACGCCGCCGCGCTGGCCGCCGCCGTCCGGGACGTGGTGGCCCGGCACGAGAGCCTGCGCACCGTCTTCGCCGAGGCCGACGGGCTGCCGTCGCAGCTGGTGCTCTCCGCCGAGGAGGCGGAGCGGGCCGGCGCCCTGCTGGTCGTCGTGGACCTCTCCGGGGCGGCGCCGGGCGCGCTGGAGGCGGCGCTGGCCGCCGAGGCCGTCCACCCCTTCGAGCTGTCCGCCCAGGTGCCGCTGCGGGCCCGGCTGTTCACCCTCGGCCGGGACAGCCACGCGCTGGCCCTGACGGTGCACCACATCGCCGCCGACGGCTGGTCGCTCGGCCCGCTCGCCCGCGACCTCTCCGACGCCTACCGGGCCCGGCTGGACGGCGCCGGGCCGCGCTGGGCGCCGCTGCCGGTGCAGTACGCCGACCACGCGCTCTGGCAGCGCGAACTGCTCGGCTCCAAGGACGACCCGGACAGCCTGGCCAGCGCCGAACTCGCGCACTGGCGCGAGGCGCTGGCGGGCATCCCGGAGGAGCTGGACCTGCCCACCGACTTCCCCCGCCCGGCCCGCGCCGGGCACCGCGGCGCCGAGGTCGAGTGCACGGTGCCCGCCGAGACCCACGCCCGGCTCGCCGAACTCGCCCGGCGCGGCGGCGCCAGCCTGTTCATGGCCGTCCAGGCGGGCCTGGCCGCACTGCTCACCCGGCTGGGCGCGGGCACCGACATCCCGCTCGGCAGCCCGGTGGCCGGGCGCACCGACGACGCGGTCCGCGACCTGGTCGGCTTCTTCGTCAACACCGTGGTGCTGCGCACCGACACCTCGGGCGACCCGGCGTTCACCGCCCTGCTCGGGCGGGTCCGGGAGACCGACCTGACCGCCTACGGGCACGCCGAACTGCCCTTCGAGCACCTGGTGGAGGAGCTCAACCCGGTCCGCTCGATGGGCCGGCAGCCGCTCTTCCAGGTGATCCTGGCCTTCGAGAACAGTTCCGACCCGCTGCCCGAGATGCCCGGCCTGAGCGCCGAGGTGCTGCCGATCGGCAGCACGACGGCCAAGTTCGACCTGTCCTTCCAGGTGCTGGAGCGGACCGGTCCGGACGGCGCCCCGGCCGGTCTGGACATCCGCCTGGAGTACCGCGAGGACCTGTTCACCGGGGCGACGGCGGCCCGCCTCGCCCGGGCCCTGGCCACCCTGCTCGACTCCGCCACCCGCACCCCCGACGCGCCGCTCAGCGCCCTCGACCTGCTCACCGCCGAGGAGCGCCGCGTCCTGCTGGAGGAGTGGGCCGGCCCGACCGCCCCGTTCACCCCGGTCACCCTGACCGCCCTGTTCGAGGGCCTGGCGGCCGCCGACCCGGACCACCCCGCGCTGATCGGCCCGGACGGCGTGCCGGCCGGCCCGGCGACGATGCGGCTGTCCTACGCGGCGCTCAACGAGCGGGCCAACCGGCTCGCCCACCTGCTGCTGGAGCGCGGGGTCGGGCCGGGCGACGTGGTCGCGCTGGCGATGCCGCGCTCCGCGCCGCTGGTGATCGCGCTGCTGGCGGTGCTCAAGACCGGCGCCGCCTACCTGCCGGTCGACCCGCAGTACCCGGCCGAGCGGATCGCCTACATGCTCGACGACGCGGCGCCCGCCCAGGTGCTGACCGTCGAGGCGGTCGCCGACCGGATCCCGGGGCTGCCCGAGGGCGTCGTCCCGCTGGTCCTGGACTCCCTGCGCACCCGGTCCGACCTGACCGGCCGGTCCGACCGCAACCCCGTCGACGCCGACCGCACCCGGCCGCTCCTCCCGCAGGACGTCGCCTACGTGATCTACACCTCGGGCTCCACCGGCCGCCCCAAGGGCGTCGCGGTGCCGCACCTGGGGGCGGCCAACCTGGCCGCCAACCACCAGGCGCGGATGGGCGCGGGGCCGGACACCCGGGTGCTCCAGTTCGCCTCGTTCAGCTTCGACGCCACCGTCTGGGAGCTCGGCGTCTCGCTGTACTCGGGCGGCACCCTGGTGGTCGCCACCGACGAGAGCCGGGTCTCCGGCGAGGTGCTGGGCGCGCTGCTCGCCGAGCACCAGGTCAACCACGTGGTGCTGCCGCCCACCGTGGTGGCCGGCCTGCCCGAGGACGTGGTGCTGCCCGAGGGCCTGCACCTGCTGGTCGGCGGCGAGGCCTGCCCGGCCGCGCTGGTCGACCGGTTCGCCCCGCTGACCGAGTTCCGCAACGCCTACGGCCCGACCGAGGCCTCGGTCTGCGCCACCTGGAGCGACCCGCTGCGCGCCGGCGGCGGCCGCCCGCCGATCGGCCGCCCGCTGGACAACCACCGGCTGTACGTCCTGGACGACGCCCTCGCGCCCGCGCCGGTCGGCGTCACCGGCGAGCTGTACATCGCCGGCACCGGCCTGGCGCACGGCTACCTGCGCCGCCCGGTCACCACCGCCGAGCGCTTCGTCGCCGACCCGTACGGCCCGGCCGGCACCCGGATGTACCGCACCGGCGACCTGGCCCGCTGGCGGGCCGACGGCACGCTCGACTACGTCGGCCGGGTGGACCACCAGGTGAAGCTGCGCGGCTTCCGGATCGAGCTCGGCGAGATCGAGGCCGCGCTGGTGCGCCACCCGGTGGTCGTGCAGGCCGCGGTGCAGGTCGCGCCCTCGCCCACCGGCGTGCCCCAGCTGACCGGGTACGTGGTGCCGCTGCCCGGCGTCGCCGCCGTCGACGTGCCGGTGCTGCGCGCGTTCGTCGCCGAGTCGCTGCCCGCGCACATGGTGCCCGCGGCGCTGGTGACGCTGTCCGCGCTGCCGCTGACCGCGAACGGCAAGCTCGACACCCGCGCCCTGCCGGCGCCCGGTGCCGCGCCCGCCGCCGCGCAGACCCCGGTGCGGCGCCCGGGCACGCCGGCCGAGGAGGTCATCGCCGGGGTCTTCGGCGAGATCCTCGGCCTCGACCAGGTCGGCGCCGACGGGGACTTCTTCGACCTCGGCGGCGACAGCCTGCGCTCGGTGCAGATCGTCAGCCGGGCCGCGAAGGCCGGGCTCACGCTCTCGCTGGCCGACGTCTTCACCCACAAGACGGTGGCGGCCCTCGCCGCCGCCGCCCGGCCCGCCACCTCGCAGCGGCTCCCCGCGACGGTGCTGGAGCCGGTGCTGCCGATCCGGCCGGGCGGCACCGCCGAGCCGCTGTTCTGTGTGCACGGCGGGGTCGGCTTCGGCCTGCCGTACGCGGAGCTGGCCCCGCACCTCGACCCGGCCCGGCCGGTGTACGCGCTGCAGTCCGACGGCGTCGCCGCGCCCGAGGGGGAGTGGGAACGGCCGCAGGGCGTACGGGAGCTGGCGGCCACGTACCTGGCGAGGATCCGCCGGGTGCAGCCGCACGGCCCGTACCACCTGCTGGGCTGGTCCTTCGGCGGGCTGGTCGCGCACGAGATGGCGGTGCAGCTCCAGGCGGCGGGCGAGCGGGTGGCCTTCCTGGCGGCGTTGGACGTCTTCCCGGTGCTGCCGGGCGACCACAACCCGACCGACGAGGAGATCCGCGGGGCCTTCCTCGCCCACCACGCCACCGGGGCGGGCATCGACGACGGGGAGCTGCGCCGGCTGATGGCGGTGATGCGCCACCACACGGACATCGCCCGGGAGTTCACCCCCGGCCGGTTCGACGGCTCGCTGCTGCTGTTCGCCGCTGCCGACGAGGTGCAGGGCGCCCCCGCCGCCGAGCTCGCCGACCGCTGGCGCGCGCACCTGACCGGCGCGCTGACGGTGTACGACGTCGCCTGCGGCCACGAGGAGATGCTCGGCCGGGAGGCGGCCGGCCGGATCGGCGCGGTGGCCGACGCCGCGCTGCGCCGGTCCTGAACGACCGGACGGCCGGGCCCGGAATCCGGGCCCGGAATCCGGGCCCGGCCGTCACGGGGCCGCCGGCGGCGCCCCAGGAGGGGAGCCGCCGGCGTGCCGGGGCGAACTGCCCTCGCCCCGACGGGACTTACAGCGAGGGGTCCTGCATCAGGATCGCCTGATAGAGGTGGTGGAGACGACGACTCGGTTTGAGCCCCAACTCGTCGTCGAGCCACTTCCGGGTGCGATGGAAGATGTCGACGGCCTCCGACTGCCGGCCGCACCGGTAGAGGGCGATCATCAACTGCTCGCTGAACCGCTCGCGTTCCGGGTACTGGGCGAGCAACTGCTTCAGCTCGGCCACCACCGCCCCCGCCTCGCCCGCTTGCAGCTGCGCCGAGATGAGGTCCTCCCGCGCGGTCTTGCGCTGCTCGTCCAGACGCAGCGCGACGGCCCGGCACCAGGGCCCGTCGCTCGTGTCGAGCAGGGCCGGTCCGCGCCACATCGCGAGCGACTTGCGGAGCGTGTCCATCGCTTCGTACGGCCGGTCGCTGACCAGCCCCGCGCCTTTCTCCGCCGTCCGCAGGAATCGGTACGCGTCGACCGCGTCCTCCGAGACGTTGAGCATGTAACCGTTGTCAACCGTGCGGATGAGTTCCTGGTCCGGCCCCTCCAGACCAAGTTCCGCCAACGACTTGCGCATGCGTTTGACATTGGCCTGCAAGGCGTTGCGCGCGTTCTTGAGCGGCGCTTCCCCCCACAGCTCGTCGATCAGTTCGTCGAACGCGACCACCTGGCCGGCGTTGAGCGCCAGCATGGTGAGCATCACGCGATTCTTCTTCGCCCGTAGACCTACGGTGCGCTGACCGTCGCCGATCAATAGTGGGCCTAATATGGAGATGTACACCAAATTCCCCGTCCCTAGCGGTGAACTCCAGCCACAAGCCTTTCTCCTGTGACCTCGGCCCGGCCACCGCCAACAGTGGTCGACGTGTTTGGGGTGGCCTGACAAAGGGGAAAAGCCTGGGTATCATTCGCGCTGGTCAAGTATCGGACACGCCTGGGTCGTCCGGCCATGTACCTTCGTACATGAGTTGATGAACCTGCGCCACCAACCCCACCTGAAGCCGCGACTCCACTCCCAGTTTCGCGAGGATGTTGGCGACGTGCGCCTTCACCGTGCGCTCCGTGACGTGCAGTCGGGCGGCGATGCCGCGGTTGGAGTGTCCGGCACCGATCAGGTCGAAGACCTGCCGTTCCCGTCCGGACAGCGTCCCGACCCGGGTGAGTTCGTTGCGCCAGCGCGCCGAGGCGAGGCTGCCGTCACTGTGCATGGCCACCCCCCTGACCGCCCCCTGCTTCCCCGTGGTGCGTCCGGCGGCAGTTGCGCCCCCCCGTCACCGGGAAGGTCGTTCACGTGCCGACGAACGCGCATGCGATTCTACAACTCCCGTAACAAACCACCACGGGACAGTCGGCGTCAAACCCCTTGCCACGACTGGTTGTGGCCGGTGCCTGCACGAAACGCACACGAAAAGGGCCGGGGAAGGGGCTAAGCCCTTCCCCGGCCGTCGAGTTGGACGGGTCCCGTGTTACGGGAGGGTCGTGCGTGCCGCCGAGGCCGCCGCCGCCGCGGCCACGATGGCCGGCATCCGCGGGGTCCGGGTCGTGGTCTGGCGCGCGAGCCGCGAGGGCCAGAAGGTCTTCCAGCCGAGCAGGGTGACCACGGCCGGCAGGACGACGATCCGGATCACCGTCGCGTCGAGCAGCACCGCGCAGGCCATGCCCACCCCCATCTGCTTCATCTCGATGAAGTTCAGCGAGGCCAGCAGGGCGAACACGCAGACCATCACCACCGCGGCGCTGGTCACCACGCCCGCCGTGCGGGTGATGCCCTGCTCGACCGCCTCCTTCACGGAGAGCCCGCCGCGCGCCGCCTCCCGGATCCGGCTGACCACGAAGACGTGGTAGTCCATCGACAGGCCGAGCAGGATCACGAAGAGCATCAGCGGCAGCCAGGCCACCACCCGGCCGGTGGACTCGAAGTGCAGCAGGTCCTCCGCCCAGGTGTGCTGGAAGATCAGCGCGAGCAGGCCGAAGGAGGCCGCCGCGGACAGCAGGTTGAGCACCACGGTGATCAGCGCGAGCATCACCGAGCGGAACGCGACGGTCATCACCAGGAAGGTCAGCACCAGGGCCACCCCGAGCACCCAGGGCATCTTGTGCATGACGTTCGCCCGGTAGTCGACGTCGAACGCGACGTCGCTGCCGCCGACCGCGAACTCGGCGCCCGCGACCGTGCCGAGGGTCTGCGGGGCGAGGTCCTGGCGCAGCCGGGCCAGCGAGGCGCGGGCCTGCGGGGAGCCGCTGTCGAAGTGGGTGCCGATCGCGATGGTGGCGACCGTGCCGTCGGGGGAGGTGCGGACGGTCGGCGCCGGGTTGTGCACGAAGAGGGCGTCCTGCGAGGCGCGTTCGACCAGCGCCTCCACCGCGCCGCCCAGTTCCGCCGTCCGGTCGGCCGGGACCTTCACCGCGACGGTGTGGGTGTCGGCCTGGCTCGGGAAGGAGCCGGTCAGCCGCTCGTTGGCCTGCATCGCCGGGATCGACCGGGGCAGGTCGTCGATCCCGGTGGCCTTGAGCTTCAGGCCGAGGGCGGGCAGCGCGAGGACGAGCAGCGCGCCGACCGAGAGCACCAGCGCGATCACCGGGTGGCGCAGGGCGGGCTTGAGCATGGTCGACCACAGCCGCGGCTTGACCCCGCCCTTCTGGGTGAGCCGCCACACCAGCGGGACCCGCGGCGCGTCCAGGTAGCGGCCGAACCGGGACAGCATGGCCGGCAGCACGGTCAGCGAGGAGGTGATCGCGATGGCGACCACCAGCACCGCGCCGGTGGCCATCGACTCGAAGGCGATGTGCCCGGCGAGGTAGAGCGCCCCCATCGAGATCATGACGACCACGCCGGACACCAGCACCGAGTGCCCGGAGGTGGCGGCCGCGATCTCGATGGCGTCGATGTTGTTGGCGCCCAACGCCCGCTCCTCGCGCTGGCGCTTGAGGTAGAACAGCGAGTAGTCGACCCCGATGGCCATGCCCATCAGCACGATGACGTGCGTCACCGGCCCCGGGTCGGGCACCAGTTGGGAGGCCACCCCCCACAGGCCCAGCCCGGCGAGCACCGAGGACAGGCCGAGGACGACCGGGACGCTCGCGGCGACGATCGCGCCGAAGACGAAGACCATCACGAGCAGCGTCACCGGCAGGCTCAGCACGGTCGCCTTGCCGAGGTCCTTGCTCAGCATCTCGTTGAGCCCGGCCTTGATCGAGCCGGCGCCGACGAGTTCCATCCGCAGCTCGGTGTGCGACGCGTGGGTCCTCGCCACGGTGTCGATGAGCGGCTGCACCCGGTCGGCGGAGGTCTCCGGATCGCCGTCGAGGGTCACCGGGACGAGCAGGGCCGAGCCGTCCGGTGCGGGCACCGGAGCGTCGATCGAGCTGATGCCGGGGAGGGCCTTCAGGTCGCGGGTGGCGTCCGAGGCCGCGGACTGCGCCTGGACGGGGTCGAGCCGGCCGCCGCCCCACGGGGTGATGAGCACGTTCTCCACCGCGCGCTCCTGGAGGCCGCCGCTGCGGGCGATCGCGGCCGCCCGGCCGGACTGGCCGATGGCGAGGTCGGAGGTGGTGGCCTGCCGGGTGCCCGTGACGCCGCCGACCACGAGGGCCGCCACGACGAACGCCACCCAGAGCGCGATCGCCCACCAGGGGTGGACGGCGCTCCACCGAGCGGCCCTGGTGATCACGTTCCTGCCTTCCACGATCACGTTCCCCTCCTCAAAAGAAATGCCCGGATCAAGACACGGGCCTGACTTATGAGTCCGGCCGGTGCGGTGCGGCGTTCGCCTGCATCACTGAATCTAGTGACGCTTCGACGCATGATCACGGGTACAACTTCGACGATTGGAGGGGGAGTTTCTTCTACTTGACAGCCGACCCGAGAGGGCTGCCGCCGGATTCCCCGGGCGGAATTTGATACCACATCCGCCGGGACACGTTAAAGGGCCCGTCGCCGATCAGTGCGACGGACCCCGCATATTCCTCGGGCAGCGGCAGGTCGGTGACTCTCCACGGCCCGGGCAACGGCCCGGAGCGTGCGTACACGGTGGCTTCCGGTCCGTCGTGGGCGACCGGGATCCCCATGCCCTGGGTGAGCCTGGCGCCCGAGGCCTTCACGCACGCCTCCTTCCTGGTCCACAGCCGGGTGAAGGCGTCGGGCCCGTCCCGGGCGACCAGCTCCCGTTCGTCCGGGGGGAAGAAGCGACCGGCCAGCCGGGCGGTGTCCAGCTCGGCACGGGCCAGCTCGACGTCCACGCCGACCGGCCGTGATGCCAGGGCGAGCAGGGCGATCTCGCCCGAGTGGGACAGGTTGAAGTGCAGGCCCGGCGCGTCCTCGACGGCCGGCTTCCCCCACGGGCCGCGGCTGAAGCGCAGCCCGGCCGGGTGGCGGCCGAGGCGCTCGCCGAGGACGATCCGGGTGGCGGCGTGCGCGAGCACGAAGCGGCGCCGCAGCCCGGGCAGCTGTCCGCTCCGGGCGCGGGCCCGCTCCTGCTCGTCGAGCAGTTCCTCCAGGTGCGGCGGGTACCCGTCCGGGGCGCCCCGGACGGCCTCGCCGCCCGGCTGGTCCGGGTGCTCGCCACCGGTCAGCGGAATCTGCCAGATCTCGACCGTGTCCCGACCGACCGGTTGTTCTGTCCCGTTCAGAACCGGCCCACCTTTCCGGTGTGCAGCCCCTGGAACAGATTCAGCTTCTGGATGTTCCGTGTCCCCTCCATGAACTCCACGCCCCGTGCGTCCCGGGCGAGTTTGTCGAGGAGCGGGTGGTCCAGCCGGGCGCCGGGCCCGAAGAAACCCGGCGCGCGCATCGTGACGTCCTCGGCGAGTTCGCAGGCGCGGGCCTTCGCGGCCGAGGAGAGGTGCCCGGCGGCCGGCCTGCGGTCCACCGCGAGGGCCGCCCGGTAGGTCAACTGGCGGGCCGCGTCGATGCGCTGGCCGAGCGACTCGAACAGCTCGCGCTCCGCGCCGCGCAGTTCCCGGCGGTTCTCGGCGACGTAGTCGTGGGCGGCCCGGGCGATACCGAGGGCGATCGCGGCCACGCTCGGGCGGAGCTGGTTGAAGACCGAGACGATGCTCCACATCCCCCGCCGGGTCGGCGGCAGGTGGGCGCCGAGCACCCGTTCGGCGGGCACGTGCACCCCGTCGAGGGTGATCCGGGTCAGCTGGACGCCGCGCAGGCCGAGGGTGGGCAGCGGCTCCGCCCGGAAGCCGGGGTCGGCGGTGTCCACCAGGACGGCCAGCACGCCGAGCCGCTCGGTGCCCGCGACCCGCGCGAACACGGCGCCCAGGTCGGCCCGGGCGGCGTTGCCGACGTAGCGCTTCTCGCCGTCCAGGACGTACGAGCCGTCGCCCACCGGGGTCAGCGTGGTGGTCATCTCGCCGATGGCCGAGCCGCGGTCGGGCTCGGTGAGGCCGAAGCAGGTCCAGCGGGGGCGTTCGGCGAGCCGGCCGTACACCCAGTCCTTCTGCGCCTGGCTGCCGAGCACGCTCAGCAGCACCCCGCACATCGAGGCGCCGGGCGCGCCCAGCATCATCCCGGCGTCGCCGCGCGCCAGTTCCTCGCTCACCAGGACCCGCTCCAGGGTGGCCAGGCCGTGCGCGGGGCCGGCACCGGCCTCGGCGGACGCCCGGTCCCACTCCGGCGGCACCTGGTGGCCGGCCAGGAAGCGCACGGCGGGCAGGTCCAGGAAGCGGTGGACGGCGTCCGGGTCCCGGTCGAGGTCGAGCGCGCCCGCCCGCAGGTCTTCGGCCCACCGCCGCACGTACCGGTGCGTGGTTTCCAGCGGGCCGGGCAGGCTGATCACACGTTCCCCTTCCGGGAGTCGACGTTCTGTGCCGTGTCCCCGGCCGGCCCCGGCCAGCCGCAGTACACGTCGGCGAGGAGCTCGGAGGCGTACGCCGCCCGGCCCGGCCCCTCGGCGGTGAAACCGTACGCCCCGAGCAGCCGCAGCAGCGCGCGGTCGGCCTGGGTGATCTGGGCCTGGAGGCGGGCGAGGGCCGGGCCGTCCAGGGGGTGGGCGGGGGCCGACGGGGAGTCGTCCGGCCCCTCGGCGAGGTCGTCGAGGACGCCCTCGATCTCCAGGTGGTCGATCAGCACGTCGGCGAGCGCGCCCTTGACCAGCTGTTGCAGCAGCAGCGAGGAACCCTCGACCTGGCGGCCGGCGAGGTAGGCCAGGCAGGCCTCCCGCAGCCGCTCGGACGCGCCGAGCCGCAGCCAGGCGAGGCCGGTGCCCCAGTCGTGGGCGTCGGGGCCGGCGGGGCCCCGGGTGGCGTCGGCGGGGCTCAGGACGGCCAGGCCGGGCACCGGGTCCAGGCCCCCGTCCCCGTCCTCGTCGTCGCCGAACTCGGCGTACTCGCCGAGGAGTTCGCGCGGGACCACGGCGTGCCCGCGCGGGCCGCGCGGTGCCACCCCGGGGGACAGCGCGCGGGAGAGCAGGGTCAGTGCGGGGACGAGGCCGTCGTTGCGCGCGCTCGTCCGGGCTTCCTGCCAGTGCTCGCGCACCTCGGCCGGAACCGTCATCGGACCCCCAACTCCCCCGTGTCGAGTGTGCAGTAGGCCAGGAATCCGCGTTCCCGGTCGTAGTCGGCCACCACCACCGGGCGGTCCCGGTCGGCGGCGGCGAGCAGGGCGGCCCAGCCGCCGGTGGCGGGCTGTCCGGCCGCCACCTTGGTCCACGGACCGCCGTGTGTCGGAAGTTCAGCACAGCCGTCGGACAGGCCGGAGCCGGTGACCAGCGCGGCCGAGGTGTCCCAGCCGGCGAACAGCGCCGGCTCCGGGAGGCCCTGGGCCGCGCCACCCAGCGGCGCGTCGCCGCCGTCCCAGTGGATCAGCAGCGCGACCGCGGCGTCCGCGTGGACGGCGCCCTGCCCCGTCGCGGGCAGCGGGAACGGCTGGGTGCCCTGGTCCACGACCAGCAGCAGCAGCCGCGACCAGCCGCACCGCCGGGCGTACTCCACGGCGACCCGCAGCGCGCTGAACGGCGCCAGGACGCCCTGGTCGGACAGGGCGAAGGAGAGCGGCTCGCCCGGCAGCCGCCCCTTCACGCAGGAGGCGACCAGCTCGGCGTGGTCGAAGTCCGGTGCGGAGTAGGCGACCACCACCACCTCGGGGCACTCCTCGGCGGGCAGCGGGCCCAGCGCGTCGAGCGCGCCGTGGGCCAGTTCCACCGAGGTGCGCCGCCCCGAGGCGGCGAACTGCTCGCGGTCGAAGTCCGCGCCGTAGAGCGCCCCGAGCTCGCGGTAGAAGTCCTCCCGCGCGGCCTCCGGCCGGTACGGCGCGCCAGGCCCCGGCGGGGTGTGGGCGCCGGCCCGGATCAGCCGCGGCAGGACCGCCGCCGGGGCCGGGCCGGGCGTGCCGTGCGGGCCGTCCGCGCCGGCCGGGGCCGGACGCCGCACGGGCGCAGTCGCGCGGAACATGCTTAGGCGCTCGCTTCCGCGGCGACGAAGCCGGCCAGCGAGCCCACGGTCTCGAAGTGGGTCATGTCCAGCTCGTCGGCGTCGAACTGCACGTCGAGGATCTCCTCGATGGTGATGAGCAGTTCGAGCGCGCTGCTGGAGTCCAGGCCCAGCTCGTCGAAGAGGCGGACGCCCGGGTCGGCGCCGGAGACGTCCTTGTTGAGGACCTCCGACAGGCCCTTGCGGACGGCGTCGACGTACTTCACGTCGGCCACGGTGTTGGCGGTGTCGCTCATGGTGTTCTCCTCGGGCTGGTCCCGGCCGTGGGTCGGCCGGTCGGTGGTTAGTTCTGGTCGTCGCCGGGGGCCGCGTACAGCCGCTGGCGGCCGAGCATGGCCTCGACGTCGTCGCGCTCCCGGATCAGGTGCGCCCGCCCGTCCAGGACGAGCACCTCCGCCGGGTAGCCGTGGCTGAGGAAGTGCACCGGCGAGGCCGTCGGCCCGTACGCGCCGGAGCGCTGCACCCCGATCAGCTCGCCGGCCCGCAGCGCCGGCATCGGCACCTTCTTGCCGATGACGTCGTTGGGCGTGCAGAGCGGACCGGTGATGTGCCAGGGCTCGGTGGCCGGCTCGTCCAGCCGCTCCAGCGCGGCCATCGGGAAGTTGCGCTTCACGTACGAGCCGATGCCGACGGCCGCCATGTGGTGGTTGGTGCCGCCGTCGGTGACCGCGAAGTTCTCGCCCATCGAGGTCTTGGTGTAGCGCACCCGGGTGACGTAGGTGCCGGACGCGGCGACCAGGAAGCGGCCCAGCTCCATGATCATGCGGGTGTCCGGGTGCCGGGTGCGGAAGTCCGCGATCAGCGGGTTGAGCCCGGCGGTCAGCTCGGCGACGTCGAGGTCCTTCTCGTTGTCGAAGTAGGCGATGCCGAGGCCGCCGCCGACGTCGACCGTCTCCAGCGGGAAGCCCAGCTCGGTGGAGAGGCGCTCGGCCAGCTCCAGGATCCGCCGGGTGTTCTCGACGACGGACTCCTCGATCAGGATGCGGGTGCCCAGGTACACCTGGACGCCCATCAGCCGGATGTTGGGGTAGCGGCCGGCGAGGTCCTTGCCCTCGGCCAGCAGCAGCTCCTCGTCGGTGCCGAACTGGCGCGGCTTGCCGCCCATGGTCAGGCCCGAACCCTTCACCGAGAAGCTCGGGTTGACCCGCAGCGCGACCCGGGCGGTGATCCCGCGCTCGCGGGCCACCTCGTCGATCAGGTCCAGCTCGCCGATCGACTCGCAGACGATCGCGTGGATGTCCTCGTCCAGGCAGGCCGCCACCTCGCCGCGGCTCTTGCCCGGGCCGAGGAAGATGATGTCGCGCGGCTCGACCCCGGCCCGGCGGGCGGTGACCAGCTCCGTCAGCGAGGACACCTCGGCGCGCGAGCCCAGGCTGTGCAGCAGCGCGCAGACGGAGATGTTGGGGTTCGCCTTGAGCGAGTAGAAGACCTCCAGCGCCGGGTGCAGCGCCTCGCGCAGCCCCTGGAAGCGGGTGGTGATCTCCTCGCCGTCGTACAGGTAGAGCGGGGTGCCGAACTCCTCGGCGAGCTCGGTGATCCCGAGGCCCTGCACCTCGAATGCGACGCTCACGGTCAGCTCCGTTCCGGGTAGGCCGCGAGGCGGCGGGTGATGTCGGTGTCGAGCGCCTCGATCTCCTCGTCGGAGGCACCGACGAGCACGCCGTACAGCCGGCCCTCGAAGCCGTCCGCTTCGGTGTCGGCGGCGGTGCCCGCGGCGGCGTTCACCGTGGCGTAGTTGTTCACGAACAGGCCGCGCGGGCGCGGTCCCCGCTCGGTCAGCAGCAGCCCGTCCAGCACCTCGGCCAGTTCGGCGAAGGGCAGCGGGCGGGTCAGCCGCAGCGGGAAGTGCCGGGCGACGGCGACCTCGTCGGCCCCGGCCAGGCCGCCCTCGTGCACCACGTTCTGGTACGTGGACATGTTGTTGCGGGCGTTGATCTCGATGACCGGGTACAGGCCCTCGTCCGGGTCGACCATCGCGTCGACGCCGACCACGCCGTAGTAGCCGTCGGCGGCGAGCCGCTCGCCGAGCCGCAGCGCCGTCGCCCCGATCTCGGCGACCTGCCCGTCGGTCAGCCGGGCCGGGATTCGGTGGCCCTTGTGGACGCCGCCCTCGGTCAGCAGCTCCTTGACGAAGTCGAAGTGCGTGGAGCCGTCCCGGCCCACCGTGAACTGGTAGTTGAGGTCGCAGCGCTTGGCGACCCACTCCTCGATCACCAGCGCGGTGCGCGGGGCCCCGCCCGCGGCCTTGGCGGCGCGCTCGGCCTGCTGGACCGCCATCCGGTGCAGCCGGCCCAGCCGGGCCTCGGAGTCCAGCACGACGATGCCCTTGCCGGACACGCCGAACGCGTCCTTCAGCACCACCTTGCGGCCCGCCGCCAGCAGTTCACCGGCCGCGGCCACCGCCTCGGCCAGCTCCTCCAGCGTCTCGCAGGCCCAGCCGCGGGCCTGGCGGATGCCCAGCTCGTCGGAGAGCCGGCGGCTGTACACCTTGCTGTTGACCCGCTTGCAGACCGCGGCGGTCGGCGCGCCCAGCCGCAGCCCGGTGCGCTCGGCCAGCTCCTCCTCGATGGTGGAGATGCCGTGCGCGGTCAGCCGGGCGCCCTCGGCGGCGACGGCGGACAGCGCGCGCAGCAGCTCGGGGTCGGCGAGGGCGTCCTCGCTGACGGTGCGCTGCGGGTCCTGGCCGGCCACCACGTGCACGGTGGGCAGCTCCAGGCCGAGGCCCTCCAGGTAGCCGCGGTAGCCCTCGTCCAGGGCGGTCTTCAGCACGACGTGGTCGTCCTTGCCGCCGAGCAGCAGCGCGAACTCGTCCATGCGGTTCACCACCGCACTGCCCGCGTGCGAGGCGACCCGGGGCAGCGCGGGCTCGCCGAGCGCCCAGTGGTTCTCCACCTCGAAGTTGCCCAGGAACACCAGCGGGGTGTCCGCGGACCCGGTCACGGCGCGCTTGAGGCGCGCGCTGAAGCCGGAGGACGGTAGATGCATGTCGACCTCGTCATTTCTCGTGTGCGCTCGGGCGCGGTGCGGCGGGTGCGCGGGTACTGCGGTGCTGCGGTGGTGCGGGTGCGCCGGTACTGCGGGGGACGGCCGATCCGGTGGGCGGCCGTCAGTGCTCCAGGACCATCGCGGCGAAGGTCGCCCCGAGCCCCACGCTGGTCATCAGGTAGCGGTCGCCGGGGCGCAGCCGCCCCAGCTCGGTGGCCTTCTGCAGGTTGATGAAGGGGTCGGCGCAGAAGCAGTGCCCGGTCTCGCCGACCAGGTCGAGGAAGACCTTGTCGAGCGGCAGCCCGAGCGCCTTGCAGACGCCGATCCACGACAGCCGGTTGACGTTGTGCGGCAGCACGAGCGCCAGCTCGTCGAGGCCGCAGCCGGCCTCCTCCAGGGCGGCGCCGATCACCTCGCACAGGCCGGGCCCGTACAGGTCCTGGAACTCCTTGGCGGCGGCGTCGCCCATGATGAACTCGTCGCCGAACTGGGTGTGGGTGCGCGTCGCGTAGCCGAGCATCCGGTCGGAGCCGGCACGGTCCGCGCTCACCAGGAAGGCCACGGTGCCCTCGCCCATGACGGTGACGTCCGGGATGGACTGCGTCCGGGTGGTGCACGCCTTCTCCCCGGCCAGGACCAGGGCGAGCGCGTTCGGATCCGGGTCGGCGGCCAGCAGGGTGCCCGCCAGGTCCAGCGCGAGCAGCCCGGAGGCGCAGGCGTGGTGCGAGACGACGAAGCCGGCGGCGTGCTCCAGGCCGAGCTCGACCTGGATCGGTCGGAGCGAGGTCATCGGGTACGGCAGCGGCGACGGCATCGTGCGGGCCTGGAGGACGTACTTGACGCGCTGTTCCTGCCCGCGCAGCTCCACCAGCTTGGTCGCGGCGCGCAGCAGCAGCTCGGTCTCGGTGGCCGCGGGGTCGCGGCACACCTCGGAGAGCCCGTAGAAGCGCTGGTAGCGCCGGAGCTGCACATCCGTCAGCTGGAGTTCCTGTTGGAAGCGCGCGATCGGGATGGTGTCGGGAAGACAGCTGGAGACTGCCGTGATCGACGTCATGCCAACTACAGTCGCCTGGAGCGCTGACGCTTAGCTGACGCTGCGCTGACCACCGCCGGCGGGGCCGGGGCGAGCTCCCCGCGGACGCCGGGGAGGTCCGGCCCGCAGGCGTGGTCGACCGTCCCGTACCGCCGGGCGGAAACGACCGGAGGGGTGGCCTTTCGGCACACCCCTCCGGATCGGATCAGGTCCTACTCGTCGTCGGCCCCGCCGAGGTCGCCGAGGTCGGTGCCGTCCGGGGTGCCGCTGATCGCGTACCCCTGGCGGCGCGCCTCGTAGCAGGCCACCGTCGCGGCCGCCGACACGTTCAGCGAGCCGACCCGGCCCAGCTGCGGTACGAACACCACCTGGTCGCAGAGCGCCAGCGCGTCGGGGGTGATCCCGCGGTCCTCGTGCCCCAGCACGAAGGCCACCGCCGGGGTCAGTTCGGCGGCGAACATCGGCACCGCCTCGTCCGCCAGCTCCAGGCCGACCACCTTGAAGCCGTCCGCCTTCGCCGCCGCGACCGCCTCCGCGACCGTCGGGAAGTGCTCCACCTTCAGGTACTTGTCGGTGCCCATCGCGGCCTTCTGCGCGCCCGAGGAGCGCACCGACGGGGTCTCCCCGGCCAGGTACAGCTTCTCGGCGCCCATCGCGGCCCCGGTCCGGACCACCGAGCCGACGTTGAACGGCGACTGCAGGTTCTCCAGGATCATCGCGAGCCGGAACTCGTTGCTGCGCCGCCACGAGCGGTGCAGTCGCTTCAGTTCGGTCCCGCGCAACTGCTTCACGACGACGTTCCCCGTCCACTCTCCGTGCCCTCGCCCGGCTCCGGGCGGGGTCGTGCTTCCAGAATCCGGAACCCGTTGACCGACGCGACCCGGGTGGTCGGGTAGCCCTGCTCGTTCAGCCACTTCTGCAGCGAGTCCGAGCCCAGGTGCTTCTGCACCACCAGGAACGCCGAGCCGTCCGGGGTCAGCCGGCCGAGCCAGTGCGTGAGCAGCCGGCGCAGCGCGGCCTTGCCGATCCGGATCGGCGGGTTGGAGTAGATGGTGGCGAACCGCACGTCCTGCGGGACGTCCTCGGGCAGCGCGGCCTGGACGTTGCCCAGCCGCAGCGCCTCGGCGTTCAGCCGCACCAGTTCCAGCGCGCGCTCGTTCACGTCCACCGCCCAGACCGGCAGCCGCCTGCGCCGGCTCGCCCAGGTCAGCGCGATCGGGCCGTAGCCGCAGCCGACGTCCAGGATCGGGCCGCGCACCCGCGGCTGCGGGGCGTGCTCCAGCAGGATCCGGGTGCCCGGGTCGAGCCGGCCGCGCGAGAACACTCCGGTGTCGGTGGTCAGTTCGAGGGTGAGGTCCGGCAGGGAGACCGTGATCGGCCGGCGCTCGCTGGCGACCTCGGGTGCACCGGTGAAGTAGTGCGAGCCGGACATGATTTCCCCGTCGTTCGTAAGGGCCTCGGGGCCACCGGGTGGGTGTGGGTAAGCCCTTGGTACGGCACCGATCGTACCCCCGGTGGCCTGCGGCGCGTTCCGTGCCGGCCGGCGGCCCGGGCGCCGCGGGGCCGCCGCGGCGCAATCGCGCCCGGCCGCCCGGCGACGGATACTGCCAGTACCGCCCCCGCGCCCGTGGGAGCCTCCGGACAGTGCCTCCGAACAGTGAGGACGGACGCCATGCCGCAGAATCACGAGGACTACCTGATCGACGAGGCCGTCGAGACCGTCGAACCCGACGACGAGGCACCCGAGGGCGACGAGTACGACGAGGTGGCCGAACGCCGGGCCGTCGGAGCCGACCCGGCCACCGATGTCGCCGACGCCGCCGAGCAGAGCCGCGTCGTCCAGCTCGACGAGGACGAGTACCGCGAGTAGCCGCCGCCGGGCCCGGTCCGGGGCGCCGTCCGGGGTGCGCGCGCTGTCCGGGGCCCTACAGCGCCCGGCGGCGCTGCAGCCAGGTCATCGCCGCCCAGCCCGGCAGCACCGGCAGGATCAGCGTCAGCAGGCGGTACGTCGCCACCGCCGCCAGCGCGCCGCCCTTCTCCATCGACGCGGTCTGCTGCAGCAGCGCGATCAGCGCCCCGTCCACCGCGCCGGCCCCGCCCGGGGTGGGCGCCACGTTGCCCGCCGCGTTGCCCACCAGGAACACCACCGCCACCGAGGCGAAGGACGGCTCCCGGCCGATCGCCCGGGTGCAGCAGTACAGGCAGCCGATCAGGCAGATCGACACCAGCAGCTGCCCGGTCAGTCCCACCGCCAGCCGGGCCGGGCTGCGCAGCAGGTCCAGCAGCCGCGGCAGCACCTCGGTGGTCAGCGGCCGCAGCCGCGCCGCCAGCCAGCGCCGGGCCGGCGGCACCGCCGACACCACCGCCAGCAGCGCCGCCGCCCCCGCCAGCCCGCCCACCACGGCGGGCAGCGCGTCCAGCTCCGAACCGCCCGGTTGCAGGTCCAGCAGGTAGACGAAGGCGCCCAGCTGGAGCAGGTGCAGCACCAGGCCGATCAACTGCCCCACCCCGACGCTGGACAGCGCCTGCGCGGTCGGGATCCCGGCCCGCTGCAACAGCCGGGTGTTCAGCGCGATCCCGCCGACGCCCCCGGGCGACACCAGCTTCACGAACGCCCCGGCCAGCTGCGCCAGCACCGCGTTGCGGAAGTCCAGCCGCTCCGGCACGAACCCGACGAACCCCATCGCCGCCGTCACGTGGCTCAGCGCCGCCGCCAGCAGCGCCAGCGCCAGCCACGCCGGATCGGCGTCGGCCACCGCCGAGATCGGGTTGTCCTCGGCCGCGAACAGCTGCGGGATCAGCAGCCACCCGGCCACCACCCCGCCCACCACCGCCAGCAGGGTCCGCGGCCGCAGCCGCTCCAACCGCACCGGCCGCACCTCCGCCTGCGGCCTGGTCCGCAGCACCTCCGCCCGGATCTCCTCCAGCAGCCCGCCCCCGCCGGCGGCGGCCTCGTCGGGCCCGGGGCCTGCCGGGCCGTCCGTGCGGGCGGCGGCGGTCGGGCGGGCGGTGTGCTTGAGGGCGTGGCGGGTGGTGCGGGCGAGCGCGATGGGCTGGAGGAGGGGGAGGGCGGCCTCGACGGTGTCGGCGCCGAGGACGGTGACAGCGGTGTGGACGGAGCGGGCCGCGCCGGCCCGCAGGGCGAGGGTGGTGAGCAGCTGGGCGATGTCGCAGCGCAGCACGAGTTCGCTGGCCGCGATGTCGCCGTCGGCGAAGTCGACCAGGTGCACCGCGCCGGTCGCGTCCACCAGCAGCGAGGACGGGACGAGCGCCCGGTGGGCGGTCTCCCGGCGCTGGAGGCGGGCGAGCTGCCGCCAGGCGTCGGCCAGCAGGTCGTCGGTGATCTCCTCGTCGGGGAGCCGGTCGAGGGTGCGTCCGGGGAGGTGTTCGTAGGCGATGAGGGCGGTGTCCTGGCCGAGGCCGGCGGTGGCGGCGATGCGGCGGGTGCGGACGCCGGCGGCGAGGGCCGCGTAGGTGACGAGCGCCTCGTGTTCGAGGCCGGCGCGGGGGGAGCGCAGGGCCCGGGGGTGGGGGGCGGTGCGCAGCCGCAGGCGGCGCCAGGCGCGCTGGACGGCGGCGGCGGTGACGGCTTGCCGGTCGAGGAGCTGGACGTCGAGGTCGGGCCGGTCGTCGGCTTGCCGGACCAGGTAGCGGTCGGGCCCGGCGGGGTGGGCCTCGGCCGGGTGCAGGCCGCTCTCGCGCAGGGCCCGGAGGATCTCGCCGGGCCTGGGCAGCGGGTCGGGGGTGCCGACGGCGTAGAGGGTGCCGTGGGCGCCGGTCCAGCCGATGAGCAGGCCGAGCAGCAGGGCGGTGGGGGTGGCGTACCCGCCGGCGAGTCCGGCGAGGCCGGAGAGGGCGAGGACGGCCCAGGGGGCCCGGTGTTCGCGGTTGCCGGAGGCGGTCATGAAGGCGAGGACGGGCGCGAGGTAGCCGTAGACGGGCTCGGTGTGGCCGAGGGCGCCGCCCGGTAGGGCCTGGGTGAGGGCGGCGAGCAGGGAGACGGGGGCGACGCCGTCGGCCCACAGGTCGAGGAGCAGGGTGGCGCCGTAGGCGAGGACGGCGGCGAGCAGGCCGTCGGAGACCTGCTGGAGGGCGCGTCGCCGATCGGGGCCGAGGAGGCGGCGGGCGGCGAGGACGACGGGCACCAGCAGCACGGCGGCGGTGGTGAGGCCGCCGGCGAGGCCGGCGAGCGGCCGGGGCACCAGTTCGGCGGCCTCGGCCACGTCGGCGGCGATGCCGCCGGTGGTGGCCCGGGCGTAGTCGGCGAGCAGCAGGGTGAGGGCGATGGCGATGAGCCCGGTGAGCAGCCGGATCAGGGCGACGGGCTGCCGGATCCGGCCGGGTTCGGACACCGCCCGGGCCGGGCCCCGGCCGGCTCCGGCGCTCGCCGGTATGCCGGTGTCCGCCGGTGCGGGCGTGCCGGCGGTGTCGCCACCGCCGGTGTCGCCGTTCGTTCTCCCCGTCACGATCGCCACGGGTGGCATGCTCCCATGCCTCCCCCGATGGTGGAGCCGGAGCCCGGAAGCCGGCCCGGATCGGGGGAGTCCGAGGGAGGCCCTACGCCTGCCGGGTCGGCACGACGACCGTGTGGCTCAGGTTGACGTGCCGGGGGCGGCTGACGGTGTAGGCGATCAGGTCGGCGAGGTCCTCCGCGGTGAGTGCGGGGATGGCCGCGAACATCCCGCCGAGCTGTTCGCGCAGGGCGGGGTTGTCGATGTGGCCGCCGAGTTCGGTGTCGGTCAGGCCGGGCTCGATGGAGCTGACCCGGACGTCGCGGGGGCTGAGTTCGGAGCGCAGGGCGGCGGACAGCTGGGTGAGCGCGGCCTTGGTGGCGCTGTACACGGCGTAGTTGGGGAAGACGACGCGCGAGGCGATGGAGGAGACGTTGACCAGGTCGGCGGCCCGGCCGTCGGCGGCGGCCGCGGTGAGGTCGTCGGCGAAGGCGCGGATGATCCGCAGGGCGCCGGTGAGGTTGGTGTCGACCATGCGGGTCCACTCGTCGGTCCGGCCGTCGGCGAGGGGGTTGGGCAGCATCACGCCGGCGCTGTTGACCACCAGGTCGACCCGGCCGTAGGCGTCGTGGACGGCCTTGGCGGCGGCGTCGACGGAGGCCTGGTCGGTGATGTCGGCGGTGACGGCGAGGGCCTGGCCGCCGGCGGCGGTGAGCTCGGCCGCGAGGGTGTCGAGGCGGTCGGTGCGGCGGGCGAGCAGGGCGACCCGGGCGCCGTGGGCGGCGAGCAGGCGGGCGGTGGCCGCGCCCATGCCGCTGGCGGCTCCGGTGACGACGGCGGTGCGGGCGGCGAGGGCGGGGTAGCTCATCGGTGGCTCCTGGGCCTGGGAGGGTGGTGGGGCTGACGACGACAACTGTGTGCGGGCGGCGGAGGTTCGCCCAGGGCCGTGTGCGTCCCGGGTGCGGCCCTCCCGGGATCCGCGTTCCTGGGTACGGCGGTACCACCCTGGCGTCGGGAAGGCCGACCGGGCGCGCGGCGTGTCTTGAGGCCGGGGCCGGCCGGGCCGTCACTACCCTGCGGGCATGAGTGCCTGCGAAGACCTCGCCGCGGCCCCCCAGGACATCGAGCCCCTCCCCCCGGCCGACGGCTGCGCCGACTGCCTGGCCCAGGGGCGCCGGGACTGGGTGCACCTGCGGATCTGCCTGGACTGCGGCCACATCGGCTGCTGCGACTTCTCGCCGCAGCGGCACGCCACCGCGCACTTCCACAACACCTCGCATCCGGTGATCCGCTCGTACGAGCGGGGCGAGGACTGGCGCTGGTGCTTCGTCCACGAGGTCATGGGCTGAGGCCCGGCGCGGGGCGCGTCCCGCGGATCGGGCCGGTCCGGGGAAGCCGGGGCCCGTTTCCGGTGGCATCCGGGCGCAACCCGGATAAAATCCGGACATAACGCCCGCGCGGCCCCCGGCCCCTCCGGTCGACATCCGTCCCGCCGGTGACCGCCGAAGGGAGGCCGACGATGACCAGGCGAACACCGGGCAGCACTGCCCAGCTCCGCCGGGGCACCCAGGAACTGCTGGAGCGCCGCGGCATGGCGACCGCGCCCACCCGGCTGGTGCCGATGCTGCGCGCCGACGCCATGTCCTCCGCCACCGCCGGGTACGCCGCGCCCGACGCCTTCCGGCACGGCGGCCGCGATCAGGCGGCCTCGGCGGGGCACGCCGCCCCGTCGATGCACGCCGAGCTCAAGGGCCACCGGCACCGCGGAGCGGAGAAGCACTCCGCCCACTGAGCGGATCCGGGTCCGGGGGGGGGGGGGGGGGGGGGGGGGGGGGGGGGGGGGGGGGGGGGGGGGGGGGGGGGGGGGGGGGGGGGGGGGGGGGGGGGGGGGGGGGGGGG